>NZ_LIPP01000055.1 GCF_001418335.1 Streptomyces aurantiacus | reverse complement strand
CGCCCAATCCGTGCTCGGCGCAGAAGTCCAGCATCTCCTGGGTCTCCCGAATGCCACCGATGCCCGACCCGGCAAGGGTCTTACGGCCGCCGATCACCGAGAACAGGTTCAGGGAGACCGGCTCCTCGGGCGCGCCCACGTTCACGAAGGCGCCGTCCGACCGGAGCAGGGCCAGGAACGCGTCCAGGTCCAGCGGGGCCGAGACCGTGGAGAGGATCAGGTCGAACGTGCCACGCAGTTCCTCGAAGGTCTCCGGGTCGCTGGTCGCGTAGTAGTGGTCGGCGCCCAGCTTCAGGCCGTCGTCCTTCTTGCGCAGNNGACGGTCACCTCCGCGCCGAGCGCGTGCGCGATCTTGACGCCCATGTGGCCGAGGCCGCCCATGCCGAGGATCGCGACCTTCTTGCCGGGGCCTGCGTTCCAGTGCCTGAGCGGGGAGTACGTGGTGATGCCGGCGCACAGCAGCGGCGCGGCCTCGTCGAGGGCCAGGCCCTCGGGGATCCGGACGGTGAAGGCCTCGTCGACGACGATGTGCGTCGAGTAGCCGCCGTACGTGACCTCGCCGGCGTGGTCGACGGCGTTGTACGTGCCGATGTTGCCCTGGGTGCAGTACTGCTCCAGGCCCGCCTTGCAGTTGTCGCACTCCCGGCAGGAGTCGACCATGCAGCCGACGCCCACGCGGTCGCCGACGGTGAACTTGGTGACGCCGGAGCCGACCTCGGTGACGATGCCGGCGATCTCGTGGCCGGGGACCATCGGGAAGATGGCCTCGCCCCAGCCCTCGCGGGCCTGGTGGATGTCGGAGTGACAGATGCCGGCGAACTTGATCTCGATGAGGACGTCGTGCTCGCCGACCGGGCGACGCTCAATGGTCGTGCGCTCCAGCGGAGCCTTGGCGGCGGGAGCGGCGTATGCGGCGACAGTGGTCATGCGGGTGTTTCTCCTAGGCGTGGTCCTGCGCCCGGCCTGCCTCCGGCCGGGCGCGACGTCCAGCCTGACCCGTCTGCCGCCCTTCACCCAGACCCCGGTGTTTCGTACGTCCAGTGGTCCTACTACTGACGGGGGCAGGTTCGTATGCGTACGACCGTGAATACTGGACGTATGGATCACCCGGACCACCAGTCCTCGCAGGAGCCCACCGGCGTGACCGGCGTGACCGGACAGGAACTGGGGCAGTCGCTGGACCGGCGCGCCGAGCTCAGCGAGTTCCTGCGCACCCGCCGGGCGCGGCTGAAGCCGGAGGATGTGGGGCTGCCCGACTTCGGGCGGCACCGCCGTGTGCCGGGACTGCGCCGCGAGGAGCTGGCGCAGCTGGCCGGGGTGTCTGTGGCGTACTACACACGCCTGGAACAGGGCAACGGACGGAACGTGTCGGCGGAGGTGCTCGACGCGATCGCGCGCGCTCTGCGGCTGAGCGGGGCCGAGCACGCGCATCTCACGCATCTGGCGAAGCCCAAGCAGCACAAGAAGAAGCCGTCGGCCCGGCCGCAGCAGGTGCGGGTGGCGATGCGGGAGCTGATCGACACCCTGGACAACGTGCCCGCGTACGTCGTGGGGCGGCGCTCGGACATCCTCGTGTGGAACCGGATGGCCGCGGCCGTCTTCGGGGACTGGTCGCAGCTGCCGCCGCAGGAGCGGAACTGGGCGCGGATGGTGTTCCTCAGGCCCGAGTACCGCGAGCTGTTCGTGGAGTGGGAGCAGAAGGCGTCCGACATGGTGAGTTTTCTGCGCATGGACGCCGGATGCCATCCGGACGATCCCCGGCTGTCCGCGCTCGTCGGTGAGCTCTCCGTGAAGAGCGAGGAGTTCCGGCGGCTCTGGGCGACGCACGACGTCAGGGAGAAGAGCCACGGGGTGAAGCGGCTGCATCATCCTCTCGTGGGCGAGCTGACCCTCTCCTTCGAGAACTTCAAGCTCGTCGACGACGAGGAGTTGTCGATGGCCACGTACCACGCGGAGCCGGGGTCCGCCTCCGCCGAGGCGCTGCGGCTGCTTGCCAGCTGGGGCACGGATGCGACCCGGGCGGGGACGTCTGCGCGGTAGCGCCACCAGGGTCGGATCCAGAACCAGAACCGGGGCCGGGCCGTTCGCCCTGAGGGACCCTCAGGGACCCTCAGGGACCCTGAGGGAAGCGCTCCGAGCTGCTGAAGGCCCTGCTGCCGGCCGCGCCCGGAATCGCCGGGGACCCTCGCGCGTTGTGCGGAGTGGGCAGAATGCCGGTGTGCGAGCGGCGTAGTCCGAGTGATCGAGCTGACAGATATGGGAGGGGCCGCAATGGCTGCGCAGACACAGAGGGCCGTGCTGGCGGGCGGATGCTTCTGGGGCATGGAGGAGCTGATCCGCCGGCTCCCCGGCGTGACGGCGACCCGGGTCGGGTACACCGGGGGCGACGTACCGAACGCGACGTACCGCAACCACGGCACGCACGCGGAGGCCATCGAGATCCTCTTCGACCCCGCGACGACCGATTACCGCGCGATCCTGGAGCTCTTCTTCCAGATCCACGACCCGAGCACCAAGAACCGCCAGGGCAACGACATCGGCCTCAGCTACCGCTCGGCGATCTACTACGTGGACGACGAGCAGAAGAGGATCGCCGAGGACACGATCGCGGACGTGGACGCCTCCGGACTGTGGCCGGGCCCGGTCGTCACCGAGGTCGAGCCGGTCGGCCCCTTCTGGGAGGCCGAGCCGGAGCACCAGGACTACCTGCAGCACTATCCGAACGGCTACACCTGTCACTTCCCGCGCCCGGGATGGCGGCTGCCCGCCCGCGCGGAGGGCTGACCGCCAGGTCCGGACAGGGGACAGGGCCTGGTTCCGGACGACGGCCCCGGCGGAGGAGGCGCGCCCCCTTCGCCGGGGCCCCCGGGTCCGGCCGGCGCCCGCTCAGTGCGACAGCGTGGCCGGGCTCCCGCCGTTCGCCTCGTATCCCGCCACCGCCAGGGCCCGGTATATCGCGTAGTCCGCCGCAGGGTCGCGAGTCAGCGTCCAGGGCAGGGCGCCCACGTGGCCGTCGACGTGCACCAGCTGGTTCATCGCCTCCGACCAGCGCTCGCCGCGGACCAGGAAGAACACCAGCAGATGCCGGACATGGGCGAGCATCGAGTCGTCGGAGCGCGCCGAGTGGACCGTGAAGAGCGCGCCGTGCACCGCCTTGGTCACGACCTCGCTCTGGTAGAAGCCGCTGACGAGGTTCACCTCGGGGAGGTGCTCGAAGACCGCGAAGAGCGGCATGGCGGCCAGGAGAGAACCCTGCGGGGCGCGCGCCGCGGCCGCCTCCGCGAACGCGTACGCCGTCTCCCGTGAGCCGTGCCACTTCTCGCACCAGTAGTGCAGCGCCGCCAGATGCGCCCCCATGTGCGCGGGCGCCCGGTCCAGGATCTTCAGCCAGAGCTTCTCGAACTCCGGCTGCGAGTAGGCAAGGCCGCGAGCCACGGAGAGTTCGATGATGTACGGGATCGGGTCGCCCGGAGCCAGCAGAGCCGCGTCGCCGCAGGCCGCCCGCGCCTCCTCCATGATGATCCGGAACTCGTCCGTCCCCGGTGACGACGTACGCCACGCCTGCTGCACCAGGAACTCCGCGTGCACGGCGGCGCCGCCCGCGTCCTTGGGGTTCTCGGCCCGCCACACCCGCAGCCACTGCCCGCCGGGGCTGTCGCTCACGCCGCCGGGGCGCTGCTGCAGTTCGAGCGACGCGGCGCCCGCGAAGGCCTGGACGCGCTGCCAGCGCCGCTCGCCCTCCGTCTCCGTACCGGACAGGAGCTGCGACGCCGCGCGGTAGTCCTGGCTGCGCTGCACCAGATCGAGGACCTCCAGCAGGTCCTCGTCGGGGCCGGGCATGCGGATGTCCAGCTCCTCCTGGCGCAGGAAGCCGTAGTTCGCCGGGTCGGCGGCGTCCGGGTCGCCGGGGGCGACCTGCTGGATACCACCGGCACGCCTGCGCATCAAGATCGGTCCGAGGGCGAACACGATCAAGAGCAGCGCCATCAGGACCCAGAGAATCTCCATGGCACAAGCGAACCAGACGGGTCCGACAATTGGCCAACCAGGGCGGCCACTCCTGTGGAAAACCCGTTCCGCGACCCGTCCGCGACCCGTCCGCGACCCGTCCGCGACCCGTCCGCCACCCGTCTGCCGTCCGTCCGCCGTCCATCCACCGCCCACCGCCGTCACGATCCCCGCGAGCGCATTACCCTCGGTGCCCATGAGCGACAGGCACATCAGCCAGCACTTCGAGACCGTGGCGATCCACGCGGGCAACACCGCCGATCCCCTCACCGGCGCGGTCGTCCCGCCGATCTACCAGGTCTCCACCTACAAGCAGGACGGCGTCGGCGGCCTGCGCGGCGGCTACGAGTACAGCCGCAGCGCCAACCCGACCCGGACCGCCCTGGAGGAGAATCTCGCGGCCCTGGAGGGTGGCCGCCGCGGGCTCGCGTTCGCGTCAGGACTGGCGGCCGAGGACTGCCTGTTGCGTACGCTGCTCAGCCCCGGCGACCACGTGGTCATCCCCAATGACGCGTACGGCGGTACCTTCCGCCTCTTCGCGAAGGTCGTCTCGCGGTGGGGGGTGGAGTGGTCGGTCGCCGACTCCAGCGACCCCGCGGCCGTACGGGCGGCCATCACTCCGAAGACCAAGGTCGTGTGGGTGGAGACGCCCTCCAACCCGCTCCTCGGCATCACCGACATCGCCGCGCTCTCGCACGTCGCGCGCGAGGCCGGCGCGAAGCTCGTCGTCGACAACACCTTCGCCAGCCCCTACCTCCAGCAGCCGCTCGCGCTCGGCGCGGACGTCGTCGTGCACTCCCTGACCAAGTACATGGGCGGCCACTCCGACGTCGTCGGCGGCGCCCTCGTGGTCGGCGACCAGGAACTCGGCGAGGAGCTCGCCTACCACCAGAACGCGATGGGCGCGGTGGCCGGTCCCATGGACGCCTGGCTGGTGCTGCGCGGCATCAAGACGCTCGCCGTCCGGATGGACCGGCACAGCGAGAACGCCACCAAGGTCGCCGAGATGCTCACCCGGCACGCGCGCGTGACGCGCGTTCTGTACCCGGGCCTCCCGGAGCACCCCGGTCACGAGACCGCCGCCAAGCAGATGAGGGCGTTCGGCGGCATGGTCTCCTTCCAGGTCGAGGGCGGTGAGGAAGCGGCCGTCGAGGTCTGCAACCGCGCCAAGGTGTTCACCCTGGGCGAGTCCCTGGGCGGCGTCGAGTCGCTGATCGAGCACCCGGGACGCATGACGCACGCGTCCGTGGCCGGGTCCCTCCTGGAGGTCCCCGCCGATCTCGTACGCCTCTCCGTGGGCATCGAGAACATCGACGACCTCCTTGAGGACCTCAAGCAGGCCCTGGGCTGATCGATCGGCCCAGCTCGGCCCGGCTCGATTCAGTAAGCGGTCCTCGGTCCTCGGTCTCACCAGCCGGTCAGCGGTGGAGTCGTCTCCGACGGCGGCTCCACCCACGGCTGGGCGGCCGACAGCCACACCACGAGGGCCACGGCGGCCACGAGCAGCAGCAGCCACATCAGCCGCCGGGCGGCCGTCCGGCGGCGCAGCATCCGCCCGCCCCTGCGGACCGCCTCCGTGAACAGCTCCGGTGGTACGGACGGCTGCGGTTCCTCCAGGACGCGCCGGACCTCGGCCTCCATGCGGCTGACGGGGCTCATGAAGGCACCACCTTCGCGACCGGCGCGGCGGCCTCCCGCGGCGGATGCAGCAGCGTGGCCATGGCACGGGCGCAGATGGCCCGTACGCGCTCCGTGGGCAGCCCCAGCAGCGCCGCGGCCTGTTCCTCGGCTACACCCTCGTACATGCGCAGCACGAGGATCAGCCGTTCCTGGGGGGTGAGGCGGCGCAGGACGCCGCCGGGGTGCGGGCGGATCCGCGGGTACGCCCGGCCGAGGCCGCCGTACTCGTGCCAGGCCCCGCGCGCGAAGCGCACGGCCATGTACTGCCGGGTCCGGTCGTACGGGTCCTCGCCGTGCAGCCGGTCCCAGCCGGCGTACGTGTGGGCCAGGACCGCGGTGAGCAGGCGCCGCGCGCGCGGGTTGTCGTCCGGGGGCTCCGCGGTGAGCAGCGTGGCGGCATGCATCAGCCGCCCTGCCGCGCCCGCGACGAACGCCTCGAACTCCCGGGCACGGCGGGCGTTCCGGGACGCCTGCCGCTCTCGCACCGCGCCTCCCGACGGTGGGAAACCGGACCCTGGAGACGTACGCCGAGGACAGCCGCGTACGTCGGGGCCCGGTCTCATATGAGGCCAGGCACGGGCCCCTGGTCAAGAGGGCGACACGAGACGGTACGCGGCGGCACGGCGCGGTGGACGCGGCCGGTGGGCGTCGTGCCGGCCGGTCAGGACGGTGCCGGGGCCTCCGCGGACGGCGACGCGGCCATACGGGTGGAGAGCGCGTCGTTGAAGCGCGTGAGGAGCGTGCAGAACGCCTCGCGCTCCTCGGGCGACCACTCCTCGGTGAGCTCGGACATCAACTGGCGCCTGGACGACCGCACTTCCTCCAGGCGGGAGAGTCCGCGCGGCGACAGCTGCAGCACCACGGCACGCCCGTCCTCCGGGTGGGAGGTGCGCTTGACGAGTCCCGTGTCGACCAGCGGGGCCACCTGCCTGGTGACCGTCGACGAGTCGATGCCCATGCTCGCGGCGAGTGCCTTGACGCCCATGGGCCCCTCCTTGTCGAGGCGGTTGAGCAGCAGGTACGCGGCGCGGTCCATCGAGTTGCGCACCTGGCCGACACCGCCGAGCCGGGTCTGTTCGGCACGGCGGGCGAACACCGCGACCTCGTGCTGGAGCGTTTCGAGAAGACCGGTGTCACCGACGGTCGTCATGTCCATCGACATTCCAGGTGTTGTGGGCATGGCCGGGGGCTCTATTCATGCGTGGGGCTGGGTTGGGGGACAGAGTACGCGGACGGGGGGCGGGCCGTACCGGCGCTGAGCAAACCGGTCTCGGACGGTGGTCGCGGCCGATGCGGCACGGTGTGAACTGCGAGACTGGTGGTCATGAGCTATCGCACGGCTGACTCCTTGCCGCTGGTGACCCTCGACGATGTGCGCGGCGCCCAGAAGATGCTCTCGGGCGTGGCACGGGTGACCGCCATGGAGGGCAGCAGGCACCTGTCCGGCCTTGTGGGCGCGCCGGTCCACCTCAAGTGCGAGAACCTCCAGCGCACGGGTTCGTTCAAACTGCGCGGCGCGTATGTGCGGATCGCCGGGCTCCTTCCCGAGGAACGGGCCGCCGGAGTGGTCGCGGCCAGCGCGGGCAACCACGCGCAGGGCGTCGCCCTGGCCTCCTCGCTGCTCGGCGTGCGCTCCACGGTGTTCATGCCGGCGGGCGCCCCGCTACCGAAGGTCGCGGCGACCATGCACTACGGCGCCGAGGTGCGTACGCACGGCACGGTGGTGGACGAGACCCTGGCCGCCGCGCAGGAGTACGCGGCCGAGACGGGCGCCGTCCTCATCCATCCCTTCGACCACCCCGACATCATCGCCGGGCAGGGCACGGTCGGCCTGGAGATCCTGGAGCAGTGCCCCGAGGTGCGCACGATCGTCGTGGGAATCGGCGGTGGCGGTCTGGCCGCGGGCATCGCGGTCGCGGTGAAGGCGCTGCGGCCGGACGTACGGATCGTGGGGGTGCAGGCGGCGGGCGCGGCCGCGTACCCGCCCTCGCTGGCGGCCGGGCGCCCGCTGTCGGTCGAGAACCCGACGACGATGGCCGACGGCATCAAGGTCGGGCGGCCGGGCGACGTGCCGTTCCGGATCATCGGCGATCTGGTGGACGAGGTCCGTACGGTCTCCGAGGACGCGCTGTCGAGTGCGCTGCTGCTCTGCCTGGAGCGGGCGAAGCTGGTCGTCGAACCGGCCGGGGCGAGCCCGGTCGCGGCGGTCATGAGCGAGCCGGACACCTTCGAGGGCCCGGTCGTCGCGCTGCTGTCCGGCGGGAACGTGGACCCGCTGCTGATGCAGCGCATCCTGCGCCACGGCATGGCCGCGAACGGCCGCTACCTCGCGGTCACGCTGCGGCTGACGGACCGGCCCGGCGCCCTGGCCACACTTCTGGGGGTGTTGTCAGTGGTGGACGCTAACGTCCTCGATGTGAGCCACGTACGGACCGATCCACGGCTCGGGCTCACGGAGGTGGAGGTCGAGCTGCACCTGGAGACGAAGGGGCCGAAGCACTGCGCCGAGGTGAACTCGGCGCTGCGGCGGGCGGGTTACACGGTCATCGACTGAGGCCGGGGCCGGCCCTCGACCGAGATCGGGGGTGGCCGCGTGGGCCGCGTGCCGGTGTTCGGACCGGCTGGGATCCGGGTGGGAGAGCAAGTGCGGAAAACCGCTTGAGGAGACGCGATACATCGCGTTATGGTGTGTGTCTCTCGTCACGCGACTGTCCGGGTGGGAGAGATATTCGCTCGCCGGGCGGGGCAAAGCAGGCGAAACTAGTCGCCTTACTCATACTTTCCGTTGATCCCCAACCCTTGGGAGACTCACATGCCGGGCGCCATCTACGCCGAAGGCCTGGTGAAGACCTTCGGCGACGTAAGGGCTCTGGACGGCGTCGATCTCGATGTCCCGGAGGGCACGGTCCTCGGCCTCCTCGGGCCGAACGGAGCGGGCAAGACCACCGCCGTCCGCTGTCTCACCACCCTGCTCCGGCCCGACAGCGGCAAGGCGGTCGTCGCGGGCATCGACGTCCTCAAGCATCCGAACGAGGTACGGCGCTCGATAGGCCTGTCCGGCCAGTTCGCCGCGGTCGACGAGTATCTGACGGGCCGCGAGAACCTCCACATGGTCGGCCAGCTCTACCAGATGAGGGCGAAGCAGGCGAAGGTCCGCGCGGTCGAGCTGCTGGAGCAGTTCAACCTCACCGACGCCGCCGACCGGACGGCGAAGACGTACTCCGGCGGTATGCGCCGGCGGCTCGACCTCGCGGCGGCGCTCGTCGTCTCGCCGCCGGTCATGTTCATGGACGAGCCGACGACCGGCCTCGACCCGCGCAACCGCCAGCAGCTGTGGGAGGTCATCAAACAGCTGGTCTCGGGCGGTACGACGCTGCTGCTGACCACCCAGTACCTCGAAGAGGCCGACCACCTCGCGCACAACATCTGCGTCGTCGACCACGGCCGCGTCATCGCCCGCGGCACCTCCGACCAGCTCAAGGCCCGCACCGGCGGCGAGCGGGTGGAGGTCGTGGTGCAGGACCGCGAGCACATCGCGACCGCCACCGAGGTCCTGCGGGGCTTCGGCAAGGGCGAGACCACCGTCGAGGAGCACACCCGCCGGCTCACCGTGCCCGTCACCGGCGGCGCGAAGCTCCTCGCGGAGGTCATCCGCGAGCTGGACGCCCGCGGCATCGAGATCGACGACATCGGCCTGCGCCGCCCCACCCTCGACGACGTCTTCCTGTCCCTGACGGGCCACCTCGCCGAGCAGAAGGACGAGGGGAACGGCGTGGCCGCCGACCCCGACACCAAGGGCCACGAGAACACGAAGGAGGCCTCCCGATGAGCGCCGTCACCGATGCCGTGCGGACCGCGGCCCCGGGAGGTTCCCTCGGCCAGTCCGTCCGGGACTCCCTGGTCGTCGCCAAGCGGAACCTGATTCGCATGACCCGGATTCCCGAGATGGTGCTGTTCGGGATCATCCAGCCGGTGATGTTCGTGGTGATGTTCACCTACGTCTTCGGCGGTTCGATGCAGATCGGGAGCACCACCGACGCGGGTGTCTACAAGGACTTCCTGATGGCCGGCATCTTCGCGCAGACCGTCACGTTCGCCACCGCGGGAGCGGCCGCCGGCATCGCGGACGACATGCAGAAGGGGCTCGTCGACCGTTTCCGCTCCCTGCCGATGGCCCGTGGCGCAGTGCTGACCGGCCGCACCGTCGCCGACCTCGTACAGACCTCCATCACCCTGCTCGTCCTCGCGATCGTCGCGCTGATAGTGGGCTGGCGCACCGGCTCCGCGGATCCGACCAACGCCGGAAGGATCCTCGCCGGTTTCGGCCTGCTGCTCCTCCTGGGCTACGCCTTCACCTGGATCGGAGCGCTGATCGGCCTGTCCGTGCGTACTCCCGAGGCGGCGACCTCGGGAGGGATCATCTGGCTGTTCCCGGTGACGTTCGTCTCGAACGCCTTCGTGGACTCCAGTCAGATGACCCCCTGGCTGCGGCACATAGCCGAGTGGAATCCCTTCAGCGCCACGGTGCAGGCGTGCCGCGAGCTGTTCGGCAACCCGGGCGTCGTGCAGTCCGACGCCTGGCCCATGCAGCATCCCGTCTGGGCCTCGGTGATCTGGTCCGTGCTGATCGTCGTGGTCTTCCGGACGCTGGCCGTACGGAAGTACCGCCAGGCGGACGGCTGATCCACCGGCACGTACGGGACAGTCCTCCGGTACGCCCTTGGGTACGCCCTCGGGCACGGCGAAACCCCCGGTGCACGGGCACCGGGGGCTCGCCAGGACGACGCGGCGACGCGGCGGACGGAATTCCGCCGGGACGCGGACGGCGTTACGCGGCGTACGGCTTGGCTTCGAGGACCTTCACCGTGGAGAGCTTGCCGTTCGGCAGCTCGTACTGGGCTTCCTCACCGATCCTCTTGCCGTTCACGCCGGAGCCCAGCGGGGACTGCGGCGAGTACGTCTCGATGTCGGAGCTCGCGTACTCCCGCGAGGCGAGCAGGAAGGTGAGCGTGTCGTCCTCGTCGCCGTCGAAGGCGATGGTCACGACCATGCCGGGCGCCACCGCGCCGTCGGCTGCCGGAGCCTCGCCCACCTTGGCGTTCTCCAGGAGCTGGGTCAGCTGGCGCACCCGCAGTTCCTGCTTGCCCTGCTCCTCCTTGGCCGCGTGGTACCCGCCGTTCTCGCGCAGGTCGCCCTCCTCGCGCGCGGCCGCGATCTTGGCGGCGATCTCCGTGCGCGCAGGACCAGACAGGTGATCCAGCTCGGCCTTGAGCTGGTTGTACGACTCCTGGGTCAGCCAGGTGACGTTCTCGCTGGTCTGGGTCACAGGTGCTCCTCGTAGGTACTGGGAATACAAAGCATCGCCCTACCCAGAAGAATGTTCCTTCTCGGGTGGGCGAAACCACGAGCCTAACAATTCACGGGCCGAAGGGGGAGGACATAAGCGCTCAGAATTGCGTGCACGCAGGTCAGCGCGGAGCTGTCGCGAGTGGCATCCGTCAGCGCCGGGCGTGGTCCGATGCGGACGCGGACCAGGCGGACCACACGGCCGAGCGGGACTCCGAGCGGGCAGGGCAGGGCAGGGAAGTGAAGAAAGACCGAAGCGGGGCGGCCCCGCGGTCACCGGTCAGTCCGCGTGGCAGCCGAGGAGTTCCGCGGTCGTGCCGGTGGCCGTCGTGCGGAGCGTGAGGACCTTGTCGACGCGGGTCGCGTCCTGGTCGAAGCGGAAGTCCGCGCGGCCCACCTCGGCGCCGTCCTCGGCCTGGGAACGGATCGTGCAGTAGCCCGTGACGCCCGAGTCCTTGCGGACTTCCAGGTGCACCTTCACGGCGGAGTCCGACGCGGCGAAACTGATGACCTCGCCGCTGATCTTGTTGCCGGCCACGTAGTGGAAGGCGAAATAGCCGACCAGCGCGAGCAGAGCCGTCCCGAGCACAGCACCGATGATCTTGAGCTTGTGGTCGGCGCGCTCGTCCGCGGAGCGACCGTACCGGCCCTCGGGCAGCTGCACCGTAGTCATGATCGTCCTCTCCGAGGCGGGTGCGCGGGGCAGGGGCCCGGAATTTTTCGCCCCCCGGTTCGGTCACTATAGAAGCTCCCACCCGTCACCCGACCGCCGCCCCTCGCCGACGTCCCTGCGGGACGACCCCTGATAGATCGCGCCGATTCACACTGGGGCGCCGACTTACTGAGGATTGAGTCTTGACTGATCAGTTGCGACTGATGGCCGTGCACGCCCACCCCGACGACGAGTCGTCCAAGGGCGCGGCCACCATGGCGAAGTACGTGTCCGAGGGGGTGGACGTGCTCGTCGTGACCTGCACCGGCGGGGAGCGCGGTTCCATCCTCAATCCCAAGCTGCAGGGCGACAAGTACGTCGAGGAGAACATCCACGACGTGCGCAGGAAGGAGATGGACGAGGCCCGCGAGATCCTCGGGGTCAAGCAGGAATGGCTCGGTTTCGTGGACTCGGGTCTGCCCGAGGGCGACCCGCTGCCGCCGCTGCCCGAGGGGTGCTTCGCCCTGGAGGACGTCGACAAGGCGGCCGGTGAGCTGGTCCGCAAGATCCGCTCGTTCCGTCCGCAGGTGATCACCACCTATGACGAGAACGGCGGCTATCCGCACCCCGACCACATCATGACCCACAAGATCTCGATGGTGGCGTTCGAGGGTGCGGCCGACACCGAGAAGTACCCGGAGTCCGAGTTCGGCCCGGCCTTCCAGCCGCGGAAGCTCTACTACAACCAGGGCTTCAACCGCCCGCGCACCGAGGCGCTGCACCACGCCCTGCTGGACCGCGGGATGGAGTCGCCGTACGGGGACTGGCTCAAGCGCTGGGACGAGTTCGAGCGCACCGAGCGCACGCTGACGACGCACGTGCCGTGCGCCGACTTCTTCGAGATCCGTGACAAGGCGCTCGTCGCGCACGCCACGCAGATCGACCCCGACGGCGGCTGGTTCCGCGTGCCCATGGACCTTCAGAAGGAGGTCTGGCCGACGGAGGAGTACGAGCTCGCGAAGTCCCTCGTCGATACGTCCCTCCCCGAGGACGACCTCTTCGCGGGCATCCGCGACAATGGCTGACATGAGCGCGAGCCTGGCACTGACGCACCTCGTCCCCCTCGCCAAGGAGGTCGACGAGAACAAGGTCACCCCCGGTGTCCTCGGCTTCATCGTCTTCGCGGTGATGGCCCTGGCGGTCTGGGGTCTGATGAAGTCCATGAACCGGCACATGGGCAAGGTCGACTTCGAGGAGGACACCGACCGGAAGGCGGCGGCCTCCGACAAGGCGACGGCAGGACCCGGGGGGAAGGCTTCGCCCGCGAAGGGCTGAGGGGCTGAGGGGCTGGGCCCCGGACGCCGCCGGGCGGCGGTCCGATTCGGTGACGCCCAGGAGGCGTCACCGAATGTCCGCCACCCGTACTCGCCCCGGCACGGGTTCACGTCCGGCCGGCCGAGACCGGCACCCCCATGACCTCCCGCGCGTGGCGGTTCGGGACCATGCCCAGGCGCCAGGCCTGCCAGCCGGACTCCAGGTCGGCTCCTCGTTCCAGGAGCAGCTGGTAGGCCTCGATGTAGTCGTCCAGTTTTCCGTCGCGCGCCGGGTGGCCGGTGCGGGACAGCTGGGACAGCTCCTCCTGGGCCACGGCCGTGCCCACCTCGACGCCGCCGGGGGAGGCGTACGGCAGGAGCGTCACGCGCAGGAAGCGCGCCCAGTCCTCGCCGCGGCGGTCACCGTAGGAGGCGAAGAGCGAGGCCGCCTCGTCGCACAGGGCCAGCGCCGGCTGCGTACGGGCGTTGCCCGCGTCCACCACCGCCAGCTCCAGGCAGGTCCACGCCTCCCCGTGGGCGACGCCGATCCGCTGGAAGTCGGCCCGGGCGTCCACCAGGAGCTGCCGGGCGAAGCCCGAGTTCCGCAGCGAGCCGGTCTGCGCGGCCCGCTGGTCGCGCGTCACCCGCGCCGAGTGGTGGCGGGCGCACGCCAGACCGTAGACGTCACGGATCCGGGAGAACATCGTCCGGGACCGCTCCAGCTCACGGACCGCCTGGTCGAGATTGCCCGTCTCCTCCAGCGCCTGGCCCAGGTAGTACCCCGTCCAGGCCTCACCCCGCGCGTCCTCGTTCTCGCGGTGGCGGGAGGCCGCCTGGCGCAGCCCGTCCACGGCGGCGGACGGGTCGCCGTCGACCAGCCTCGCCCGGGCCAGCTGGGTCAGCGCCCAGGCCTCACCGCGAGCGTCGCGCGTGCGCCCGTACAGGTCGAGGGCCGCGCGCAGTTCGGACTCGGCGCGCGGCACGTCGCCCATGCGCAGGCCCAGCTGACCGAGCTGGAAGTGGGCCCACGCCTCGCCGTGCACGGACTCGCCCTCGCGGTGCAGGACCAGGGCGTCCGTCAGCAGGTCGAGCGCCTCGCGCAGGCGCGCCCGGTCGCGTTCCACCGCGGCGAGCGCGTGCATCGTCCAGGCGCGGTCCGCCGCGAGTTCCGGGGAGGCCTGGAGGTCCATGGCCTCCTGGAGCTTGGCCGCCGCCTCCGTGAGGTTGCCCTGGTGGTGGAGGGTGATGCCGAGCGAGCCCAGCGCCCGTGCCGCGCCCGCGTCGTTGTGGGCCTCGAAGTACAGGTCGACCACCGACGCCAGTTGCGTACGGGCCTTGTCGAGTTCCCCGAGCTGACGGGCCGCGATGCCCGTGCGCCACTGGACCGAGCGCACGAGCAGCCCCTGGTCGACGGCCTGCGCCAACTCGCTGATCTCGCCCAGGCGGTAGAGGTCGCCGCGCAGCAGGCAGTAGTCGCACAGGGCGCCCAGGAGGTTGAGCACCGCCGCCTGGTCCACGCCCTCCGCGTGCCGCAGGGCCGCCGTGATGAAGCTCGACTCGTCGTCCAGCCAGCGCAGGGCCGCCTCCAGCGAGGTGAACCCGTGCGGGCCGACCGTGCTCGACTGGAAGGAGGTGTCCGCGCGTGTCGACGTCTTGCCGTCGACCAGACGGATCACCGAGTCGGCGAGTTCTCCGTAGTTCACGATGAGACGTTCCTGCGCGGCCGTGCGCTCGGCCGGCTCCTCCTCGTCGAGCAGCCGGGCCTGCGCGAAGGCGCGTACGACGTCGTGCAGGCGGTAACGGCTGCCGCGTACATGGTCGATCAGGCCCGCGCGGGAGAGGGCCTCCAGATGACGGGCCGCCGCCGGCTCGTCCGTCGCGAGCAGGGCGGCCGCCGCGGCGGCGCCCAGCGAGGCGTGGCCCGCGAGGGCCAGCCGCCGCAGGAGCCGTCTCGCCATGTCCGGCTGGTCCGTGTAGCGCAGCCACAGCACCCGCTCGACCGGATCCACCGGGCCGTACGCCGCGAGGTCGGTGGCGAGCCGGCGCGGAGTGCGCGGGCCGAGGGACGAGCCCGCGACCCGCAGCGCCAGCGGCAGCCCGCCGCACAACTCCCGTACCTCGTCGGAGGCTTCGGCGTCGTACGGTGCCGAGTCGTCCTGCGCGGAGGCTCTCAGCAGTTCCTCGGCGCCCGGGGCCGACAGCGGCTCCACCGCGAGCTGGTGCACCCAGGCGGGGAGGTCGGCCGGCAGGTCCAGGGGCCCCCGGGCGGTGACGACGACGAGGCTGTCGGAGCGCTCCGGGACCAGCGTGCGCACCTGCTGCACGTCGCCCGCGTCGTCCAGCACGATCGTCACGGGCAGCCCGGTCAGATGCTGGTGGTACAGCTCGGCGAGCCGCCGCACCTGCTGGTCCTGCGAGGAACGCTCACGGAACAGGAGCTGCTCACGGGGCGCGCCCAGCCGGTTCAGCAGATGCAGCAGCGCGTCGCGGGTGGTCAGCGGCGGCTCCTCGGGGCTGTCGCCCCGCAGGTCCACCACGCACGCGCCCCGGAACTGGTCCTTCAGCTCGTGCGCGGCGCGCACGGCGAGCGTGCTGCGCCCCGAGCCCGGCGCGCCGTACAGGACGACCAGCGTCGGCCTGGTCTCCGTGCTCGCGCGGGCCGCGTGCACCCACTGCGTGATCCGCAGCAGCTCCTGGCGGCGCCCGGCGAACGGCCCGACCGGCTCGGGGAGCTGGCCGAACGACTGCTCAAGGACACTCCGCCGACGGGCCGCCGCGCTCTTGTCCGTACGCCGTAGCTGGGGCGCGCCCTTCTTCGCCCCGGTGGCCGCGTTGAACACCCGCTGCTGGTCGAAGAACGGCCGGATGCCGCGGACCTCCAGGGCGGTCAGCCAGGCAAGACGCAACTGCTGCGGGCCGCCGGGCTGGCCCAGGGCTCCCGCCCGGCGGCTCGCGGCCGGCAGATGGGAGGCCGTCACCTTCGCGACCGTGGCCGCCGCGCCCACGACGCCGACGACCGCGCCCGCGCCCACCGCCGTGCCCGTGCCGGTGCCGAGCGCCAGGTCCGCCACCAGGGCCGCGAGCGCGGCAACGGCCGCCACCAGCAAGGGAGTTCCGGCGCCCTCGCGCGCGTAGCGCTGCCCGAAGGTCAGCCGGCCCGCCTCCGCCTCGTCCAGCGCCTTCGCGTAGGCCTCGTACTCCTCGGCGGCCGTCTTCGCCATGGTGTCCAGCGCGGCCCGCGCCCGCGACAGCAGTACGTTCCCGTCGGCGCGCCCGCCCGACCGCCGGACCTCTTCCTCCACGGCCCGCACCAACAGCCGTTCGGCCTCCGCCCGATGGCTGTCCCGCATTCGCGTCCCCCTCCGCCGACAACGGCTTCCCTGGCCAAGCATCCTGCGGATGAGCGGGGAAGGCGAGAGAATCACTGGTGTGTCCTCGGCATGTTCACGCCCATCCGAGCATCCCGGGTCCCTGCATCTCGGGTCCGTCACCTACCCCGTACGGATCCGTCACCTACCCCGTACGGAACCGGCTGATCCGCCGCGCGTCCCGGTGATCCGACCCGGGCCCCGGGTACTGCGGCAGGATGGACCCCATGCCGAACCGACTGGCCCATGAGACATCCCCGTACCTCCTCCAGCACGCCGACAACCCCGTCGACTGGTGGCCCTGGTCGGCAGAGGCCTTCGAGGAGGCGCGCAGAACCGGCAAACCGGTCCTGCTGAGCGTCGGTTACAGCAGCTGCCACTGGTGCCATGTCATGGCGCACGAGTCGTTCGAGGACCAGGAGACCGCCGACTACCTCAACGCACACTTCGTCGGCGTCAAGGTCGACCGCGAGGAGCGGCCCGACGTCGACGCGGTGTACATGGAGGCCGTACAGGCGGCGACCGGGCAGGGCGGCTGGCCCATGACCGTGTTCCTCACGCCCGACGCCGAACCGTTCTACTTCGGCACCTACTTCCCGCCCGAGCCCCGGCACGGGAGCCCCTCGTTCCGGCAGGTCCTCGAAGGCGTGCACAGCGCGTGGACCGACCGGCGGGGCGAGGTCGACGAGGTGGCCGGGAAGATCGTGCGGGACCTCGTCGGCCGGGAGATCGGCTTCGGCGACGCGCAGGTGCCGGGTGAGGGCGAGCTGGCGCAGGCGCTGCTGGGTCTCACCCGCGACTACGACGCCACCCACGGCGGTTTCGGCGGGGCGCCCAAGTTCCCGCCGTCCATGGCCGTCGAGTTCCTGCTGCGGCACCACGCCCGCACCGGGGCCGAGGGCGCGCTGCAGATGGCCGCCGACACCTGCGAGCGGATGGCCCGCGGCGGTATCTACGACCAGCTCGGCGGTGGCTTCGCCCGCTACTCCGTGGACCGCGAGTGGGTCGTGCCCCACTTCGAGAAGATGCTCTACGACAACGCCCTGCTGTGCCGGGTGTACGCGCACCTGTGGCGGGCCACCGGCTCCGACCTCGCCCGCCGGGTCGCCCTGGAGACCGCCGACTTCATGGTCCGCGAACTGCGCACGAACGAGGGCGGGTTCGCCTCCGCCTTCGACGCCGACAGCGACGACGGCACCGGCAAGCACGTCGAGGGCGCGTACTACGTGTGGACGCCGCGGCAGCTGCGCGAGGTGCTCGGTGAACAGGACGCCGAACTCGCCGCCGACCACTTCGGCGTGACCGAGGAGGGCACCTTCGAGGAGGGCGCCTCCGTGCTGCAACTGCCGCAGAACGAAGGCGTGTTCGAGGCTGACCGGATCGCGTCCGTCAAGGCCCGGCTGAAGGCGGCGCGCGACGGCCGCCCCGCGCCCGGCCGCGACGACAAGATCGTCGCCGCCTGGAACGGTCTCGCGATCGCCGCGCTGGCCGAGACCGGCGCGTACTTCGACCGGCCCGACCTGGTCGACGCGGCGCTCGGCGCGGCCGACCTGCTCGTGCGGCTCCATCTGGACGAGCACGCGCGGCCGGCCCGTACCAGCATGGACGGCCGCGTCGGCGCCCACGCCGGGGTGCTGGAGGACTACGCGGACGTCGCGGAGGGGTTCCTCGCGCTCGCCTCGGTCACCGGCGAAGGCGTCTGGCTGGAATTCGCCGGCTTCCTGCTCGACCACGTCCTCGTGCGGTTCACCGACGAGGAGACAGGAGCGCTGTACGACACGGCCGCCGACGCCGAGAAGCTCATCCGGCGCCCGCAGGACCCGACCGACAACGCCACGCCCTCCGGCTGGAGCGCGGCGGCCGGGGCCCTGCTGAGCTACGCGGCCCAGACCGGTTCGGAGCCCCATCGGCGTGCCGCGGAGCGGGCGTTGGGCGTGGTGAAGGCGCTCGGCCCGCGCGCCCCGCGTTTCATCGGCTGGGGCCTGGCCACCGCCGAGGCCCAGCTCGACGGGCCGCGCGAGGTGGCCGTCGTCGGACCGGCCGACGACCCGGCCACCAGGGAGCTCCACCGCATCGCGCTCCTCGCCACCGCACCCGGCGCGGTCGTCGCCGTGGGCGCTGCGGACAGTGACGAACTCCCGCTGCTCGCGGACCGGTCGCTCATCGGCGGCGAACCCACCGCGTACGTCTGCCGTAACTTCACGTGTGGCGCCCCGACGGCCGACGCCGACCGTCTCCGGGCCGCGCTGAGCCGCTGAGCGGCGGAAACGCCCGGCGTACCGAGGGCGGATGTACGTAGGTGTTCGGATACGTCCCACTAGTCGACCGAGCATGACGAAACACGTTATTTATCAGAACACCTCCCCGACTTCACAGAATCCCCATAGTCTCTGGCTCGGACACGACAGGAGTAACGCCCTGTCGTGACAGGGGGATTCGGGGATCCTGGGGGGATCTGTTGCTTACGTCCGTGCTCATCGCTGTGGTTTCGCTCGCCCTTTTCTGGATGGCCGCCTTCACCTTGTGGTGGCAGATGCACGCGTGGCGTACGCCCGAGGTGCTCGCCTCCACCCGCTTCAGCAGTCCGGACGGGGGCGGGCATCTCTCGTTCTCGCTGCTGCTGCCCGCGAGGCACGAACAGGCGGTGCTCGACCACACCATCCAGCGGCTGCTGGAATCCAGCCACACCGACTTCGAGATCATCGTGATCGTCGGCCACGACGACCCGGACACCACCGAGGTGGCCCGGTACGCCGAGGCACGCGACCCACGCGTCCGCGTGATCGTCGACACCCACGAGAAGAAGAACAAGCCGAGGGCCATGAACACGGCGCTGCCGCACTGCCGCGGCGACGTCGTCGGGGTCTTCGACGCCGAGGACCAGGTCCACCCGGAGCTGCTCGCGCACGTCGACCACGCCTTCCGCACCACCGGCGCGGACGTCGTCCAGGGCGGCGTCCAGCTCATCAACTTCCACTCCAGCTGGTACAGCCTGCGCAACTGCCTGGAGTACTTCTTCTGGTTCCGCTCGCGGCTTCACCTACACGCGCAGAAAGGTTTCATTCCGCTGGGCGGCAACACCGTCTTCGTCCGCACGGACGTCCTGCGGGAGGCCGACGGCTGGGACCCCGACTGCCTCGCCGAGGACTGCGACCTGGGCGTACGGCTGTCCAGCGCCGGCAAGAAGGTCGTCGTCGCGTACGACTCCGACATGGTGACCAAGGAGGAGACGCCCGGCAGCCTGGTGTCGCTGCTCAAGCAGCGCACCCGGTGGAACCAGGGATTCCTCCAGGTCTACCGGAAGAAGGACTGGAAACGGCTGCCCGGCTTCGGACAGCGGATGCTCGCCCGCTACACGCTGATGACGCCGTACCTCCAGGCGATCTCCGGCGTGATCATTCCGCTCAACGTGGCCGTCGCGCTCTTCCTCGACGTGCCGGTCGGCGTCGCGTTCATCACCTTCCTGCCGGCCGTCACCGCGTTCGTCACCTTCGTCTTCGAACTGGTCGGACTGCACGACTTCGGCAAGCAGTACGGGCTGCGGGTCCGGTTCGTCCACTACCTCAAGCTCGTCGTCGGCGGCCCCTTCTACCAGGTGCTCCTCGCCGGAGCGGCCGTCCGTGCCGTCTGGCGTGAGCAACGGGGCCGCAACGACTGGGAGTTGACCAGTCACGTCGGCGCACACCTCACCGCCGCCGGTCCCGACGCTCACACCGGCCCCGGCCCCGGCACCGCCGCCGGTCCCGCCGCCGACACCGGTACCGAAGCCGCGGCCGTGGCCCGCGGGTCCCGAGAGGACGTTCCTGCGTGACTTCCACCCTTCCCGCGGTGACCACTTCCGAGGTCACCGCGCAGCGGACACCTGTACCCAAAACCGGTTCGACCCCTCGAACGACACCGTCCCGGCTGCGTGGTGCACGGGCCGACCTGATCCTGTGCGGCGTACTCCTCGTGGTCGTCATGACCGTGCAGGGCTGGAACATCGCCGACTACCCGACGCTCAGCGACGACGAGGGCACCTACCTCGCCCAGGCCTGGACCGTGCAACAGGGCGAAGGGCTGGCCCACTACACGTACTGGTACGACCACCCGCCCCTCGGCTGGATGCAGATAGCCCTGCTGACCTGGATACCGTCCCTGATCAGTCCCGAGTCGATGACGGTCGGCTCGATGCGGATCGTGATGCTCCTAATCAGCGCCGTCAGCGCGGCCCTCGTCTACGTACTGGCCCGCCGGCTGTCCCTGCCCCGCTGGGCGGCCGGCCTCGCGCTGCTGCTGTTCGGGCTCTCGCCGCTGTCCGTCGTCCTCCAGCGCGAGATCTACCTCGACAACATCGCGGTGATGTGGACACTGCTCGCGTTCTGCCTGGCCGCCTCCCCGAGCCGCCATCTCTGGCACCACTTCGGGGCGGGTCTCGCCGCGGCGGCCGCGGTGCTCACCAAAGAGACGATGATCTTCGTCCTGCCCGCCGTACTCGTCACCATGTGGCGCCACAGCCACCGCGACACCCGCAAGTTCGCGATCACCGGAGCGGTCACGGCCTGCGTCCTGATCGGCATGTCGTACCCGCTCTTCGCCCTCCTGAAGGGCGAACTGCTGCCCGGCGACGGACACGTGTCGCTGTGGGACGGCCTCGCGTACCAGCTGACCAGACCCGGTTCCGGCTTCATCCTCGACCAGGGCTCCGGCTCGTACGAGGTCCTGCGGTCCTGGCTCTACTACGACCGGATCCTGCCGCTGGGCGGCCTCGCCGGGGCGCTGCTGCTCCTGGTCACCTGGCGCTGGTCGGTGACCGCGCGGGCACTCGCCGGACCCGCCGCGACCATCGCGGTCCTCGCCCTGGTCGCCCTGCGCCCGACCGGCTACCTGCCCGCGATGTACGTCATCCAGGCCCTGCCGTTCCTCGCGCTGGTCCTCGCCGGAGGCACGGCGAGCGTCGCGCACGGGCTGCTGCGCAGATGGCGCGACCCCGGCGAGAGCAGGTACGTCACCCGCGGGCGGTACGCGGTCGTGACGCTGCTCGTCGCGGCCTCGGCCGTGTGGGTCGTGCCGCACTGGTACGACGGCAACCGCACCGCGGTCACCACCGACGCCAACGCCCCCTACCGGGCCGCGTCGAAGTGGCTGGCGACCGAGGTCGAGCACCCCGAGGACACTCGTGTCCTGGTGGACGACGCGCTCTGGCTCGACCTCGTGCACGCCGGATACCGGCCGGGTCTCGGCGTCATCTGGTTCTACAAGGCGGACCTCGACCCCGCGGTGACGAAGACGATGCCGCGCGGCTGGCGGGACATCGACTACGTCGTCGCCTCCCCGACCGTGCGGCGCGACGCGGTCGACCTGCCCAACGTCAACCAGGCGATGAAGCACTCGACACCGGTCGCCACCTTCGGCAGCGGCCCGGACCGGATCGAGATCAGACAGGTCGAGAGCGACGGCACGGCTGACACCGCCGGTACGGCGGCCACAGGAGGCGACCGATGACGTACGAGTCCATCGTTCCGGGGGAGTTGCACGACCCGGCCATGCACGCGGCCTCCGCCGTCCCCGAGCCGGGCGCGGTCACCATCGTCGTACCGACCTTCAACGAGTCCGCGAACATCAGGGAGTTGCTGCGCAGGATCACCGAGTCGGTGCCTCCGCGGCTGCCCTGCGAGGTCGTGTTCGTGGACGACTCCACCGACGACACCCCCGACGTGATCCGCGACGCGGCCCGGGACTGCCCGTACCCGGTGACCGTGCTGCACCGCGAGAGCCCCGTCGGCGGGCTCGGCGGAGCCGTCGTCGAGGGCATCCGCGCCGCGACCTCCGACTGGATCGTCGTCATGGACGGCGACCTGCAGCATCCGCCGTCCCTGGTGCCGGAGTTGGTGGCCGCGGGCGAGCGCGCCCCCGCCGGACTCGTCGTCGCCTCCCGCTACATCGAGGGCGGCAGCCGCGAGGGCCTCGCGGGCGGCTACCGGGTCGCCGTCTCGCGGGGCGCCACCTGGCTGACGAAGACGCTGTTCCCGCGCCGGCTGCGCGGCATCAGCGACCCGATGAGCGGCTTCTTCGCGATCCGCCGCAGCGCGGTCACCGCGGACGTCCTGAAGCCCCTCGGCTACAAGATCCTGCTGGAGATGGCCGTACGGGCCCGTCCTCGCCAGGTCACCGAGGTGCCGTTCGTCTTCCAGGACCGGTTCGCGGGCGAGTCCAAGTCGAGCGCGCAGGAGGGCATCCGCTTCCTGCGGCACCTCGCCGGATTGCGCACGGCCTCGCCCGCGGCACGGATGGTGGTCTTCGGTCTGATCGGCGCGACCGGCTTCCTGCCGAACCTCGCCGCGCTGTGGGCGCTGACGACCGCCGGGACGCACTATCTGCCCGCCGAGATCATCGCCAACCAGTTCGGGGTCGCCTGGAACTTCCTGCTCATCGAACACCTCTGCTTCCGGGACCGCAGGCAGCACCGGCACTGGTGGGACAGGGCAGGCCGCTTCGCGCTGCTCGCCAACGCCGACCTGGTGCTGCGCATTCCGCTGATCGCGCTGCTCGTCGGCCGGTTCGGCATGGACGCGCTCACCGCCACGGCGCTCGCCCTGGTGACGACCTTCGTGCTGCGGTTCGCGGGCACGGAGGCGCTGGTGTATCTGCCGCGGAAGGCCCGGCTCGCGCCGGGCATGACGGACACAGCGGACGCACCGGACGCACCGGACGCACCGGACGCGTCGGACACGGCGGCCGGGAAGAGCCGCCGCACCAGGAGTCGTACAGCAAAGAGCCGCACAGCGAAGAGCCGCACGGCAAGGAGACCCAGCTGATGTTCGGACGCCCCGTACGCCCGGTACGCCCCGTACGACCTCTACGCCTCCTACGGCCCCGCCCCCGACGCCGTACCACCCTGCTCGCCGTGGGCGCCCTCACCGCGGGGCTGCTCCTCTCCGTGCCGCAGCCGGCCTCCGCCGCCAACCTCGTGAAGAACCCGGGCTTCGAGACCGCGGGCACGGGCGGTGACGGCATGCCGTACTGCTGGGAGAAGTCCGGCTGGGGCGACAACGACTTCACCTTCTCCACCGTCGGCGGCGCCCACTCCGGCTCCAAGGCCATGAAGGTCGAGCTGACCCGCCGTACCGAGGGCGACCGCAAGGCGCTGATCACCGAGTCCGCCGCCTGCGCGCCCGTCGTCGGCGTCGGCAAGCAGTACGACCTCGGGCTCTGGTACAAGTCGACGACTCCGGACGCCTCTCTCACCCTCTTCCGGCACGACACGACCGCCGGCTGGCAGTACTGGACCGACCTCAAGACGCTCCCGATCAGCGCCGGCTGGTCCGAGGCGACGGTTCGTACCCCCGAGGTCCCCGCGGGCACCGACCGCATCAGCTGGGGTGTCTCCGTCTACGGCACCGGCTCCGCGACCACCGACGACTACACGATGGACCAGGTCGCCGACCCGATACCCGACCCGGTGTGCACCGGCACGGCCGAGCAGTGCGCGAACGGCCGCTGGGACGTGCTGCCCACGCAGAACCCGGTCCGCTCCATGCACTCCGTCGTCCTCAACAACGGCAAGGTGCTGCTGATCGCGGGCTCCGGCAACAGCGAGGAGATGTTCGAGGCGGGCACGTTCACCAGCGCGGTCTACAACCCGGTGACCGGCACGTACAAGCAGATCCCCACGCCCAAGGACATGTTCTGCGCGGGACACGTACAACTGGACGACGGCCGGGTCCTGGTGATGAGCGGTAACAAGGGCTATCCGTCCGCCGACGGCACGATCGGCTACCAGGGCTACAAGGACTCGTACGTCTTCGACCCGGTCACCGAGACGTACACGAAGACGAACGACATGAACGACGGCCACTGGTACCCGTCGGCGACGATCCTCGGCAACGGTGACGTGATCTCCTTCGGCGGGCTGAAGGAGGACTCGACCGGGTCCGTGACGGCCGAGCGCTGGTCGGACGCCGAGAACAAGTGGCTGCCGCTGTGGCAGGTCAACCAGACCTGGTCGTACTGGGGTCTGTACCCGACGATGGTCCTGATGCAGGACGGCCGCCTCTTCTACACGGGCAGCCACACCTTCGGCAACAACATCCCCGGCACGGGCTCGGCGATCTACGACTACGACGCCAACACCACCACG
Source organism: Streptomyces aurantiacus (assembly GCF_001418335.1). Taxonomy (GTDB): domain Bacteria; phylum Actinomycetota; class Actinomycetes; order Streptomycetales; family Streptomycetaceae; genus Streptomyces; species Streptomyces aurantiacus. The sequence goes on along the minus strand of NZ_LIPP01000055.1, from coordinate 6,569 downwards.
CAGGTGCCAGGCCTGCGGCAGAAGGACGAACGCGACCAGTCGGCCAGCGTGCTGCTGCCCCCGGCCCAGGACCAGAAGGTCCTCACCCTCGGCGGCGGAAACATCGACTCGAACCCCGACGCGAACCGGCTGACCGACATCATCGACCTCAAGGCGGCCGACCCGGCGTACGTCGCGGGACCGCCGCTCCCGCAGGGCACCGTCGACCTGGGCAACGGCAAGATCCCGCAGACCGGCGCCCAGGGCAAGATGTACGTCTCCGCCGTGCTGCTGCCCGACGGGAAGGTCCTGGAGACCGGCGGCGCCCTGCACAACCGCGCCAACCCGGTCTACGAGTCGTCGGTCTACGACCCGGCGACGAACGCCTTCGACCCGGTGGCGGCGGACCCCCAGGCCCGGGGCTACCACTCGTCGGCGTTCCTGCTCCCGGACGGCCGGGTGATGGCGACCGGCGACAACCCGGGCAACGGCACCTGGAACCACAACGTGTCCGTCTACACCCCGCCGTACCTGCTCAAGGGCGCACGCCCGGCGATCACTTCGGTCATCGACAACGAGTGGACGTACGGCGACACGCAGCGCATCACGGTCGACCGGCCCATCGCCAGGGCCGAGCTGATCCGCCCGGCCGCGGTGACGCACTCCTCCGACCCGAACCAGCGCTTCGTGGACCTGCCGCTGTCCGTCGACGGCAACAACGTCGACCTGAACGTGACGAGCAACCCGAACCTTGCCCCGCCCGGCTGGTACATGCTCTTCGCGGTCGACGCGAACGGTGTGCCGTCGGTGGCCAAGTGGGTCCACCTCCAGGGCCCGTCATCCCTGGCCGCCGCCTCCGGGGAGGCCGCCTCGGGCCACGTCCACTCCTTCGCGGACTCCCTCGAAGGCAAGGTCGAGCAGCCCGGCAGGAAGCGCGCCTCGGCCGCGGTCAGCCCGACCGTCGCGGGCTGCGACCGCCACTACGGCTCGGCCAACATCTGCGTACCGACGGTCTTCCCGGCCGAGGTCAGGAAGACGACGGCGGCCCGCTGCACCTGGCTGAAGTCCAACGACTACGGCCCCCTGAAGATCAACGGCAAGGACGACCCTCTCCGCCTGGACCGCAACGGGGACGGCGTGGCGTGCGGAAAGGGCGATGCGAGGAAGCGCTGAGTTCGCCCATCGAGCCGAGCTGAGCCGAGTTGGGTTGGGTTGGGTTGGGTTGGGTTGAGTGCGAACCCAACCCAACTCGGCGTGGGTCACAGACCTTGGTACACGTCTCGCCGGTTCCCGACCGTGAGCACCCATACGATGAGTTGGCCGTCCTCGACCGTGTACACGACGCGGAAGTCGCCGAACCGGAGGCGCATTCGGGCGCTGTGCCCTTGGAGCGCCTTGATGTCGAAGGCGGCGGTGTCATGCGCGTCCATGGCCTCCTGGAGTTCTGAGAGCCGGTGGAGGATCCGCAGGGCGTCGGGCCGGGGTATCTTGAGCATGTCCCGCTGGGCGTGCGGTGTGAACCGCGTGACGTTACCCACCGGAATCAGGCGTGACGGGTGCGGAGCGCGGCGGCCATCTCCTCAAGGGAGACGGACCCGGAGACTCCCTCGGCCTCCGCCTCGTCGGCCAGTTGGTTCAGCCACGCGTCCTCGGTCTTCTCGGCGAGTGCACGCAGGTGCCGGTACTCGTCGATGTCGATGACCACGGCCTCTTGCTTGCCGCGACGCGTGATGATCGTCGGTGTCTCGTCCCGGTGGGCGCGGTCGATGACGTCCGCCAGATGCCTGCGGACGTCTGCCATGGGTTCAATCACCGGCTCGCTCATGTCACGAATGTATCAGATGTACATCTATTGGCTGCGCTTGCCGAGGCTGCCGGGGTTGCCGAGCTCAGGGCACAAGCCCGTGCCCCAGTACATCCAGGGCCCGGTCGACGAGGACGGCGAGGTCGTCCTCGTGCCGGTGCTCGGCCCAGTACAGGGACACCTCCATCAGAGCGCCGACGAGGGACATCGCGAAGACGCGTACCTCGAAGCTGTCGGGTGCCCGGCCGGTGCGCTCGCCGATGACCTGGCAGAGCAGATGACCGGTGACGGACATGCTCTCCATCATCCGGGAGCGCACGGCGGGCACCTCGACCATCAGCCGGGCCCGCAGCCGGGTCACGTCGGGACCCTCCGCGGCTTCCAGATGCATGGCCCTCTGCATTACGTACCGCAGGGACTCCAGCCACGGTTCGTCCGCCGGGCGGGCGTGCAACTCCGCCACCAGGAGCGCGTCGTACTCGTCCGTGAGGACGATGTCCTCCTTGGTCGGGAAGTAGCGGAAGACCGTGGACGGCGACACCTCGGCCAGCTCGGCGATCTGCTCGATCGTCGTCGCGTCGTACCCCTGCCCCTGGATCAGCCGGTACGTCGCGCCACGGATCGCCGTCCGCGTCTTGATCTTCTTCCGCTCACGAAGTCCCGGCTGGGGGCGATCGGTGGAGGGCGAGGTGCGTGCGGCCGTCATGGGGTCATTGTCGGCCATCGGCCGGGGCGGGGGCCATCTCCGGGTCCGGGGCGCTGGTGCGCTGGTCCGTCGCGTCCGAGTCCTTCGCGTCCTCTGCGTCCTCCGAGTCCTCCGAGTCCGAGTCCGTCGCGTCCGAGTTCGGCAGGAACGCGCCCGCCAGCAGCGCCGCCACGAGTGAGGCGATCCCGCACAGCAGCAGGACGAGGCCCATGCCGTGGACGTACGCGGTGTTCGCGGAGGTCACCACATCGGTGGCGTCCGCGCGTTCGGCGACGAGGTGTGCCGCGACCACGGACTCCCGGGCCGTGTCCGCCGCCCCCTCGGGCAGCCCGGCCACGTCGAGCCGGTCCCGGTACGCGCCGGCCAGCAGGCTCCCGAGCAGCGCGATACCGATCGCGCCGCCGACCTGGCGCAGGGTCATGAGGAGACCGGATCCGCTGCCCGCCCGGTCCGCGGGCAGGGTGCCGAGCGCCCCGTCCATCGCCGGGACGACCGCGAAGCCGAAGCCGACGCCCGCGATCGACAGCCACAGCGCGGTGAAGCCGTACCCGGAGTCGACCGTCGTACGACTGCCGAGGAACGCGGCGAAGGCCAGCACCACCAGAGCGGCGCTCACCACGCCACGCGACCCGAACCGCGCCACGGCCGGCTGGGCCGTCTTCGCCGCGACCATCAGCCCGCCCATCATCGGCAGCATGCGCACGCCGGTGCCGAAGGCGTCGTTGCCCAGGATGGCCTGCAGATAGGGCGGCAGCACGAACATCAGCCCGGACAGGACGAACATCACGAGCGTCGCCGCGACCGTGTTGAGCAGGAAGCCGCGGTGCGAGAGGAGGGACATGTCGAGCATGGGACGGACGGAGCGACGCTCGCGCAGGACGAGCGCGGCAAGCAGGGCGACGGCTCCGGCGAACAGGGCGAGCACGAGCGGGTCGCCCCAGCCGCGGGTCGGCGCCTCGATGATCGCGTAGATCAGGGCACCGAGTCCGGTCGCGGTGAGCGCGGTGGAGACGGCGTCGACCTTCGGGGAGGCCGGGTCGCGCGTCTCGGGCAGCAGGAAGAGGCAGGCGACGAGGCCGATCGCGGCCATCGGGATGTTGATCAGGAAGACCGAACCCCACCAGAAGTGGTCGAGCAGCCAGCCGCCGATGATCGGGCCGAGCGGCATCCCGAGCGCGGACGCGGCCGAGATGATGCCGACCGCCTTGGTGCGCTCGGTGGGCGGGAAGAGCGAGGGCAGGACGGACAGGGCGAGCGGCATCACCAGCGCGGCGCCCACGCCCATCACGGCACGGGCGACGATGACCCAGGCCACGTCGCCGACCAGCGAACCGAGCAGCGAACCGGCGAGGAAGACGCCGAGTCCGACCATCAGCATCCGGCGCCGCCCGAACCGGTCGCCGAGCAGGCCGGCCGGGAGCATCAGCGCCGCGAAGACGACGGCATACGAGTCCGCCATCCACTGCTGCTCGCCGGTACTCGCGCCGAGCTGCCCCGCCATGGTCGGCAGCGCCACGTTGAGGATCGTCATGTCGAAACCGAGGACGAGCATGCTCGCGACCAGGGCGCCCAGGGCCCACCAGCGGCGGGGGTCGAGAACCGGATCTGACTGCTTAGTGACAGTAACCATGAAATGAGAGTAACTCTCAAAAGGTGGTTACTGTCAATGTGGCTGCTTCTTGTCGCGCCCCGGGGTACGCGAAAGGGCCCCACCGCCGATGCGGTGGGGCCCTTTCGGCGAAGATCTGCCGTGCAGGTCTGCCGTGGCTGTACGCGGCTGTCCGTGGCTATCCGTACTGGTAGGCCACCATCGAGATGCCGATGTAGTGCGCGATGAACGCCGCGAGGGTGAACGAGTGGAAGACCTCGTGGAAGCCGAACCAGCGCGGTGACGGGTTCGGGCGCTTGAGCGCGTAGATCACGCCGCCGGCGCTGTAGAGGAGTCCGCCCACGATCACCAGGACCAGCACCGCGATGCCGCCGGCCCGCATGAAGTCGGGGAGGAAGAAGACGGCCGCCCAGCCCATCGCGATGTAGCAGGGGGTGTAGAGCCAGCGCGGGGCGCCGATCCAGAAGACGCGGAAGGCGATGCCCGCGATCGCCGCCCCCCAGATGCCCCACAGGAGCCATTGGCCCTTGCTGTCCGGGAGCAGCAGCATCGTCAGCGGCGTGTAGGAGCCCGCGATGATGAGGAAGATGTTCGCGTGGTCGAGCCGGCGCAGCACCCCGTCCATCCGCGGACTCCAGGTGCCGCGGTGGTAGATCGCGCTGACTCCGAACAGCAGGCAGGCCGTGAGGACGAAGATCGCGCAGGCCGCACGGGCGCGGGTCGACCCGGCGAGTGCGGTCAGCACCAGTCCGGAGACGAGCACCGCGGGGAACATCCCGGCGTGCAGCCAGCCGCGCAGTCTCGGTTTTACGGGGTGCGATACGGAGAGCGCTTCGGCGACGCGGTCGACGACCGGCGTGTCCGTTGAGGCGTCGGGAGTGGGCGCAGTCATACGATCCATCGTACCTACGGAACCGTAGGTTACACATCAGCCGGCCGGTAAGAAGGACGCCAAAGAGCGACAAGTGGCCGGTGTCTCACGAGGTCGGACGGTGAGGTCCGGTAACAAGTGGTGATGCTCACGCCGCTCAGGTGTGAGGCCCTCTGGACATATGCGCGGACCCATCGGATGATCAAATGAGTGCGGTCGGCACCGGATGAGCGCCAGGAAGATCGATTTCTACCGGAAAGAGCTACCGGGAGAGTTACCGGAGAGATCCGGTGGGGGTCGGTCACGTGAAGCATCCGGGTCGCAGCCCCCAAGGGGCACAAAAACAAAAAACCCCTCATCTAGGAGCAATCGTGGCGCGCGACATCGCGGCTCCCTCGTCCACCACCGTCCCCACCACCACAGTCCTCACCACCGCCATCCCCACCACCGCAGCCCCCACCACCCATCAGGAACTGATCTCGTGGGTCAACGAGACCGCCGAACTGACGCAGCCGGACCGTGTGGTCTGGTGCGACGGTTCGGAGGCCGAGTACGAGCGGCTGAGCGAGGAGCTCGTCCGCAAGGGCACCTTCAAAAGGCTCGATCCGATCAAACGCCCCAACTCCTACTACGCGGCCTCCGACCCGACCGATGTCGCACGGGTCGAGGACCGTACGTTCATCTGCTCCGAGAAGGAGGAGGACGCGGGCCCGACCAACCACTGGAAGGACCCCGCCGAGATGCGGGAGATCTTCAGCGGTGAGAACGGCGTCTTCCGCGGCTCGATGAAGGGCCGGACGATGTACGTCGTCCCGTTCTGCATGGGCCCGCTCGGCTCCGACCTCTCCGCGATCGGCGTGGAGATCACCGACTCGGCGTACGTCGCGGTGTCCATGCGCACCATGACGCGTATGGGCCGCCCGGTCCTGGACGAACTCGGCTCCGACGGATTCTTCGTGCGTGCTGTGCACACGCTCGGAGCGCCGCTGGCCGCCGGCGAGCAGGACGTGCCCTGGCCCTGCAACTCCACCAAGTACATCTCCCACTTCCCGGAGACCCGCGAGATCTGGTCGTACGGCTCCGGCTACGGCGGCAACGCGCTGCTCGGCAAGAAGTGCTACGCGCTGCGCATCGCCTCCGTCATGGCCCGTGACGAGGGCTGGCTGGCCGAGCACATGCTGATCCTCAAGCTCACGCCCCCGCGGGGTGAGTCGAAGTACGTGGCCGCCGCGTTCCCGAGTGCCTGCGGCAAGACGAACCTCGCGATGCTGGAGCCGACGGTCCGCGGCTGGACCGTGGAGACCATCGGCGACGACATCGCCTGGATGCGCTTCGGGGAGGACGGCCGTCTGTACGCCATCAACCCCGAGGCCGGTTTCTTCGGCGTCGCGCCCGGCACCGGCGAACACACCAACGCCAACGCGATGAAGACGCTGTGGGGCAACTCCGTCTTCACCAACGTCGCCCTGACCGACGACGGCGACGTGTGGTGGGAGGGCATGACGGAGGAGACGCCGGCCCACCTGACGGACTGGAAGGGCAACGACTGGACGCCGGAGTCCGGCACCCCGGCGGCCCACCCCAACGCCCGCTTCACCAC
>NZ_LIPP01000549.1 GCF_001418335.1 Streptomyces aurantiacus | reverse complement strand
CCGCCCCCAGACCCCCGGATCGGCCTGAACGGCCTCGTCCTCAAACGCCGGACGGGCTGGATGTGCCGGAGCCGGCCTTCCAGGTGCCGGAGAGGCCCCGAGTCGCCGTTGCCGGTGGGGCCGCCTTCACCTTCGCCTATGCCGAGCATGCCGAGTTGCTGGCCGCCGCCGGGGCCGAGGTCGTGACGTTCGATCCGTTGCGGGACGAGCAACTGCCGGACGGGACCCGGGGGTTGGTCATCGGGGGTGGGTTTCCCGAGGTGTTCGGGCCCGAGTTGTCCGCCAACGAGCCGCTGCGCAAGGCCGTGGCCGTGCTCGCCGAGAGCGGGGCGCCGGTCGCGGCCGAGTGCGCCGGGCTGCTCTATCTCTCCCGTGAGCTCGACGGGCTGCCGATGTGCGGGGTCATCGACGCCGAGGCACGGATGGACGCACGGCTGACGCTCGGGTACCGGGATGCCGTCGCGGTGTCCGACAGTGTGCTGGCCGAGGCGGGCAGCCGGCTGCGGGGCCACGAGTTCCACCGGACCGTCGTGGAGCCCGGGGCGGGTGCGGTACCCGCATGGGGGCTGCGTACTCCGGCTCGGCGGGTCGAGGGCTTCGTACAACGCGGTGTGCACGCGAGTTATCTGCACACCCATTGGGCGGCCTCTCCCGGTGTCGCCCGCAGGTTCGTGGAGAGGTGTGCCTGGCCATGAGCGACCGGCTCCTCGCCTCACTCAGCTCACTCCGCGATGCCCACGACCAGCCAGATGAAGGCCACTCCGGCGAACGTGCACAGCAGCGTGGAGCGGGCGGCGTGTTCGTGGTGGGCCTCGGGGAGGATCTCGGCCGCGGCGAGATAGAGGAGCGCGCCGCCGAAGAAGCCGAGGTACCCGCCGAGCAGATGCTCGGGGAGGGTGAACAGCAGCGTCGAGGCCGCGCCGGCCACGGGGGCCGCCGCGTCCGCGACCAGCATCGCGACCGCCTTGCGGCGGGCGTTCCCGTACAGGGTCGTGATCGTGTACGTGTTGAAGCCGTCCGCGAAGTCATGGGCGATCACCGCGACCGCCACGGCGGCGCCCATGCCGCCGCCCACCTGGAAGGCCGCACCGATCGCCACACCGTCCATGGCGCTGTGCCCGACCATCGCGGCGGCGGCCGTCAGGCCCACCTCGGGCGTGCGGCCGTCGTGTTCCCCGCCGCCGTGCGCGGCCTGGCGCCCGGCGAGGAGCCGCTCCACCATGTGCGCCAGGAGGAAGCCGGCCACGAACAGCAGCAGCGCGGCCGGTACGCCGAAGATCTCCTCGCCCGCCGCGCCGAGTGCCTCCGGCAGCAGGTCGAGGCCGACGACGCCCAGCATCAGGCCGCCGGCCAGGCCGAGTACGAGGTGGCGGCGGTCGGTGACGCGTTGCGCCGTCCAGCCGCCGGCCAGCGTCATGAGGAACGCGCCGAGCGCGACGAACACCGCCATACGCCCTTGCTATCCGATCAACCCGCCTTCACGCACGTCCGCCGCACGCCCGGGCCCCCACGGCTTCCGGAAAGGACCCCTTTCCATGGCTGACGCAGCCGACGCGGAGCCCGCGGTCGTCCGCCGGCCGCCGTTCCTCGTCGTCGGTGTCGGCGCCTCCGGAGGGGTCCCGGTCGACGAGGTGCTCGCACTCGTCGAGGATGCTCTGCGGGATGCCGGGCTGTCCGCGAGGTCCGTCGCGGAACTCGCCACTGTCGACTCGAAGGGTGACGAGCCCGGCATTCTCGGGGCGGCCGAGCGGCTCGGGGTGCCCGTGGTGACGTACACCGCCGAGGAGTTGGCGAAGGTCGACGTGCCGAACCCCTCGTCCGCGCCGCTCGCCGCCGTCGGCACTCCCTCGGTCGCCGAGGCCGCGGCGCTCGCCCGCGGCGGTGAACTCCTCGTCCCCAAACGCAGGTCGGCCGCACGCCCCGCGATGGCTACCTGCGCGGTCGTACGCCGACTGGTGGCCGTGGGCGACACGGTGACCCGTGGGATCGCCGGCCGTATCGTGGCGCCGGGCGGCCACCACCGGCATGAGGAGCCCGAGTGAGCCGGACCACCCATCAGGCACCCGTCAGATCAGACATCCATCAGGTACCCGTCAGGCATCCGTCATCGGTCAGCCATCCCGAGGAGACACCGTGACCACCCCCGCCCCCGCCCTGCTGATCGCCGGACACGGCACTCGGGACGACGCCGGAGCCGAGGCGTTCCGCGACTTCGTCCGGGAACTGGGCCGCCGCAACCCGGGGCTGCCCGTGGCGGGCGGCTTCATCGAGTCCTCCCCGCCGCCGCTGGGCGACGCGGTGACCGCCCTGGCCGACCAGGGAGTGAGCCGGTTCACCACAGTTCCGCTGATGCTCGTGTCCACCGGGCGCGCCGAGGGCGAGCTCCCGGCCGCGCTGGCTCGCGGGACGGAGCGGCACGCCGGGATCGCGTACACGTACGGGCGTCCGCTGGGCCCGCACCCCGCGCTCCTCTCCGTGCTGGAGCGGCGGCTCGACGAAACGCTCGGCGGGCCGGTGCGCACACCGCGGGACCGGGCCGAGGTGACCGTGCTGCTCGTGGGGCGCGGCTCGACCGACCCGGACGCCAACGCGGAGGTGCACAGGGCGGCGCGGCTGCTGTGGGAGGGGCGCGGTTACGCGGGTGTGGAGACGGCGTTCGCGTCGCTGGCCGCGCCGGACGTACCGTCGGGCCTGGACCGCTGTGTACGGCTCGGTGCGCGGCGGATCGTGGTGCTCCCCTACTTCCTGTTCAACGGCGTCCTCCCGGACCGGGTCCGGCTGCAGACCGAGGGCTGGGCGGCGGCTCATCCGGAGGCCGAGGTGCTCTCCGCCGATGTCATCGGGCCGGAGCCCGAGCTGTTCGATCTCGTCATGGACCGTTACCGGGAAGCCATCGAGTACCACCACCACGACAACCCCGCACACGCCCATGCGCACTGACAACGACAGCAACGGCGACAGAGACGGCAGAGACCGCGGAGACCGCACGGGCAGCAAGGACGGCGAGGTCGACGAGCACCGGGCAGCCGAGCGCGCGCGGACGCCAGGCCGTGCGCACAACCAGGCACACGGCCATGCGCACGGCCAAGCGCACGATCTGCGGCACCACGGCGACGCCGAGGTGCGCGACGACGGCTCGGCGCTCGTCGACCTCGCCGTCAACGTCCGGGCCGGCACTCCACCGGACTGGCTGCGCGGCCACATCGCCGACTCGCTGGGCGGGCTGGCCGCCTACCCGGACGGGCGGGCAGCGCGGGCCGCGGTGGCGGCACGGCACGGACTGCCGGTGGAACGGGTGCTGCTCACGGCCGGGGCCGCCGAGGCCTTCGTACTGCTCGCCCGGTCCCTGAAGGCCCGTCACCCTGTCGTCGTACACCCGCAGTTCACCGAGCCGGAGGCGGCGCTGCGGGACGCGGGGCACACCGTGGACCGGGTTCTGCTCCGGCCGCAGGACGGGTTCCGGCTCGATCCCTCGGCCGTCCCCGAGGACGCGGACCTGGTCGTGATCGGCAACCCGACCAATCCCACCTCCGTCCTCCATCCGGCGCGCCTGATCGCCGAACTCGCACGTCCTGGGCGGACGTTGGTGGTCGACGAGGCGTTCATGGACGCGGTGCCGGACGAGCGGGAGGCGCTCGCGGGGCGGACGGACGTGCCGGGGCTCGTGGTGCTGCGCAGCCTCACCAAGACGTGGGGGCTCGCGGGGCTGCGGATCGGTTACGTGCTCGCGGCCCCCGAGACGGTCGTCGAACTCGAACGCGGCCAGCCGCTCTGGCCGGTGTCCACTCCCGCGCTGGCCGCCGCCGAGGCCTGTATGACACCGAGAGCCCTCGCCGAGCAGGCGCAGGCGGCCCGCAGGGTCGCCACGGACCGGGCCCATCTGGTCGCCGGGCTCAAGGAGTTCGCGTCCGACGGGGTCCGTGTCGCGGAGCCCGCGGAGGGGCCCTTCGTCCTCGTCGGGCTGCCCGGGGCGGCGGCCGTGCGGGCCCGGCTGCGCGGGCTGGGCTTCGCGGTACGGCGCGGCGACACGTTCCCGGGGCTCGACGAGACCTGGCTGCGGCTGGCGGTGCGTGACCGCACCACGGTCAACCGCTTCCTCCAGGCCCTGGACCAGGCGCTGAGCCTGACCGGCGGTTCGACGGGGCGGGGGGCTTGGGGGGCTTGGGAC
>NZ_LIPP01000548.1 GCF_001418335.1 Streptomyces aurantiacus | reverse complement strand
GCTGCTTCACATGACCTCCGAATCCACCTCAGGATACTGACCCGGCGGCGCCTCGTCACACCTGGCTCGTACCGCCGGTCGAGGCGGCCGACCGGACACCAGGAGTGACGACATACGGCCTCGCCCGAGGCCACACCGCTCCGCCTCCACACGAACGGCCTCTCACCACCCTTGACGGCCATGAAACACGTCACTAACATCTTTGGAATCAGATTCCAACAGATGGAATAACGACATGTCACTGCAAAGCAAACGAGTCGCCAACCTCTCAGCGCCCAGGGATATCGACCCGAGCGAGTTCCGCAACGTGCTCGGTCATCTCCCCACCGGGGTGGTGGTGCTCGCGACCACGGCCTCCGGTCGGCCTGTCGGAATGGCGGCCAACTCGATCACCTCCGTCTCACTCGACCCGCCCCTGATCGCTGTGTGCGCCGCTCACACGTCGAGCACGTGGCCACTGCTCCGGAGCGAGCAGCGCTTCTGCGTCAGCGTGCTGGCCGCGCATCACGAACCGATCTCACGGCAGTTCTCGCGCTCCGGCACGGACCGGTTCGGCGGGATCAGCTGGCACCACCGCGAAACCGGCCCGGCGCTCGACGACGCGATCGCCTGGCTCGACTGTGAGCTGGTCGCGGAACACGACGCCGGCGACCACACGATCGCGGTGGCACGGGTGCTGGACCTCGCATCCGCGCAGGACGGACGGGCCCTGGTCTTCTTCCGGGGTCAGTACGGCCGGTTCGTACCGACCGACCTCGACCAATCCCGAAGGGAAAGCGCGTGAAGCTCCTTTTTTTCAATGACTTCCGGCTGGGCGTATTCGACGGCGACTCCGTCATCGACGTGAGCGGCGCTGTCGCCGACCTGGCACCGGCACACCCACAGGAACTGCTGATGGCCGTCATCACACGGTGGTCGGAGTTCGAGGACAGGATCCGGCAGGTGGCCGAACAAGGGCCCGGCGTCCCGCTGGACACCGTCCGTGTCCGGCCCCCGGTCCCGAGGCCGCTGAACATCGACTGCATGGCACGCAACTACATGGAGGGCGCGACCGAGCGCCCCCCCGTCAACGGCTTTCCCAAGACGCCACACTCGATAGTGGGCCACGGCGACCAGATGGTGCTGCCCGACATCCCCGCGACGGTGTTCGAAGGGGAGGCCGAGCTCGCGGTCGTCATCGGGCGGCGGGCCCACAACGTGTCCGTCGACGAGGCGATGGACCACGTCTTCGGGTACACCAACCTCATCGACGGCTCTGCCCGAGGTATCCCGCCCCGGCAGAACGCCTTCTACCAGATGAAGTCCCGTGAGACCTTCTGCCCGATCGGCCCCTTCCTGGTGACCGCCGACGAAGTGCCGGACCCGCAGAACCTGCCGGTCCGCCTCTGGACCGACGGCAACCTGATGCAGGACTTCAACACCGACGACATGGCCTACAGCGTCGCCGAATCGATCGCGTTCGTCTCCTCGCTGCACACCCTCGAACCCGGTGACCTGGTGGCCACCGGAACCACCCATGGTGGCCTGCACCCGCTCATGGACGGTGACGTCGTCGAACTGGAGGTCGGTGGCCTGGGACGGCTGCGCATCGACGTCCGCGACGACCTCAGGCGCACCTGGAAACGGGAGACGCGTCACGACCGTGCACTGGCCGGCCTCAAGGGCTCGCCACCGCAACTGAGCGGCAAGTACACACCCGAAACGGTCCAGGCCTGAAGTGCGCGTACTGCACGTCACTGACGTCTCCGGAGCCGCGGATATGCGTCAGGTTCTCCTCCCCTACCGCGACGCCAGGGACAAGGGACCGTACGACGTCATTCCGGCATCGCGCTTCTGGCTCGCCCGGCTCCGGGCACACGAGGCACCCGCGCTCCCGGCACTCGGCTGCCACCTGGTCGTAGTGCTGTCCGGTCGCATCGAGTTGTCCGTCAGCGGGTCTCCCGTGACCGAACTGGAACCCGGTGACGTCGTCTGCTTCGATGTCGGCGCTACCGACGACGTCACACTCACGTGGCCGGACGACGCCTGGCTGTTCTTCATCTCCACGCCGGGATGGGTGCCGGAACCGGGCCGCCTCCGGACCGGCTCCCATGACAACCCCCGCCCGGGCCGACCCCTGTTCACCTGGATACACGACGACGGCGGGCGCTCACGCTCCGAGCCTTTCCAGTGGCCGTACCCTCTCGCCCCGGTACCGCCGCTGGACAGATGGCCGACGTCGATCGGGGCATTCGCCACCCGACGCGACTACGGATCGGAGGGTTACGCCCCGGGGGTATGGCACAACGGTCCGCGCCGGCAGTTCGCCATCACCCTGAACGGAAGCGCTGAGAACGAGACCGGCGACGGCACCGTCACCAGCCCGGTGACCGGCGACGTCGCCCTCATCGACGACGTGACCGGAGCCGGCCATGTCACCCGCGGCCACGGAGACCGGTGGATGATGTTCGTGACGGTCGCTCCCGGCAACCTCAGCGAACTCGCCCCGGAGACCTGAGCTCCCCCCGCACCATTGGGGAACCTGCCGCCCCCGGAGTCAGCCACGGCCAGGATCGACGCGAACCGCGGCCCGGGTCGGTTCGAACGGTGAGGAGGGCAGATCTCCGGT
>NZ_LIPP01000547.1 GCF_001418335.1 Streptomyces aurantiacus | reverse complement strand
CCCCCTCCTTCTTCCCCGTTCCCCGTTCCCTCCCGGGCTCTCCTGAAAGGCTTACGAGTGAGCACCGAAGCGTACGTGTACGACGCGATCCGCACCCCGCGCGGCCGCGGCAAGGCGAACGGCGCCCTGCACGGCACCAAGCCCGTGGACCTGGTCGTCGGGCTCATCCACGAGATCCAGTCCCGCTTCCCGGAGCTCGACCCGGCCGCGATCGACGACATCGTGCTCGGCGTCGTGGGACCGGTCGGCGACCAGGGCTCCGACATCGCCCGCATCTCCGCCATCGCCGCCGGGCTGCCGGACACCGTGGCCGGCGTCCAGGAGAACCGCTTCTGCGCGTCGGGCCTGGAAGCCGTCAACCTGGCCGCGATGAAGGTCCGTTCGGGCTGGGAGGACCTCGTCCTCGCGGGCGGCGTCGAGTCGATGTCCCGGGTGCCGATGGCCTCGGACGGCGGCGCCTGGTTCGCCGACCCGATGACCAACCTCGCCACGGACTTCGTACCGCAGGGCATCGGCGCCGACCTCATCGCCACCATCGAGGGCTTCTCCCGCCGGGACGTCGACGAGTACGCGGCGCTGTCCCAGGAGCGCGCCGCCGCGGCCTGGAAGGACGGCCGCTTCGAGAAGTCCGTCGTCCCCGTGCGGGACCGCAACGGGCTCGTCGTCCTCGACCACGACGAACACCCGCGCCCCGGCACCACGGCCGACTCCCTGGCCCGGCTCAAGCCGTCGTTCGCGGACATCGGCGACCTGGGCGGCTTCGACGCCGTGGCGCTGCAGAAGTACCACTGGGTGGAGAAGATCGACCACGTCCACCACGCGGGCAACTCGTCCGGGATCGTCGACGGTGCCTCGCTGGTCGCCGTCGGGTCCAAGGAGGTCGGCGAGCGGTTCGGGATCACCCCGCGCGCGCGGATCGTCTCCGCGGCCGTCTCCGGCTCCGAGCCGACCATCATGCTGACCGGGCCCGCGCCCGCCACCCGCAAGGCACTCGCCAAGGCCGGGCTGACCATCGACGACATCGACCTCGTCGAGATCAACGAGGCCTTCGCCGCGGTCGTCCTGCGGTTCGCCCGGGACATGGGCCTGTCCCTGGACAAGATCAACGTCAACGGCGGCGCGATCGCGCTCGGCCACCCGCTGGGCGCGACCGGCGCGATGATCCTCGGCACGCTCGTCGACGAACTGGAGCGCCAGGACAAGCGGTTCGGCCTCGCCACGCTCTGCGTGGGCGGCGGCATGGGCATCGCGACGATCATCGAGCGCCTGTAACTCACCGGCGGACCAATAACTCCCCAGTGGACCAACGGACTTCAACGGAGAACACCCCTCATGACCGAGAGCAGTACCACCATCCGCTGGGAACAGGACGGGACCGGTGTCGTCACCCTGGTCCTCGACGACCCCAGCCAGTCCGCGAACACCATGAACCAGGCGTTCAGGAAGTCGCTCACCGCGGTCGCCGACCGCCTGGAGGCGGAACTCGCGGCCGACCCCCAGTCCATCCGCGGCATCGTCTTCACCTCCGCCAAGAAGACCTTCTTCGCGGGCGGCGACCTGCGGGACCTCATCCGGGTCACACCCGAGACCGCCCAGCAGCTCCTCGACGGCGGCCTCGCCATCAAGCGCGACCTGCGCCGCATCGAGACCCTCGGCAAGCCCGTCGTCGCCGCCATGAACGGCGCGGCCCTCGGCGGCGGTTACGAGATCGCGCTCGCCTGCCACCACCGGGTCGCCCTCGACGCGCCCGGTTCCAAGATCGGCTGCCCCGAGGTCACTCTCGGCCTGCTGCCCGGAGGCGGCGGCGTCGTCAGGACCGTACGCCTCCTCGGCATCGCCGACGCACTCCTCAAGGCGCTCCTCCAGGGCACCCAGTACAGCCCGCGGCGCGCGCTGGAGAACGGCCTCGTCCACGAAGTGGCCGCCACGCACGAGGAGATGCTCGCCAAGGCCCGCGCCTTCATCGACGCCAACCCCGAGTCGAAACAGCCCTGGGACAGGCCCGGCCACCGCATCCCGGGCGGCACCCCGTCCAGCCCGAAGTTCGCGGCGAACCTGCCCGCCTTCCCGGCCAACCTGCGCAAGCAGACGGGCGGCGCGCCCTATCCGGCGCCGCGCAACATCCTCGCGGCGGCCGTCGAGGGCTCACAGGTCGACTTCGAGACGGCGCAGGTCATCGAGGCGCGCTACTTCGTGGAACTGGCCGCGGGACAGACCTCCAAGAACATGATCCAGGCCTTCTTCTTCGACCTCCAGGCCGTCAACTCCGGCGCCAACCGCCCGCAGGGCACCGAGCCCAGCCAGGTCCGCAAGGTCGCCGTCCTGGGCGCCGGGATGATGGGCGCCGGCATCGCGTACGCGTGCGCCCGCGCCGGTATCGACGTCGTCCTCAAGGACGTGACCGCCGAGGCCGCCGCGAAGGGCAGGGGCTACTCGGAGAAGCTCTGCGCCAAGGCCGTCTCCCGGGGGCGTACGAGCCAGGAGAAGGCGGACGCGCTGCTGGCCCGCATCACCGCGACCGCGGACCCGCAGGACGTGGCCGGCTGCGACGCCGTCATCGAGGCCGTCTTCGAGGACCCGGCGCTCAAGCACAAGGTGTTCCAGGAGATCCAGCACATCGTCGAACCGGACGCGCTGCTGTGCTCCAACACCTCGACCCTGCCGATCACCGCCCTCGCCGAAGGCGTCGAGCGCCAGGCAGATTTCGTCGGGCTGCACTTCTTCTCGCCGGTCGACAAGATGCCGCTCGTCGAGATCATCAAGGGCGAGAACACCGGCGACGAGGCCCTCTCGCGCGCCTTCGACCTCGTACGGCAGATCCGCAAGACCCCCATCGTCGTCAACGACTCGCGGGGCTTCTTCACCTCCCGGGTCATCGGGCGCTTCCTCGACGAGGGCGTGGCGATGGTCGGCGAGGGCATCGAGCCCGCCTCCGTCGAGCAGGCCGCGGCCCAGGCCGGCTACCCGGCCAAGGTGCTCTCCCTCATGGACGAGCTGACGCTGACCCTGCCCCGCAGGATCCGCGCCGAGTCGAAGCGGGCCGTCGAGGAGGCGGGCGGCACCTGGACGACGCACCCCGCCGAGGCCGTCATCGACCGCATGGTCGACGAGTTCGGCCGCACCGGCCGCAGCGGTGGCGCGGGCTTCTACGAATACACCGACGGCAAGCGCGCCGGACTGTGGCCCGGACTGCGGGAGCACTTCACCCGTGCGGGCACGGAGATCCCCTTCGAGGACATGCGGGAGCGCATGCTCTTCGCCGAGGCGCTGGACACGGTCCGGCTCCTGGAGGAGGGCGTCCTGACGTCGGTCGCCGACGCCAACATCGGGTCCATCTTCGGGATCGGCTTCCCCGGCTGGACGGGCGGCGTCCTGCAGTACATCAACGGATACGAGGGCCCGGGCGGGGCGCCTGCCGGCACGTCTGCGGGTACGCCTGCCGGGCCGCGCGCGTTCGTGGCCCGCGCGCGGGAGCTCGCCGAGCGCTACGGGGAGCGGTTCGCGCCGCCCGCGCTGCTGGTGGAGAAGGCGGAGAAGGGGGAGCGGTTCAGCGACGGCTGACCGGTCGCCGGGGTGGTGTCGGCTGCGGCGCCGTCGTGGCCGAGCGCGCAGTTCCCCGCGCCCCTGAAAAGCGGGTCTGCGCCCCGGCTTTTCGCCTTTAGGGGCGCGGGGAACTGCGCGACCAGCCACGACGGCGCCGCAGCCGAGTACCGCTGAGTGGTACGCAACCTTTGCGACCCATGAGACACCTCCCCGACGCTGAGAGCCCGCGACCGGTCCCCGCCCCACGAGGAGCCAACCATGGGCC
>NZ_LIPP01000546.1 GCF_001418335.1 Streptomyces aurantiacus | reverse complement strand
GCGCCGTACGGGCCGGGGGCGTCGTGAGCCGAAGGGTGGGCCGTTTCGTGCGAGTGGCCGGACTCCAGGTGGGCCAGCACCGTCCGTGCGGCCTCGCGGCGGCGGGCCATCGCGGTGTCGTCCAGCGGGAGGGGCCAGGCGTGGTCGCCGCCGGCCGCGCGCAGTGCGGGGTTCTCCTCGTCCTCTTCGGGCTCGTCCGCCCAGGCCTCGATCTCGCCGTGCCCGGCCGCGCAGTGCTCGTACAGGGCGTGCAGGAAGTCGGAGGGCCCGCGGGGCTTCTTCTGCGAGGGGCCCCACCAGTGGCCGGAGCCGAGCAGCAGGGAACGGGGGCGGGTGAAGGTGACGTAGCCGAGGCGGAGTTCCTCGGTGTGCTGGTGCTCCTTCATGGCCTCGTGGAAGGCCTTCATGCCGCGGGAGTCCCAGGCCTCGATGTCCGGCAGGGTGTCGGCGTCGCCGCGCAGTTCGTGCGGGAGGACCTTGCCCTGGGCTGTCCATTTCTCGCGGCCCTGGCCGCTGGGGAACGTGCCGGTGACGAGCCCCGGGACCGCGACGACGTCCCACTCCAGGCCCTTGGACTTGTGCGCGGTGAGCACCTTGACGGTGTTCTCGCCGCCCGGCAGGGCGTTGTCGAGGCCCTTCTCGTACTGGGCGGCGGTGCGCAGGAAACCGAGGAAGGCGAGGAGGCTCGCCTCGCCCTCGTTCGCGGCGAAGGAGGCGGCAACGTCCAGGAAGTTGGACAGGGTCTCGCGGCGGCGGGCGGCCAGGGCGTGCGGGGAGGCGGAGAGCTCCACCTCCAGGCCGGTGGTGGCGAGGACGCGGTGCAGGACGTCCATGAGCGGGTCGGCGAGCGAGCGGCGCAGGTCGCGCAGTTCGGCCGCGAGCCGCGCGAACCGTACGCGGGCGTCGGCCGAGAACGGCAGCCCGTCGTCGTCCCCGTCGCCGCCGAGGGGAGTCTCCAGGAAGGTGTCGAGCGCGTCCGCGAGGGAGATGACTTCGGCCGGGTCGACCCCTTCGACGGCTGCGGCGAGCCGTCGGTCGGGGTCGTCGTCGGTGTCCACGCGCGCGTGGAACACGAGCATCCGGGCCCGGCGGCCCAGGAGTGCGAGGTCGCGGGCGCCGATGCGCCAGCGTGGTCCGGTGAGCAGGCGGACCAGTGAGGCGTTGGCTCCGGGGTCCTGGAGGACCTCGCAGACGGCGACCAGGTCGGCCACCTCGGGCAGGTGCAGCAGGCCGGAGAGGCCCACGACCTCGACGGGGACGTCCCGGGCGACGAGGGCGCCCTGGATCTCGGCGAAGTCGGTCGCGGTGCGGCACAGGACGGCGATCTCTCCGGGTGCCTTTCCGGTGCGTAC
>NZ_LIPP01000545.1:214-1376 GCF_001418335.1 Streptomyces aurantiacus | reverse complement strand
GCGCGGCCAGCAGCTGCCACTCCGCCTGGGCGAGCCCGCCCGCCAGGGAGGCCAGCGTGAAGAGCGCCAGCCCGACCAGGAACATCCGCTTACGCCCATACAGGTCGCCCGCCCTGCCGCCGAGCAGCATGAAGCCGGCGAAGGCGATCGTGTACGCGTTGACGACCCACTGGAGTCCCGGTGCGCTCAGCTCCAGGTCGGCGCGCATCGAAGGCAACGCCACGTTGACGACGGACACGTCGAGGACGACGAGGAACTGGCCCGCGCAGGCCAGGGCGACCACCACCCAGGTGGGTGGCGCGGGGCGACGGGACACGGATGACTTCGCGGCGGCCTTGCGCGTGGGTATCGACAGGGGCATGGGTGTCATGCTCGCAGCGGCCCTCTGCCCCGTACATCGGATTTTCGACGCACGTTTCCCTCGGAACGCCTCCCTCGGGGCACCTCGAAGCACCTCGAAGCACCTCGGACGCCTCGGACGTTTCGAAATACCCCGGGATGCAATGAGAAGGTCAAGAATTCGTTAGCGGCTCGAAGCAACGGAATAGTTGCCTGGGCACACGGGGTTCACCCTGCACCTAACGCACGCGTCACACACTCGTCCTGCACTCACCACGCACCCACTTGCTCCCGCCTGCTCCCGCCTCTGGAGGCCGCACGTATGACCCGGACCACGACGAACCCGCGGACGCGAAAGCCCAGCGGCAGCGGGATCGTCCCGGTACTCGCCTTCGCGGGCATCGTTGTCGCGGTGATGCAGACGCTGCTCGTGCCGGTCATCAAGGACCTGCCCGAGCTGCTGAGCACCTCTCCGAGCAACGCCACCTGGGTCATGACCTCGACCCTCCTCGCCGGCGCGGTGTCCACGCCGATCATGGGCCGCCTCGGCGACCTCTACGGCAAGCGGCGCATGCTGATAGCCAGCCTCTCCGTGATGGTCGTGGGCTCGCTCGTCGCCGGGTTCACCAGCGAACTGCTCGTGATGATCGTCGGGCGCTCCCTCCAGGGCTTCGCGATGGGCGCCATTCCGCTCGGCATCGGCCTGATGCGTGACGGGCTGCCGCGCGAGAAGCTCGGCTCGGCGATGGCTCTGATGAGCTCCTCGATCGGCGTCGGCGGCGGGCTGGCCCTGCCGGTCGCGGCCCTGGTCGCGCAGCACACC
>NZ_LIPP01000545.1:0-208 GCF_001418335.1 Streptomyces aurantiacus | reverse complement strand
GGTCGACCTGCGCACCACGGCACGCCCCGCGGTGCTCTTCACCAACCTCGCCTCGATCATGGTCGGTGTCGCCTTCTACGCCGTCTCCCTCGTCCTGCCCCAGCTGCTCCAGCTGCCCGCGTCGACCGGTTACGGCCTCGGCCAGTCCATGGTCGTGGCGGGTCTGTGCGTGGCTCCGCTCGGTCTGACGATGATGTTCACGGCGCCG
>NZ_LIPP01000544.1 GCF_001418335.1 Streptomyces aurantiacus | reverse complement strand
GCCCCCGTCCGCATGCACGTCCCTGTCCGCGTGTACGTCGCCGCTCGCGTGTACGTCGCCGGTGGCGCCGTCGACCGTGAGGCGGGAGCCCGGCGGGAACCGGAGTACGGCGTCCGTGGCCCCGACGACGGTCGGCAGGCCGAACTCCCGTGCCAGCACAGCCAGATGGGACAGCGGGCTGCCGGTCTGCGCGACGAGTCCCGCGAGTCCGGGCAGGAGCGGTGCGAGCGCCGGGTCGAGCGTGCGGACGACGAGCACCGGGTCCGACGGCCGCGGGCCGACGGCGTCCCAGGCCGTACCCGCGGCCCGGCCACCGGCCACGCCCTGCCCCTCGTCCGCGCCTCCACCTCTGCCCTTGCCTCTGCCCTTGCCTCTGCCCTTGCCTCTGCTCACGGGGCGCTCGGCGACGACCGTGCCACCCTCCGCGAGCCGGAACGCGTCGGGCAGAGGCGCGGACACGGCCCGTGGCAGCCGCTCCCCGAAGTCGCCGGGCAGGAAACCGTGTTCGAGTGCCTCGACGAGCTCCGGCCAGCGCAACAGCCCCACCTTCGACCCGGCCGGCACGGCAGAGGCGTCCGGGGCATCCTCCGGACCGGGCAGTCGCCCCGCGGCGTCGCGGACCAGCCGGACCTGGAGTTCCTGCACCCAGCGGATACGCAGGCGCAGGGCTTCACGAGGAGGCAGCGAGGCCACCGCTGACCTGGTGGGGAGGGAGTCCGTCGACCTCGTGGGGAGGGGATCCGTGCTCGTGGCCGTGCCTGTGCCTGTACCTGTGCCGGCGAGGGTTTCCGGAAGCCTCACTTCCCGGCTCAGAGTGGGTGGTACCAGGGCGAGTACCAACGGTTGCGCGGCCACCAGCCGCCGGTCCGGTACGCCGAGAGCGCGGGCCCGCGTGAGGGCGGTGAGGGCCGCGCCCGCGGCCGTCGTCCGGTCCTGGGCCAGCAGGGCACCGGCGAGCGCCTCCTGCGCGTGCAACGAGACCAGGACGGTACGGGTCCAGCGCAGGGCGGCGACGAGTTCGCGGCGGGTGAGCCGGTCCGGGGGCGGCGTCCGGGCGAGCCGGCGGTCGACGTCGGCGACGAGATCCGTCGCGAGGCCGGGCAGCGCCGAGGCCAGCCGGCCCACCCGCCACGCGGCGGCCAGCCTGCGGGCGCCCGGCGTCGGATTGAGCAGCGCCGGCCACCGGTGCCGTGGCGGGGCGGCGCCCAGCAGCCGCAGATCCGCCGCGGCCCGGCCGCCGACCGTCGTGACGACCGGCAGCGCGCGCAGCTGCCGCCGTGGTGCGGTGCCCCCGATGTCGAGCGCGGCGGCCAGCCCCCGTGCCATGGGCGCGACCCACAGGTCCTCTTCGAGCGGCTCCAGTTGATTCGGCAGGGTCTCCGCGACCGGGCCGGGGCCGAGCAGTCGTGCCCCGCGCGCGGGCCGCGCCGCCATCGCCGTGATGGGGCGGCTCTGGAACAGCCACAGCCGTCCCGCCTCGTCGAACCCGAACTCGATGTCCTGCGGCCCGCCGAAGACCCCTTGCGCCTGTCGGGCCAGCCGCGCGAGCCGGCGCAGCTCCGACGCCCCGAGCAGGTGTTCGGCGCCCGCGGGCCCGGTGTGCGACAAACGGCCCCAGCGGCTCAACCAGTAACCCGTGCCGGGCTGTTCGCCGCTGACCAGTGAGTCGGGGCCGCCGCGCACCGCGCTCACCAGCATCCGGTCGGTCCGCCCCGCCACGGGATCGGCGCCGAACAGCACCCCTCCGACCCGGGCCGCGAGCATGGGCTGGACCAGCACGGCCATGGGCGCGACCGTGCCGTCAGGCCGGTGGGCCGAGTCGAGCACGGTGCGCACGGCCGCACGGAAGTCGTGCGGACCCCGAACGTCCAGCACGGACGCGAACTGGCCTGCCAGAGAGGACTCTTGGGTGTCCTCCTGCGGGGACGAGGACCGTACGACGAGGGAGAGGGCGCCGCCCTCGGAGAGCTCCTGCCAGGCGCGGCGCAGGCTTTCGGCCCCGCTGACCGCCGCATAGCCGTCCGCCGCATCGCTGTCCGCCCAGTCGACACCGTCCGCCCCCTCGCCGTGCGGCACGACGAAGCCCGGCAGTACGGGTAGTCCGGCCCTCGCCGCGCGGGCGAGATGCGCGGCCTTGGAACCGGCGAACGAGATGAGCGTGGCCCGTGGATCGCTCAAGGGGACTGCCCCCGCGTCGACTTGCGGGGGCCGCGTACGGGGCTGAACGCCGCGGGGTGCGCCTCGTTGCTCCCCGTCGCACGCGCTGTCTTCGTGACGTTCGTCAACCGTCGTCATCGAGCACCCTCCAGGACCGACCGCCAACAGGGGGGACGCGCGGGGGTGGCCCTGCGCCTGACGGCGGAACGAAGGATGGGGGTGAGTCGTTGCCGGACCGACCGCGATACGGCCGCGTCAACAACACGCCTCCTGAAGCAGATGATCCCACTCTGTGCGGTGTTTCATGCCGTCAGCGGGGCATCTTCCGGCCAACCGCCCCTCTGCCCCACCTGGTCCCACTCGTCTCACCTGCTTCTTCCACCTGCTCCACCTGCTCCACCGGCTCCGTCCGGCCCGGAGAGGCGGGGCAGGGCGGGGGCAGGAC
>NZ_LIPP01000543.1 GCF_001418335.1 Streptomyces aurantiacus | reverse complement strand
TTCCACGGGTTTCAGGGGCGCGGCGGGGGGTGCGGCGCGAAGCTTTCAGTTTGTCGCGTTTGGGGCGACGTGTCCGTGGGTTCGGTGATCGGTACCCGAAAGGGGGACGTGTGGCCTTCGGCCGGAACTTGGGGGCCTGGGCCTGGGCCTGGGCCCCTTGAGGGCGCCGGCCGGACATGGCTGTGCCCCGTCCCCCGGGTGGGGGCGGGGCACAGGACAGGACCGGGGCTATGACTCTCGTACGCGTAGGGCCCTTGCCAGGTCGTCGAGTTGGTCGGTGAGGTGGCGGCGCAGGGCCGGGGTCGGGTCGGCTTGGGCGAGGCACTGTTCGCCGAGGTGGAGGGTGTGGGCGGTGATGGCGTACGCGGGGAAGGCCAGGCGGCCGGCTGCCTCGGCGATGGCGGGGCCGCGGCGGGCGGCGAGGGTGACGGCTTCGTCGAAGTAACGCGGCACGTACTCCCGTACGAGATCTGTCTGTTCGGGCTGCCAGAAGCCGCGGGCGGTGGCGGCGAAGAGGTAGTTGGACAGGTCGTCGGTGCTGAACATCGACTCCCAGGCGGCGCGCTTGGCGGCGGGGTCGGGCAGGGCGGCGCGGCAGCGGGCGGCGCCTTCCTGGCCGGTGGCGCTGGGGTCCTGGACGAGTTCGGCGTCGATGACGGCGTCGTCGACGGCGCCGAGGACGGAGAGGCGGCCGAGGATGCGCCAGCGCAGTTCGGGGTCGAGTTCGGGTCCGCCGGGGACGGTGCCCTCGGAGATCCAGGCGCTGATGGTGTCGGGCTGGGCTGCGACGTCGATGAGGTGGCGTACGGCGACGAGGCGCAGTCCTGGGTGGTCGCCGTCCTCGGTGCGGCGGATCAGGTCGCGGCACAGGGAGGTGAGGGTGGCGAGTGCGGTGGGCCGGTCGTGGGCGGGGAGGTAGCGGTTGGCGAGCTGGGTGGCGGCGAAGGTGAGGACGCCCTGGACGATGGCGAGGTCGGTCTCCTCGGGGAGGTGGGCGCGGGCGGTCTCCAGGTAGGCGGTGGGTGCGAGGTCGCCGTCGCGGACCATGTCGCGCAGGGTGTTCCACAGGACGGCGCGGGTGAGGGCGTCGGGGACGCCGGAGATGCCGCGCAGGGCGGTCTCCTCGGACGTGGTGTCGAGGCGGATCTTGGCGTAGGTGAGGTCGAGGTCGTTGGGGACGACGAGGGCGGGGCGGGTGCCGGGG
>NZ_LIPP01000542.1 GCF_001418335.1 Streptomyces aurantiacus | reverse complement strand
GGTAACAGCAGTAAGAAGCACCACCCACTGAAGGCCAGGGACGCGCACCCCTCAGGGGCGCGGGGAACTGCGCGCCCAGCCCCCACCGGCGGCCGGTCGAACCGACGGCTCAAGCCCCCTGCGCCGCCGCCCCGCCCACCCCATTCCCATTCCCATTCCCATTGATCTTCTCGATGGCCTGCCGAGCCTGCTCCCCCGGCGTCCGCGGCAAGGACGAAACCCCGGACACCGCAGCCCCACCCACCGCAGGCGCACCCCCCGCCTGCACAGCCGAGGCGGCAGCCGGCATGGCAGCCGCCCGCGCATGCGACCCCGCCTGCCGCCCCCGCAGCCGATGGCTCACGGCCTCGTCCAACGTCACAGGCCGCTGCATGCGCTCGGCCAGCCGGCCGGCCTCCTGGCCGAGCGCGGCCACGTCCTCCCAGGACAGCCTGAGTACCACGGCGAGCTCCGCCTCGCCGTCCGGCGTGGCGATCAACGGCTGAGCGGTTCGGTCGTTCATGACCTGTTCCTCACGTATTGCAGGGATCACGGGCGGTTGCCGAAACATACGCAGACGGCCGCGTCCCCGTTCAGAGTTCCCGAACCGGGGGCAGGATCTCCTCGTGGTCATACCCGTCCATGACGTGAACCCGGTACGTCGCACGCCGTACGTGACGTACGCGCTGATCGCCGCCAACTTCCTGGTCTTCCTGGCCACGCCGGGGGTGGCGAGTTCACTCACCGGCGAGAGCGGTCTGGCCCAGCTGTGCCATCTGCAGGCGTTCCTGGACCACTGGGCGGCGGTGCCGCGCGAGCTGATCCACGGGCAGACCCCGACGACCGTCCCCACCGGGGACGTGGGCGTGGGCGCCGGCGGCCCCGGCTGCGTCGTCGGCCCGCCCGGCTACGACAAGTCGCCCGAGCTGTCGGTCCTCACGGCGATGTTCCTGCACGGCGGCTGGGTGCATCTGCTCGGCAACATGCTGTTCCTGATGATCTTCGGCAACAACATCGAGGACCGCATGGGCCACATCCGCTACGCGCTGTTCTACGTGGCCTGCGGCTACGCGGCGGCGTACGGCTTCGCCCTCGTCAACGCCGACTCGGCCGACCCGCTGATCGGCGCGTCCGGCGCGATCGCCGGGGTGCTGGGCGCGTATCTGGTCCTCTACCCGAGGGCCAGGGTCTGGGTCCTGGTGCCGTTCCTGATCTTCCTGCCGCTGCGGCTGCCCGCCTGGATCGTGCTGGGCTTCTGGTTCGGCCTCCAGGCGGTGTACTCGTCCGGCACGGGCGTCTCGGCGGCCGGCACCGTCGCGTACGCCGCCCACGTGGTCGGCTTCCTGGTGGGCATGCTCCTGGCCTGGCCCCTGCGCCGGGGCACCTCGCCCCCACCGGAGCCACGAGGCCTCCTGTGGGGCAGAAGGGCCCGCCCCCGGTGGTAGACCGCCCGGCCCCTCAAGGGGCGCGGGGAACTGCGCGCTCAACCCCCACCG
>NZ_LIPP01000541.1 GCF_001418335.1 Streptomyces aurantiacus | reverse complement strand
CCCCGAGCCCGCTCGACAACCTCCGCCCCCGTCAGCTCCGCCCCGGCCACGACCAGCGCGGGTGCCTCCGGGTCCACGGGCCCGTACGGCCGGAAGACGTCACCCTGACCGGGAACCTCGACCGCGTAGTCGGCGTACCCGGCCGGCGCCTGTGCGAAGCGACGCCCCAGCGGCGCGAGCGACAGCGCCACCCGCTCCCCGGAACAGGCGAGCCCGGCCTCGAACTGCCCGGGCCCGGCGACCACATGGTCGGCCCCGCCGGCGTCGCCCCCGACATCCGCGACCACGCCCACGGAGGAACACGCGAGCAGCCACACCGCCGTCTGCCAGTGCGCGGGCAGCAGCAGCGCCACGCGCTCGCCGGGCTCGGCGCCCAGCTCGCCCTGGAGCAGATTGGCGGTCTTGGCCACCCAATTGGCGAAGGTGGCCACGGACAGTTCGACACGTTCGCCCGTGGCGTCGTCGTAGAAGGTCACCAGGGGGCGCGCGGGGTCCGCGGCGAGCGCGGATCGCAGCAGGTCGGCAGGGGTGCGGTCGGTGGCGGTCACGGGACGCAAGCCTACGCGGGCGGTCGCCGGTACGGCGGAACCGAGGGTCACCGGTTCGGCCGAGTCCGGCCGGGTACGGCCGACGGTCCGTCAAATCCCGGATAGACAGATAAGTATCACTATGTCCAGGATCAGGGGCATGCGCGGACATCTTGCTTCCTCGATCGCCGTCACCTGTGCGGCAGCCCTGGCCCTTCCACTGGCGCTGTCCTCGGACGCCGCGGCCACGCCTCCGACGGCCGAGAGACCGACCACCAGCGGGACCACCACCAGCAGACAGACCACTGGCAGACCGGTCACCGAGTGGACCGCCCCGGACAGGTCGGCCTCCGGACGGACGGCGGCACGCGCCTGGCCCGCCCCACCAAGGCCGTTGACGACCCCGACGACTTCGATGGCGGCCCTCTCCAGGACCCCGGCGGCGGCTCTTGCCGCCCCCGCAGCCGCCGCGGCCCTCGCGGCCCCAGTGGCCCCGGTGGCGACGCGAGCCGACCGTGCCGTCCCCGGCAGCACCCAGTCCCTCCCGCTCGCGCCCCTCACTCCCGGCACCCCCCAGG
>NZ_LIPP01000540.1 GCF_001418335.1 Streptomyces aurantiacus | reverse complement strand
TCCCCGCCGTCCCCGCCGTCCTTGACGGCCGCGGCGCAGCGGTCCGCGTCCGGGTCGTTCGCGATGATCAGGTCCGGGTCCGTCTCGCGGGCCTTCGCGAAGGCCAGGTCCATCGCGCCCGGCTCCTCCGGGTTCGGGAACGCGACGGTGGGGAAGTCCGGGTCCGGGTCGGCCTGCTCGGCGACGAGGACGGGCGCGGGGAAGCCCGCCCGGGCGAACGCCGCGAGGAGGGTCTCCGTGCCGACACCGTGCAGCGCCGTGTGGACCGTGCGGGCGGTACGGGGGGAGCCGGCGGCCAGTACCGCGTCCGTGCGCTCCAGATAGGCGTCCAGGACGCCGTCGTCGAGGGTCTCCCAGCCGGAGTCCGGGCGGGGGACGTCGGCCAGGCTCCTGACCGCGGCGATCTCGGCGGCGATCTCGGCGTCCGCCGGGGAGACGATCTGGGAGCCGTCCCCGAGGTACACCTTGTAGCCGTTGTCCCGCGGCGGGTTGTGGCTGGCGGTCACCTCCACGCCCGCGACCGCGCCCAAGTGCCGTATGGCGTACGCGAGTACGGGGGTGGGGAGGGGGCGGGGGAGTACGGCGGCGCGCAGGCCCGCGCCCGTCATGACCGCGGCGGTGTCGCGGGCGAAGTCGGTGGACTTGTGGCGGGCGTCGTACCCGATGACGACGAGGCCGTCCGTGTGTCCCTTCGCCTTCAGGTACGCGGCGAGTCCTGCGGCGGCGCGGACGACCACAGAGCGGTTCATCCGCATCGGGCCCGCGCCCAGCTCGCCGCGGAGGCCGGCCGTGCCGAACTGGAGGGTGCCGCTGAAGCGTGCGGTCAGCTCCGCGGTGTCCTCGGCGTCGATGAGCTTGGCGAGTTCCTCACGGGTTTCCGCGTCGGGGTCCTCGGCGAGCCATGCCTTGGCCCGCGCGACGAGTTCGTTCTGCACGAGGGGTGACCTCTCTTCGTCGTCCGTACGTGTTTGTCTACCCCGGTTTTCTCGCCCCCGCCGCCCCTACCCATTCCCGTCAAGTCTCGGGGGCTCCGCCCCCGAACCCCCGCT
>NZ_LIPP01000054.1 GCF_001418335.1 Streptomyces aurantiacus | reverse complement strand
CCCCCTCAGCCCAGTGGACCCGTCCCCGGAACCGCAGCCGGGTCCACTGGGCTGAGGGGGAGGGGGGCAGACAAAACCGGTGGTGCGGCGTGGACACGTCCACGCCGCACCACCGGCTTTTCAGGGGCGCGACCAGTCCCGCGTCGCGTCGTCAGCCAGAGACCTCGGACCGGTCCCCGCCCCACAGCGTGTGGAACGAGCCCTCCCGGTCGGTCCGCCGGTACGTGTGCGCCCCGAAGAAGTCCCGCTGCCCCTGCGTGAGCGCCGCAGGCAGCCGCTCGGCACGCAGCGCGTCGTAGTACGCCAGCGCCGCGGCGAACCCGGGCGTCGGCACCCCCTGCTGCACGGCGGCGACGAGCACCGCGCGCCAGTCGTCCTGCGCCGCACCGATCTCCTGCGCGAACGTGTCGTCGGAGAGCAGGCTCGGCAGGTCCGCCCGCGCGTCGTACGCGGCCCGGATCCGGTCGAGGAACGCCGCCCGGATGATGCAGCCCCCGCGCCAGATCGAGGCGACCGCGCCCAGGTCGATGTTCCAGTCGTACTCGGCACTGCCCGCCGAGATCTCGTGGAACCCCTGCGTGTACGACACGATCTTCGACGCGTACAGCGCCTGCTCCACCTGGTCGGCGAAGGCCGACGCCTCGGACTCGCTCAGCGCCGACGCCGTCGGCCCGGCGAGCCCGCGCGAGGCCTCACGCAGCGCGCTGTGGCCCGACAGCGACCGGGCGAAGACCGCCTCCGCGATGCCCGACACCGGCACGCCCAGGTCCAGCGCGATCTGCACGGTCCAGCGGCCCGTGCCCTTCTGCTCGGCCTGGTCCTGGACCACGTCCACGAAGGGCTCGCCCGTCGCCGCGTCCACGTGCGACAGGACCTCGGCGGTGATCTCGATCAGGTACGAGTCGAGCCGTCCGGTGTTCCAGGTGCGGAAGATGTCGGCGATCTGCGCGGGGGAGTAGCCGGCCACGTCCCGCAGCAGCTGGTACGCCTCGCCGATCAGCTGCATGTCGGCGTACTCGATGCCGTTGTGCACCATCTTCACGAAGTGTCCGGCGCCGTCGGGGCCGACGTGCGTGACGCACGGGGCGCCGTCGGCGGCCTTCGCGGAGATCTTCTCCAGCATCGGACCGAGCGAGTCGTACGACTCGACCGGGCCGCCCGGCATGATGCTCGGGCCGTGCAGCGCGCCCTCCTCGCCGCCGGAGATGCCCGCGCCGACGAAGTGGATGCCCTGCTCGCGCAGGTCGCGCTCCCGGCGCCGGGTGTCCGCGAAGTGCGCGTTGCCACCGTCGATGATCATGTCGCCCGGCTCCAGGAGCGGGGCGAACTCCTGGATCACCGCGTCGGTCGGCTCACCGGCCTTCACCATGATCACCAGGCGGCGGGGCCGCTCCAGAGCGGCCACGAACTCCTTGGCCGTCTCCGTCGCGACGAAGTCGCCCTCACTGCCGAACTCCTCCACCAGCGCGTGCGTGCGCGCCGCCGTCCGGTTGTGCAGGGCGACGGCGTATCCGTTCCGCGCAAAATTACGGGCGAGATTGCGCCCCATCACCGCGAGTCCCGTGACGCCGATCTGCGCTGAGCTGCTCATACGGTTTGGCTCCTAAGATCCTGAATCAGTGGTGCCGGTCCTGCCCGCCAGTATTGCCCCAGAGACCATCCTGACGTGCCGGTTCTCCGACCGCACATCCTGTCCTGCCGACGGTGTGTACGCAGAAGAGGCGCCCTCACCTCAGTGCTCGGGCGAACTTCGTCGTCACACCTGCCACCGGCATACACACCAACAGCCGCGAACCAAGGTGCATTCCTGGTCACTTGACGGGAAAGAGCGGCTGATTGCCCTCTTGTCATGGCCTGTTAACAGCGTTTACTTTTGCCGCTCCTGACGCTTGTCGAGGGGGCACCTCCATGGCCGTACGCGGTCGGCACCGCCGGTACCAGCCCAACAGGATCAACCGCGCGTCCCTCACCGTCACGGTGGGCGGTGCCGGAATGGCGATACCGCTCATCGGCACCGGCGTCGCGAACGCGGCCGACGTGGACACCTGGAACAAGGTCGCCGCCTGCGAGTCCACCAGCAACTGGGACATCAACACGGGCAACGGCTACTACGGCGGGCTCCAGTTCAGCCAGTCCACCTGGCAGGCCTACGGCGGCAGGGCCTACGCGGCACGCGCCGACCTCGCCACCAAGGACCAGCAGATCGCCGTCGCCGAGAAGGTCCTCAAGGGCCAGGGCCCCGGCGCCTGGCCCGTCTGCTCGGACCAGGCGGGGCTCACCCGCGGCGGCGACAGCCCCGACATCAGCCCCGCAGGAACCGCCCCGCAGACCACCAAGCGCAAGGCCGACGTACAGCCGCAGACCACACCCCAGTCGCGGGCCGGCACCGCCGAGATGTACAAGGTCGTGCGCGGCGACACGCTCTCCGACATCGCGGGCACCCGTGACGTGCCGGGCGGCTGGCGGCAGTTGTACGACGCCAACCGCCGGACCGTCGGCTCGGACCCGGACCTGATCCTTCCCGGTCAGCGACTGAGCCTGCGGACGAAGGCCACGACGGGTTCGAACGGCCCCGCCACGTCGTCGCCCGACAAGGCGGAGAAGAAGGAGAAGTCGCAGGCGTCCGAGAAGAAGTCCCGGAAGCCGGAGAAGAAGAAGGAAGAGAAGGCCGACGCGAAGCCGGCGAAGTCGCAGAAGCAGACCCGGTCGGTCACGCACACCCTCACCGCCCCGGTGAGCGCGGGCACCGGAACGCCGTACCACGCGACGGGCTCCTCCTGGTCGAAGGGCTACCACACCGGCGTCGACTTCCCGGTGCCGACCGGCACGTCCATCAAGTCGGTCGGCGCGGGCAGCGTGGTGACCGCCGGATGGGGCGGCTCCTTCGGCTACCAGGTGGTGATCCGGCACGGCGACGGCCGCTACACCCAGTACGCCCACCTGTCCGCGATCTCCGTGAAGGCCGGGCAGAGCGTGGGTGGCGGCCAGCGAATCGGCCGCTCCGGCTCCACGGGCAACAGCTCGGGCCCGCATCTGCACTTCGAGGTGCGGACGGGGCCCGGTTTCGGCAGCGACGTCGATCCGGTCGCCTACCTGCGCGCCGGCGGCGTCAGGATCTGACCGTCAGGTTTTTTGACCGTCAGGATTTGACGCGGGAGCGCATCATCATCGGTGCGGGCAGCAGCAGCGGCATGCACGGAACGCCGTAGGAGAAGCCGGGCCACGCAGCCTCGTCCTCCTCCGGGTCCGAGCCGTCCGGCGCGTCGCCGGGCGGCGGAGGGCCGTTGGAACCGGGCGGCGACACAAGGCTCTCCGCCCGCCCGGAGGCGAGTATTCCGCCCGGCGCGAGCGCCTCTTCCCGTGCCCCCGAGGAGATCCGCCGCTCAGCGGAAACTGTCTGTCCGGGAAGTACGGAGGCCTTCTCGTCGAAAGCCCTCGAAGCCACCAGAGCTCCCGACGGCGCTCCCGCCACGATGTCCACGGGCGCTCCCGCCACGGTGTCCACGGCCAGGGGGGTCGTCGGGGGTGTGGCCAGGGGTGCGGCTCCGGCCGCCGACGCGACCGGGTCCGTACGCTCCACGTCATGCTCCGAGTCACGCTCCGGGTGGCCGAGGCGCTCCGTGGTGAGCAGGATCAGACCGCCCGCGGCGACGACTCCGCAGCCCAGGGCGAGCATCGTGCCCGTCTCGCCGTAGCGGAACGTCTCACCGAACATGGTGATGCCCACCGCGGCGGCCACGATCGGGTTCACCACGGTCAGCGTGGCCAGCGGGGCCGCGAGTCCGGCGCCCCGGTAGGAGGCCTGCGACAGCAGCATTCCGGCGGTCGCCAGGACGCCGATCACGGCGAGGCTCGGCAGGTCGGCGAGCGAGACGCCGCCTGTCCAGTCCACCGCGACGGTCTTCGTGAACACCGAGGACATACCGAAGGCGACACCCGCCGCGATCGCCAGCAGCACACTGCGTACCGCCGGGTGCCGGTGCGCCGCGCGGGCCGCCGTCATCAGCGCCACCACCGCGCCGCCGGTGACCAGGGCCACCACGACGCGCTGGGTGCTGCTCAGGGACTGCGAGTCGGCCGTGCCGACCAGTGCCAGCAGTCCGGCCAGACCGACCGTCGCCATGATCGCGCCCCGCCAGGCCGTCGCCCCGGCCCTGCGGCGGACGAAGAAGGCCGCCATGGGCAGTGCGAACACGATGGTCAGCGCGCCCAGCGGCTGAACCAGGCTGAGCGGCCCGTAGGCCAGCGCCACGACGTGCAGCAGCCCGCCGAGGGCGTTGAGGCCGACCGCGGCCCACCAGACGGGATTGCGCATGGGAGCGTACGTACGATCCGGCGTGGCCGCCGCGACGCGTTCCTGCACGATGGCCCCGCCGGCGTAGGCGACGGCGGAGACGAGAGAGAGCACCACAGACAGCACGAGTGCACTCATGTGTCGCTCCTCTGTGTGTGACGGACACGCTCTGCTGAGCGGAGCGTCCGGTGCGGCGAACGGTCGGCTTCCATGGTTAATACGATCCCTTGCGAAAGGTCCCGTGTCGTCGTACCTGAGCAGTCATTGGGTCCTACTGCCGATGGAGTACGTCTTGCGCCCAGTCCTCCCCAGGTCTGGTGACACCGACTACAACCGGGCCGGTGGCGTCGTTATGCCCTCTTGGTGTACTTGGTCTTCGTGAACCTCGATCCGGACCCCGGCCGACTGCTCAGCTCCCTCGAATCGCTCGGAGGGTTCTTCGTCCTGCGTGGCCCGCGCACGGGACGCCCTGCGGTGCCGACGCTCGCGGACGCGTACGCGACTACTGCCCATGCGGCACGCAGCGTCACCGGCGAACCCGATCCGCTGACTTTCCGTGTCCGCAAGGTCGTGAGGCTGCTGGCCGCGCCCGAGGTGCGGATCGGGGTCTCGGTGGCGCAGCAGGGCCTCGCGGCCCGGCTCTGGTCGGTCGCCCTGGGCGCGGCCGTGCTCCACGGGCAGGTGCCGGACCTCGACCCCCGGCTGCTGCACTGGGACGCCGACGCCGGCGCACCCGACGACCTGTGGCTGTCCGAGGTGCGGGTGCTGCCCGGTGACGCGGCGACGCTCCTGCGGCTCGTGCACCACGGCCACCTGGAACCCCTCTCGGCGGCGCTGCGGGCCCGGCACCCGGTGGCCGCGGGACTGCTCCGGGGCAACGCCGCCTCCGCCCTCGCGGGCGCCGCACGCGAACTCGACCGGTGGGCCGCCGCCCACGGCCGCGCGGACGTGGCCGATCGCGCTCGTACGCTCGCCGCCGAACTCCTCGGCCACCCCGAGTTCCGGGACACCGGCACCCTCGACGGAACGGCCTTCCGCCGGCGCAGCTGCTGCCTCTACTACCGGGTCCCCGGCGGCGGAGTCTGCGGCGACTGCTGCTTCACGCGAGCCCCGCGGTCTTCCCCCACCGCCACATCTGGGTGACCATGTGGGTGGCCAGGTGGGACCAGCCGCCGAGACAGGGGGTTCCGGGTGCGTGTGGGACTGCTGACCCGTGAGTATCCGCCGGACGTGTACGGCGGAGCGGGGGTCCATGTCGAGTTCCTCGCCCGGGAGTTGAGGCCCCTCACCGACCTGGACGTGCACTGCTGGGGCGAGGGCGCCGCCGGCGGGGTCGTCCGGCACCGGCCCTGGCCCGTCCTCGACGGCGCCAACGACGCGCTGCGCACCTTCTCCGTCGACCTCTCCATGGCCGCCGCCCTGGAAGGCCGCGAACTCGTCCATTCCCACACCTGGTACGCCAACCTCGCCGGCCACTTCGCGAAGCTGCTGCACGGCATCCCGCACGTCATGACCGCCCACTCCCTGGAGCCGCTGCGCCCCTGGAAGGCCGAGCAACTGGGCGGCGGCTACGCCCTCTCCGGCTGGGCCGAGCGCACCGCGATCGAGGCCGCCGACGGGGTGATCGCCGTCTCCGGGGCCATGCGCGAGGACATCCTCGGCTGCTATCCGTCCCTGGACCCGGCGAAGGTGCACATCGTGCACAACGGCATCGACACCAGCCTCTACCGGCCCGATCACGGCACGGACGTCCTGGACCGGATCGGCCTCGACAGGTCCCGGCCGTACGTGCTGTTCGTGGGCCGCATCACCCGCCAGAAGGGCGTGCCCCAACTGCTGCGCGCGGTGCGCGACATCGACCCGGCCGCACAGGTCGTCCTGTGCGCGGGCACGCCGGACACCCCCGAGATCGACCACGAGTTCCGCGTCCTCTTCGAGGAGCTGAGCCGCGTCCGCGGGGGGATGCACTGGATCCCGCAGATGCTGCCCCGCCCGGACGTGATCCAACTCCTCACCCACGCGGCCGTGTTCGTCTGCCCCTCGGTCTACGAGCCCCTCGGCATCGTCAACCTGGAGGCGATGGCCTGCGGCACCCCGGTGGTCGCCTCCCGGGTCGGCGGGATTCCGGAGGTCGTTGAGGACGGCCGAACGGGGGTACTCGTACCCGTGGACGAGAACTTCGAGACGGGACTCGCGCAGGCGCTGGACTCGGTCCTCGGGGACGCCGGGGCCGCCCGGCGGATGGGCGAGGCAGGACGGCAGCGCGCGGTGGGGGAGTTCGGCTGGGACGCCGTCGCCCGTCGTACGGTCCGGCTCTACGAAGAGATCCTCAAGCAGGCGTAGCCCCGGCTGCGCGAGGGCAGGCATGGACCAACCAGGGTGAGGGGAGCGGCCATGCGTCGTGGTGGACCTTCGGTGCTCGGGATCGTGCTGGCGGGCGGGGAAGGCAAACGCCTGATGCCCCTCACCGCGGACCGTGCCAAACCAGCGGTCACGTTCGGCGGCACGTACCGCCTCGTCGACTTCGTCCTGTCCAACCTCGTGAACGCCGACATTCTGCGCATCTGCGTCCTGACGCAGTACAAGTCGCACTCGCTCGACCGGCACGTCACCACCACTTGGCGGATGTCCAGTCTGCTGGGCAACTACGTGACGCCGGTCCCGGCCCAGCAGCGGCTCGGCCCGCGCTGGTACCTGGGCAGCGCCGACGCGATCCTGCAGTCCCTGAACCTGGTGTACGACGAACAGCCCGAGTACGTCGCGGTGTTCGGCGCCGACCACGTGTACCGCATGGACCCCCGCCAGATGCTCGCCCAGCACGTCGACAGCGGCGCGGGCGTGACCGTGGCCGGCATCCGCGTCCCGCGCGCCGAGTCGTCGTCCTTCGGCGTGATCACCCCGGGCACGGACGGGCAGACGGTGGAGCGTTTCCTGGAGAAGCCCACGGACCCGCCCGGCCTGCACGACGACCCGGAGCGCGTCTTCGCCTCGATGGGCAACTACATCTTCACCACCAAAGCCCTGATAGAGGCGCTCCAGCGGGACGCCGAGGACTCGAACTCGGTGCACGACATGGGCGGTTCGATCCTCCCCCAGCTCACCGACCGCGGCGAGGCCCGGCTCTACGACTTCAGCGACAACCACGTGCCCGGCGAGACCACCCGCGACCAGGGCTACTGGCGGGACGTGGGCACCCTCGACGCGTACTACGACGCCCACATGGACCTGATCGCCGAGCGGCCCGCCTTCAACCTCTTCAACCGCAGCTGGCCCCTCTACACCAGCTCCGGCCAGCTGTCGCCCGCCCGGTTCAACGCGGGCGGCATCGCGAGCGAGTCGATCATCAGCGCGGGCTGCCTGATCCGGGGCCAGGTCACCCGCTCGGTGCTCTCCCCGGGCGTCGTCGTCGACCCGGGAGCCGTCGTCCAGGGATCCATCCTCCACGACAACGTGCACATAGGCCGGGGCGCCGTCGTGCGCGGCGCGGTCCTCGACAAGAACGTCCAGGTACCCCCGGGCGCGACCATCGGCGTCAATCCGGACCGGGACCAGGAGCTCTACACCGTCTCCAAGGACGGCGTGATCGCGCTCGGAAAGGGTCAGCAGGTGCCGTGACCGGCGCCTCAGGTGTCCCGGCGCCGGAACCGGCGCCGGAACCGGGGACGACCCGACGCGCCTCGGGGTGCCACGCCTCGGGGGAAACGTCCGTCGCGAGGTGATATCGCCCACTTCGCGGTAGCTCCCGGGTCGTCGCCGCGGACGCCCCGCGCCGCCCCACGCAGGTCAGGCGACGCCCCGAGGACGCCGGTCCCGCATGGCCCCGCAAGACCCGGTGATCATCGCGGGTTTGGTGCCTTTGCCCCGCGCTCCGTAAAATCCGGCCTTCGAAGGCGAGCGCGGTTCCAGCGCCGCGCGACAACCCGAGGAACGGCAACGGCGATGACGGTGACACAGGACAGCCAGGCGGCCCCCGCCGTGGACACGGCACAGGCCCCGGACGGCTCGTACGGTCCCGGCTCGTACGGTCCCGGTATCGACCCGGAGCGGCTGGCCGTCTGTCTCGCGGTGCTCGACGAACTGGAGAAGGTGGACGTCGACCACCCCGACGCGATCGCCGTGCGCCGCGCCACCGCGGGGATCTACCGCTCGGTCAAGCAGCGTCGCCGCCAGGAGCGCAGGGCCGCCAAGACCGCCCACGACAAGGCGGTCACCGAGGCCACGGCCACCGGCTCCGCCCAGCGCATCGACGACGAGACCGAGGGCGTCCTGCCGTCGTCCGTGACCGAGGCCGGCGCCATCGCGGGGATACTCCAGCGCCCCCGCTCCTGCTACACCTGCAAGA
The DNA here is from genome assembly GCF_001418335.1 of Streptomyces aurantiacus. Lineage (GTDB taxonomy): Bacteria > Actinomycetota > Actinomycetes > Streptomycetales > Streptomycetaceae > Streptomyces > Streptomyces aurantiacus. Next base: position 6,935 of record NZ_LIPP01000054.1, on the reverse strand, counting down.
CCCGGTACACCGAGGTCGACTTCTTCTACCACCAGCTCTGCCAGAAGTGTGCCGCCGAGAACCGTGCCCGCCGCGACGCCCGCACCGACCTCACCGGCAAGCGCGCGCTGCTCACCGGTGGTCGCGCCAAGATCGGCATGTACATCGCGCTCAGGCTGCTGCGCGACGGCGCCCACACCACGATCACCACGCGCTTCCCGAACGACGCGATCCGCCGCTTCAAGGCCATGCCCGACAGCGACGAGTGGATCGGCCGGCTGAAGATCGTCGGCATCGACCTGCGCGACCCGGCCCAGGTCGTCGCGCTCGCCGACTCGGTCGCCGCCGAGGGCCCGCTCGACATCCTGATCAACAACGCCGCCCAGACCGTACGCCGCTCCCCGGGCGCCTACAGCGAACTGCTCGCCGCCGAGTCGGGTCCGCTGCCCACCGGTGAGCTGCCGCCCGCCGAGGTCATCGGCACCTTCGGCTCCGGCGCCGTGTCCGCGCTCCCCGTGGCCGGGGGCGGCTCGCTGACCGCGCAGGACGTGACCGGCCTCGCGCTCCTCTCCGGTTCCGCCTCCCTGGAGCGGATCGCCGCCGGTACCGCCATCGACGCGGGGGGCCTCGTGCCCGACCTGCACGACACCAACAGCTGGATCCAGGCCGTCGAGGAGGTCACGCCGGTCGAGCTCCTGGAGGTCCAGCTCTGCAACTCCACCGCGCCGTTCATCCTCATCAGCCGGCTCCGCACGTCGATGTCGGCCGCCGACGCCGATCGCACGTACATCGTGAACGTCTCCGCCATGGAGGGCGTCTTCAACCGCGGCTACAAGGGCGCGGGGCATCCGCACACCAACATGGCCAAGGCCGCGCTCAACATGCTCACGCGCACCAGTGCCCAGGAGATGTTCGAGAAGGACCGCATCCTGATGACCGCCGTCGACACCGGCTGGATCACCGACGAGCGGCCCCACCCGGACAAGATGCGGCTGGCCGACGCGGGCTTCCACGCTCCGCTCGACCTCGTCGACGGGGCGGCGCGGGTGTACGACCCGATCGTGCGCGGGGAACAGGGCGAGGATTTGTTCGGGGTCTTCCTGAAGGATTACGCGCCCGGTAAGTGGTAGCCCGCTGCGCGGGGCTTCAGGCGTCGGGCGTCGTGGGGAGTCCGCGGGCCGGTGGGGGCTTGTCGCGCAGTTCCCCGCGCCCCTCAGGGGCGCCCGGCGTGCCCGGACAGCGGTCAGTCGACGGCGCCCAGGCGGGCGTGCCGGGCCGAGACGAGTTCCAGCACCGTGCGCCAGTCCTCCAGCACCCCGGCGTCCAGGCCCGCGGTCCGGGCCGACTCGTCGGCCTGGCGCAGGATCAGCACGTCGTCCATCACGGGCTCGTCCATGACCGGCCGGTGCACGGCCGGCTCCTGCACCCGGTCCTCCCTGTGGAGGCGTACGAGCAAGGAGACCCGCTCGCCCAGCAACGGCCGTAGCGCCCCCGCCGCGTGGTCGGCCCGACCCGTGAGGTCGCCCGGCCGCGACAACTGCCCGATGACGTGCACGAGACCCGCCACCTGGAGTTCCTTGTCCGCGGGGCGGCTTCGGCGCAGCAGCGCGGCGGTTTGCAGCGCGTGGTCGTGCAGATCGACCGGGGCACCGCCGGCGCAGGCGGTGCCCCGGGCCCCTCGGCAGGCGTGCAGCAGATCCATCAGCTCTTCGACACTGCGCAGCTCCATGCGCCAGTCCTCCCTGCGGGCGAGAAAGGCCGTCGTCTGACGCCAGCAGATCAGGGCCAGATTTCGATCGGGCCAACAGGGACTGAACTGTGCGCCGTGGGGGACCGGCCCCGGGTGGAGCCCCGGGGCGGGCCCGCGTCAGTGCCCGCGGTCGATCCACTCCTGGAGGTGCGGAGCCTCGGCGCCGACCGTCGTCGCGTCGCCGTGGCCGGTGCGGACCACCGTCTCGGCGGGCAGGTCGAGCAGCCGGGTCCGGATCGACTCGACGATCGTCGGGAAGTGGGAGAACGACCGGCCCGTCGCGCCCGGCCCGCCCTGGAACAGGGTGTCGCCGGTGAAGACGGTGCCCAGCTCCGGCACGTACAGGCACACGGCCCCCGGCGCGTGACCGGGTGTGTGCAGGACGGTCAGCTCCACTCCCGCCACGGTCAGCCGCTCGCCGTCGGACAGCTCGCCGTCCGGCAGTCGGTCCGGGTGCGTCTGCTTCCAGAGCGGGAGATCGTCCCGGTGAAGGAGGATCGGTGCGCCGGTGCGCGCCGCCAGCGCCGGGGCCGCGTCGATGTGGTCGTTGTGCGCGTGGGTGCAGACGATGGCGCGCAGCGCCCGGTCGCCGAGCGCCTCGGCGATGGCGTCGGCGTCGTGCGCCGCGTCGATGACCACGGCCTCGGTGTCGTCGCCCACGATCCATACGTTGTTGTCGACGTCCCAGGTGCCGCCGTCCAGGCTGAACGTGCCCGAGGTGACCAGGTGCTCGACACGGGCGGCCGGTGCGGCCGTCACAGCTCCACCACCGAGCGCAGGACGTCGCCCTCGTGCATGCGGTCGAAGGCCTGCTCCACCCCGTCGAGCGCGATGGTCTCCGTCACGAACGCCGCCAGGTCCAGCCGGCCCTGCTGGTGGAGGTCGATCAGCATGGGGAAGTCGCGCGAGGGCAGGCAGTCGCCGTACCAGGAGGACTTGAGGCTGCCGCCGCGGCCGAAGACGTCCAGCAGGGGTAGTTCGAGCTTCATCTCCGGTGTGGGAACGCCGACCAGGACCACTGTGCCCGCCAGGTCGCGGGCGTAGAAGGCCTGCTTGTACGTCTCCGGGCGGCCGACCGCCTCGATGACGACGTCGGCTCCGAAGCCGCCGGTCAGTTCGCGGATCGCCTCGACCGGGTCCGTCTCCTTGGAGTTGACGGTGTGGGTGGCGCCCATCGTGCGGGCCTTCTCCAGCTTCCGGTCGTCGATGTCGACCGCGATGATCTTCGCGGCGCCCGCGAGGTTCGCCCCGGTGATCGCCGCGTCGCCCACGCCGCCGCAGCCGATGACGGCCACCGAGTCGCCGCGGCTCACGCCGCCGGTGTTGATGGCCGCTCCGATGCCGGCCATCACGCCGCAGCCGAGCAGGCCCGCGACCGCCGGGGACACGGACGGGTCGACCTTGGTGCACTGGCCGGCCGCGACCAAGGTCTTCTCGGCGAAGGCGCCGATGCCCAGGGCGGGGGAGAGCTCGGTGCCGTCCTCCAGGGTCATCTTCTGCTTCGCGTTGTGCGTGTCGAAGCAGTACCAGGGGCGGCCGCGCCGGCAGGCCCGGCACTGGCCGCACACCGCACGCCAGTTGAGGACCACGAAGTCGCCGGGGGCCACGTCGGTGACGCCCTCGCCGACCGACTCGACGACGCCCGCCGCCTCGTGGCCGAGCAGGAACGGGTAGTCGTCGCTGATGCCGCCCTGCTTGTAGTGCAGGTCGGTGTGACAGACCCCGCAGGCCTGCACCTTCACCACGGCCTCGCCCGGCCCCGGATCCGGGATGAGGATCGTCCGGATCTCTACGGGCTCGTTCTTGCCGGGCGCGATGACACCGCGTACCTGTTGGGCGGCCATGGCGGACTCCTTCACATGGGCGTGGGCAGTGGGGCATTGATCATGTTGGCACAGGGCCGGACGAGTGGGTCGCCGCCTGTGGACAACCGGGCGAAACGTATCGAACGGACAGTCGGGGGACAATCAGCCGGGCAGCCCGACAAGCGGTCGGACAACGCCGTACGGACACCGGCCGACTCCAGATGGTTACACCTTATTTTCAGCCCCATCGAGCGGCAGTCCGCTCATTTGGTTACCCTGTACCCGGCGGACAGCTCATTTGGGTTCCACCCACACCCACGGTCCGTCCCGGGACAAGCCAGTCACCACGGCCTGCTCTCATGTGAGTCGACCGGCGCCACCGCGTCAGAAGTGCCTTTACTCAGACCCGAGTGGACGTCAGGCGACCAACAGCAGAGTGGTCCTGCACGCCCCGAGGGTGATCCGACACAAAAGGAGTGCGCGGTGACACCGGAGAAGACGAATCTCGATCAAGGTCCCGAGGAACGTACGGAGCATACGGACCGGGCGGAGAAGCTCGGCAGCCTCGACGTGTGGGCCAGGTCCGCCCCCATCCGTCTGGCGGGCTACGAGGACGACCTCGCCGAGCCCCACATCCTGCCCAGCGTGGACTGACCAGCCAGGACCACCGAGGGACCCGCGCAATCGCTGATCGGCATGGACGTGCCAGACTCGTGTTCCATGCCCACGACCACCTCCACGCCCATGCCGATTAGAGAAGCCGTGGCCGACGACTGGCCACGGATCTGGCCTTTCTGGCACCGCATCGTCGTTGCCGCCGAGACCTACGCCTGGGACCCGGACACCTCCGAAGAGGACGCCCGCGCCCTGTGGATGGCACCGGGAAAGCGTGTCTTCGTCGCCGAGGACACCACCGGTGCCGTCGTCGGCTCCGCCTATGTCACCCCCAACTACGGCGGCCCCGCTGCCGCTGTCGCCAACGCCGCATTCATGGTCGACCCGGAACACACCGGCCGGGGCGTCGGCCGGGCCCTCGCGGAGCACGTCCTGCGGACGGCCGCGGCCGACGGCTACCGGGCGATGGTCTTCAACGCCGTCGTGGAGACCAACCCCGCCGTGAAGCTGTGGACGTCACTGGGCTTCACGATCCTGGGCACGATCCCCGAAGCGTTCGACCACCCGACCCACGGCAGGGTCGGCCTGCACGTCATGCACCGAGCACTCTGACCACTTGGGGCCGGGCACGTTTCAGGGCATGCCCCACCTGGACATTTGCCCCGCCCCTCTTGGACTCGAACTTCACCGCTCCCGCCTCTGAGTTGGGAGGGGGGAGCCGGAGGGGGCAGGCCCCCACCTGCCAGGGGCGAGGGGACGCGGAACGGTGTCGGTGCGCCCGTCTAGGCTCCGATCCCATGTCCTCCTCCACAAGCACACCCGATCCCGGTTCCGATCCCGAGCCCGGTTCCGATCCCGATTCCGGCCTCGTCCCCGGCGCCCGCGTCGCCGAGCTGCGGGCCTTACTGGAAGACCCCTCGCGAGCCCCCTCGCCGTCCCACGCCGAGGAGGCCGTCCGCGAACTGATCACTGTCTCCGACGCGGGGGAGGCGCTCGGCCTGGCCGCCGAGTTGGCCGGGGCGACCCAGTTGTCACATGTGCAGTTGTTGGGTCTGTGGCCGACCGCCGTGGACCCGGACGGGTACTGCGCCGCGCTGCTGGCCCCGGCGATGGCCCGCGAGGGCGTGACGAGACTGAGCCTGCACTCGGTGACGTCACTGCGTGGGCTGCGCCATCTGACGATGCTCCGCGAGCTCAGGATATTCCGCTGCAAAGAGGTCACGGACATCACCGACCTGGCCGCGCTGACCGGCCTCGTGGAGCTGGACCTGGACGGTTGCGCCGGCATCCACGACCTCACACCGCTCAGCGGCCTGACCGCGCTGACCGGTCTCGACCTGCACCGCTGCCGCGCCGTCGAGGACACCCGGCCGCTGCTCACCCTGAAAAACCTGCGGCGCCTGGATCTGAGCATGACCAAGGTGCGCAGCGCCGACGGATTCGGCGCGGCCTTCCCCGAGTTGCAGACGCTCAGCCTCCAGGGCTGCCGTTCCTTCAAGGACCCTCACCACCTCTCCGGGTTGCGCGGACTCACCGACCTCGACGTGGGCTGGACCGGCATCCGTGACCTGGACGGGCTGTTGGACGTGGGCAGTGTCGGCACGCTCGACCTCACCAGTTGCAAGCGCCTGACCAGCCTCAAGGGCATCGACGCCATGCCCGCGCTCACCAGCCTGAAGCTGGACAAGTGCACCCGGCTGAGAAGCGTCGAAGGCTTGGGGACGCACCGCGACCTGAGCCGCGTCGACGTGGAGGACTGCCCCGACCTGCGGGACCTGCGCGGGCTGGCGCCGCTCTCCGACCTGCGCCACCTGAGCCTCAAGAACTGCGAACAACTGGCCTCTCTCGCGGGCCTGGAGTCCCTGACCTCGCTGGTCGTTCTGGACATCGAGGCATGCCCCCAGCTGACCGACCTGTCACCGCTCGCCGGACTGCCGGCGTTGAGCTTGCTCTATCTGGTGGGACTCGACCGGCTCGGCGACCCGGCCTCGCTGGGCACGCTACCGATCCTGGAGCAACTGGTCGTCAGACACTGTCCTGAGCTGCGCAGTCTCCACGGCCTCGGTGAGCAGCCGCGACTGGAGGAACTGCAGGTCGACGGCTGCCGGAACCTGCGGGAACTGGGGTCGCTCGGCCACCTGCGCGCGCTGCGCGAACTGCGTGTGGAGGACTGCCCTTCCCTGCTGACGCTGGAGCACGTCGGCGAACTGCCCGCCCTGGAGGAGGTCTGGATCAGCGACTGCGCGGTGCTCGGCGATGTGGCCGGGCTGACCGGTTCCCCCGTACGGGACCTGGGCCTGTCGAACCTCCCGGTGCTGGCGGACTTCGCTGTCCCGGGACTGGCGCACCTGCGCACGCTGAAGGTCTACCGCTGCCCCCGCGTACGGACCGTGCTCGCCGAGCGGTGCGAGCACGTCCTGCTCTTCGACACGCCGTGGAAGGACCTGTCCGGCCTGCGAGTCGGCCCCGCTCTGCGCGAGATCCAGTTGTTCTCGGACGACCTGGCGGACATCAGTGCCCTGGCGGAGCTGCCGGGCCTCGTCGATGTGGACATCGACTTCTGCACCCGGCTGAAGGACTGGAGTCCGCTGCTGGACATCCCGGCTCTTGAGCGGGTCAAGCCGCCGCGTTACCAGGTGTACGACATCGAGCAGAACGGAGGCACCGACCCGGTGCTGGACACGCTCGCCGCCAGGGGAGTCACCCGGTACGAGTGAGCCCCCGGGCAGGCGTTTCGTGGGAGCCGGCCCCGTCCCGCCCCTCCCCGCTCAAGCCCCGCAGGGCCC
>NZ_LIPP01000539.1 GCF_001418335.1 Streptomyces aurantiacus | reverse complement strand
GTAGCCGAGATCGGTGAAGGCCACGGGGGTGACCTGAAGCACCAGGTCGCGGAAGAGGCCGCCGCCGAGGCCTGCCGCCTCGCTGAGGATGATCGTCCCGAAGATGTCGAAGTCTTTGCGCACCGCGAGGAACGCCCCGGAGAGGGCGAAGGCGAAGATGCCCAAGAGATCCATCACGTACTGGACGGCTTCGCTCAGTTCGTCGATCGGCATCGGACAGGCCTCCCTGAAGGCTGTTGAGCATGCGAGCCCCGACGGCTGCTGAGAGCATGCGGACCTCTCGGCGATCGAGGTCGCGAACACCGCTTCTCGGGGGCGGGCAGGCACCTCGGCACGTTCGCGGCGTCCCGTGCTCGCGCTGCGGCTCGGGCACGGCATGCCACGGCCCGATCACCCGGTGCGGCGCAGGCCGGGTCTCCGTCTCCGGTCGGAGGCGTAGCCGTGCGCCGGGCCGGCTCCCGTTCCGGTGCGCGGAGTCACTCCCGCCCACAACCGCTGCCCGATCGAGCGAGCCTGCCCAACTGCACACGCAAGGAAGGGTACTTGACCTTGGAATGCGGCCGGACGAGCCACCATCGCCGCGGAAGCGTCGAGCGCCTCCGGTACGTCGGTCATGGAGGGACGGTCCCGTGGCCGACTCAACCAGAGATCGGCCACGAGACACATACTCCGGAGACGCCGGTCCATACGCGTGCGTACACGAAGGCCGTTCACCGAGCCGGGCGCGGCCCTACACCCCACGCACCTGGGCGGCGGGAACCTGGCGGGACTGGAGGTCACGGAAACGGCCGGGCGCGATGCCGTACTCGCGGCGGAAGGCGGCTCCGAACGCGAACTCCGTGGAGTAGCCGACCTGTCGGGCGATCGTCGCCAGCGGCGCCGTGGTTTCCCGGAGCAGCCGAGCCCCGTAGCTCAGACGCCAACCGGTCAGATACGTGATGGGCGGCTTCCCGACCACCACGGTGAAGCGCTTGGTGAACGCTGTCCGTGACATTCCCACGGCCTCGCTGAGTTGCTGTACCGTCCACGGCTTGTCCAGGCTCGTATGGATCTCGCGCAGTGCGACCGCG
>NZ_LIPP01000538.1 GCF_001418335.1 Streptomyces aurantiacus | reverse complement strand
CGCACCGGCTGCTGGCCGAGCCGGACCAGCTCGGCCAGCAGCCGGTGCGCGGTCGGTTTGGGGAGCCCCGTGCGCAGCGCCAGCTCGGCCAGGCCCTGGGTGCCCTCCGACTCACCGCAGGCGCGCAGCAGCGCGGCTCCGCGCGCGAGCACCGACTTCGGTACCTGCCCGTCCGTCATGGACCGATGATCGGGCCCCGGCAGGCGGGTGACAAGGTGCGGGTCCCTGTGAGTCGTCCGCGGCCGGCCCCGTCCCCTACCGCAAGGGCACATCGACCAGCATCGGGCGCGTCAACTCGCCCGCTCCCGCGACGAGTTCACGCAGTTGCTCCGCGCTCCCCGCCCGTACGGCGTCGACCCCGAAGAACCCGGCCGCCCGCGTGAAGTCGAGGCGCCCCAGCTCGGTACCGGGGCAGAGCCCGGTGCCGCCGCGTGCCTCGTACGTGTCCTGGAGGGTCCGGTAGGCGCCGTTGCTCATCACCACGAACAGCACGGGAGCCGCGTACCGGGCGGCGCTCCACAGGCCCTGGAGGCCGAACAGGGCGCAGCCGTCGCCCAGGACGGCGACGACGGGCCGGCCCGGTTCGGCCATGGCCCGGCCGACGGCGGCGCCGATCCCCCAGCCGAGGCCGCCGCCGACGGTGTGCGTGTAGCTGCCGGGCCGGTCGAGGCGTACGAGTTCGCGGAGCAGCAGGCCCACGGTGATGGCCTCTTCGACGACGGCCGTGCCCGGCGGCAGCCCGCGTGCGACGGCGTGGGCGGCGGCCCAGGGGGCGAGGGGCGCCGACGAGTAGGTGGCGCGCGCGGCGGCCTCCGTACGGCTGCGTTCGGCGGTGTGGCGGTCGCCGGCGCGCAGCGCTCTCGTCTTCGCCGTGTGCGCGGGCACCCGCTCGGGCAGCAGTTCGGCGAGCCGGTCGAGGGACGGCCCGAGCGCGCCCACGAGGCCGTGGTCGGCGGGGAAGTTGCGGCCGATCTCGTCCGGGTCCGAGTCGAGCTGGATGACGGTGAGGCCAGGCGGCAGCGCGGGTCCCGGACTGTAGTGGTGCGGTGTGAAGGCGTGCGCTCCCGCGATGAGCACGGTGTCGTACGGGGCGAGCGCGGCCCGGATCGCGTCGTGGCGCGGTGGCAGCATGCCCGCGTACAGGCGGTGTGTGGTCGGGAAGTTCAGACAGTCCGCCATCGGCTGGTGGTGCACGGGCGCCCCGCAGGCCTCCGCGGTGCGGACGAGCGCCGCCACCGCGTCCTCACGTCCCACCCCGTCGCCCGCGACGATCACGGGGCGCGCGCCGCCGCCGAGCAGCGCGGCGGCCCGGTCGAGTCCGCCGGCCGGCGCGGGCCCGGGCGGTGGCGTACGGGCGGGGATCTCGACCTCCGTGTCCTCCGTCAGCAGATCCATGGGCACGGACAGGAACACGGGCCCGGCGGGCGGCCGGGCGGCGAGCGCGAAGGCGCGGCGCAGCGCGAGCGGCAGGTCGCGGGCGTGCTGGACGTCGTACGTGGCCTTCACGGCGGGCGCGGCGAGCGCGACGAGGTCGCCGCTGAGCATGGGGTCCTGCTGGAGGTGGCGGCGGTCCTGCTGCCCGGCCATCACCACGAGCGGGGTGCGCGAACGGCGGGCGTTGAGCAGGCCGACGAGTCCGTTGGCGAGGCCGGCCGCGATGTGCAGGCTGACGAAGGCGGTCCTGCCGGTGGCGCGGGCGTATCCGTCGGCCATGGAGACGACCGCGCCCTCGTGGACACCGAGGATGTACTCGGGCGCCTGGTCGGTGTCCGCGAGAGCTGCCAGGAACGGCAGCTCGGTGGTGCCGGGGTTGCCGAAGACGCGGTCCACGCCCTCGCCGCGCAGGATGTCGAGCAGGGC
>NZ_LIPP01000537.1 GCF_001418335.1 Streptomyces aurantiacus | reverse complement strand
ACCTCGACTTCGCCCTGGCCGACCCCGGAAAAGCCCGCCGGGTGTTACTGAGCAGGGCGGATCGGTCGGAGGATGCGGAGTTCGTCTTCGATGTCGCCCTCGATGAGCGCCTGGAGCGGGGGGATCAGTTTCGGGATCCAGCTGGACTCGGTGTGCGCCTGGAGTGCTTCTCGGCTCGTCCAGCGTTCGTAGACCAGGAATGTGCCCGGTCGGGCTTCGTCTTCGTGGACCTCGTAGTCGATGTTCCCGGGGTCGTTGCGGGAGGGGGTGACGACGCGGGCGATGTGGTCTCGCAGCTCCGCTTCCTTCCCCTTCTTTGCGCGAGCCACCCAATGGGCGGCGATGACGCCGTCTGGCGTGCTGGGCATGAGGTTCCTTTCCTGGGTTGCCGGCAGTTGGCGGGAATGTCAGCGCATGGTGGATCCGCCGTCGACGACGAGGACCTGTCCGGTCATCGCTTCCGCGCCGTCGGACGCGAGGAACGCGACAACGTTCGCGGTGTCCTCCGGGACGAGGGGGCGCTGCATCGCCTGCGTGGCGACGACAGCGTCGAACGCGGCCGGCTCGTTGACGCTCCGCGCGATCGGGGTGTCGGTGAGCCCGGGTGCCACGGCCGTCACCGCGATGCCGTTGCCGCCGAACTCGAAGGCGAGGGTCCGTACGATGCCCAGCATGGCGCCCTTCGCGGCGACGTACGGCAGGAACTCGGGGCCGGGTGGGGACCAGAGCGTGTCCGAGCCGATCATGATGATGCGGCCGAACCCACGCTCGACCATGCCCGGGGTGAACGCCTGAGCGAGCCAGAGAGCGGCTTCGACGTTCACGGACAGCAGGGTCCGCCATCGTTGAGCATCCAGTTCGCGGAGTGTCATGGGGTCGATGACGGCGGCGGAGTGGACGAGTACATCGACCCGGCCGTAGCGGTCGAGCACCTCTGCGGCGGCGTGTTTGGCCGTCGCCTCCGAGGTGAGGTCGGCACGGATGTCGCCGCCACGGCGGCCGAGCAC
>NZ_LIPP01000536.1 GCF_001418335.1 Streptomyces aurantiacus | reverse complement strand
CCCCCAAGGACCCCGCCCCCAAGGGCCCTGAGGCCAAGGATCCTGAGACCGAAACCTCTAAGAGCGAGAAGACTCCTGACACCGAGAAGACCTCCGACACCACAACGCCCGACCGCGGCGACCCGGTGCCGCTGGAGACCCAGCTCGAACGGCACCGCCCGGCCCGGCTGTTGACCGGCCACGACGCCCGGCCCCCGGGCCCGGCGCCGCGTACCGTCACCTTCGAGGACGGCAGCCGGCTGCCCACGGTCCTGATCAACCCCGACGCGGACCCGGACGACGGCACCCCGGGCGGTCGGCGGCACAAGACCAGGGGACCGCGCCCGACCGGCCTCTTCACGGGCCCCGGCAAGACCACCCTGCGCTCGCCCGAGCAGGTGGCCCAGCAGATCATGGGCAACCTGCCGAAGAAGCTGCGCGACCAGTTCGACGAGGCGGAACTGCTGCGCCTGCTGACCGACCAGCCCGGCGCCTTCACCGCCCCGCGCGGCGCGCGCTTCGTGGGCCGGGAGAAGTCCGGGGTCGGCCACGAGATGACGGTCGAGGCCATCCCGTACCACCGCTGGGAGCGCTTCACCGACGTGAACGGCGCCACCGTCCGGCTGGACACCATGCGACGCGGCCAGGCCGGTACGGGCGGCGGGCGCAGCGTCGGTGTCGGGCGCCGGATCGCCGGGGCCCTGAGCATGGGACCGCCGCTCAACTGGCTGCTGAAGATCGGGCTTTCGCTGGGCTGGACCCGCAAGACCGACTACACGCAGGGCTCCCAGGCGTTCAACCAGACCGAGTGGCGCGGCTGGGAGGGCTCGCATCTGCACCTGGACGACGTCCACTACCGGGTACGGGTGGAGCGTGTCACCGAGGCGCCGAAGGCCGGCGGTTCGAGCAGCGCGACACCGAGCCGCCCCAACCCGTCCGCGCCGCGGCCCAATTGGCGGCGTACCCAGGTGCACAACGCCAACTTCGGCATGCGGGACGGGCTGAGCTGGCGGCTGCCGGACGACCTCACCGTGCCCTACAAGGGACCGCGGCGGGCCCCGAAGACCCTCACCTTCCCGGACGGGGTCGAACCACGGATCACCGACACCACCGGGCTGCACCTGGTGGACCCGCCGGAGGACGTGGCGCTCGCCATGTCCGGAGCGAGGCCCGGAAGTTCGGCGCACCGCACCCTGGTCTCGTACCTCCGTCCGGGGCGGCTGCTCCCCCTGTTCGGGCGGTTCTCGGGGCCGGTCACCGGGCCCGAGCTGACCCGGGGCAGTGGACAGCACCCGCTCGGGCACCTGATCGTGGAACGGTCCGTCCCGAACCGGGCCACGCTGGTCACCGAGTCGGTCAAGGCGGAACTGCGCGACTTCGTCCAGACCACGTACCAGAACGAGCGCGGCCACGCCCGTGACACCCGCCTCGGTCTGCAGGTCACCGCCGGACCGAACTACACGCTCACGGGACCGGAGACGGACGTGCGCCTCCAGGGCGGCCCGCTGGTCCGCGCGGACTTCACCGTCGGGCGCGGCCACAACCTGGGCACCGACGCGGCCCGCAAGACCGGCGGCCGGATCCGTAACCACCCGGTCGCGCTCTACCGGGTGGAGCGCACCTTGATGGTGCGCAAGCCCGGCGAACTGCCGTCCGCGGCCCGCCCGGTCCGGGTGGTCAGCCTCGACTGGATCTCCACGCAGGACGCGCGCCGCCTCGCGGGCTGGGACAGCCGCACGCCAGGCCGGACGGGGCCCCACCCGGACGCCGAGCCGTCGGTGCCGTGGTACCTCACCCGGGAGGACCCGGTCCACCTGAGCGGCCAGGTCCGCGCGGAGGGCTTCCGCCCCGACCGCCCCCAGACCCAGCCCCAGACCCAGCCGCAACCTCCGGCGCAGCCGCAGCCGCAGCCGCAGCCGTCGAACCAGAATCCACCGAGCCAGAATCCACCGAGCCAGAACCCGCAGACCCAGCAACCCGCCGCCCCGCAGGACCCCATGCGGGCCTTCACCGACGCCGTTCTGGATACGCTGCACCGCTCGTACCCGTCGCTGTTCGTCCCGCCGTTGATGCTGCGGCATCCGCTGCTGGCCAAGTTCTGGTACGGCGACGGGCGGATGCGGACCGCGCTGCACAACGACCGTCAGGTGCGCGAGGCGCTGAACCGGCCGAGCCTGGCGCAGAGCCTGGACGACCTGACCACCACCGGAGTGCCGGTCACCCTCACCGAGGACGGCAAGGTGCGCCGCGGCCACCACACCCTGATCCTCAAGGCGCGCCTCACCGACCGGCAGTTCGAGACCACCATGAGCGAGCGCTCGCTGCGCAACGCGGTGATCGGCACCGAGATCTCGGGCCAGGGCGAGCAGGCGTCGGTCACCCTCTCCGGCGGTGTCGATATGGGTGTCTCGCCGCGCGACCACGACAAGGTGCCCGAAGCCGGGCTGCCGCGCCAGACGGGCAACGTGTCCGTCGGCGTGCGCTACGCCAGGACCGACCAGAGGACCACCCGGAACACGGTCGCGGTCGTCCACGATCACCTGATGTTCCAGACCGGCGCCGACCTCTACAGCTACCAGGTGGAGCTGGGCGCCTCCTTCGAGGGCCACCGCCGCCCGCGCGGCTGGGCGCGGCTGGTCACGGTCGGTCTGCTCGGCGCGGGCGTCTTCGTCAGCAAGGTCGAGGAACGGCCGCTGTTCGCCCGGGGCAGCGAGACCGTGGGCCGGGTGGAGCTGGCCGTGCCCGCCGCGCACGGCTCCGATCGCCACGCCCCGGTGGATCCGCCGCCCGGCGGCCCCGCTCCGGCGCCCACGCCCGCCTCCGCAGCGCGAGGGCTCTCCGCCGCCGAGGCGGACCAGCTTCTCGACGGCACCCGCCCGCTGCCGAGGTCGGACTCCGCCGACCGGCGGCTCACCCTGAAGCTGCTGAGCACCCCGCACGTGGTGCTGAGCGCCGAGGGCGGGCGACAGCGCCAGCAGCTCATGCAGAGCACCGCCGACCGGGCCACCGGCACCTCCTGGCATGTCAGCGCGCCCGGCGCCCCGGTGCGTACCGCGCTGCGCCGGGCGATGGCGGACCTCAGCGTGGCCGGTCAACTCGGCCAGTATCTGGGCCCGTTCGGTTCCCGGATCACCGGACTGTTCGGAGCCGGGCCGCTCCAGAGTCACTACATGAAGGCCGCGGTCCGCGGGGAGTTGTCCAACATACGCGTCAAGAGCGACCCGAAGGCGGCCAGCCTCGAAACCACCATCGGCAACGAACACCGCGTCGTCGGCAGCGCGAGCACCGTCTCGCACACCACCCTCGGCCTCCAGGGCTCCGACACACCGCTCCAGCAGGCCCCGGGGCAGCAGGCGGTGGCCGGCACCTATTCGTCCGCGTTCCAGTACACGTGGAGCAAGGGCCGCGGCGTCGCGCAGACCCTCACCCGGGGGCGCAACACCACCCTCGCCTTCACCGGCCGGATGTACCTGGTGGTCGCCGACGCCACCGAGACCGTGGCGGTGCGCGACCGCTGGACGGCCGCGATGGGCACGGTCGGCACCCGCGCCGGGCACGGGATCAGCTCCGCGGCGGGCCGGCTCTCCCAGCGACTCGGCCGGCGTCTCGCGCCACGCCGGGCCGCCGCCGGGCTCCAGCGCATTCGCGACGCGGTGATGTTCCATCTGCCGATGCAGGACGTCATCGAGGCCGGGCTCGCCCCGGACGGTCTGGGCACCACCACCCCGCAGAACCTCGGCGGGGGTTACCGGGTGCCCGGCTTCCTGCGGCGCCGCCGCTTCCCCAGCCACCCCAGCGGCCAGCTGGACGCGAGCCGCGAGGCGCATCGACTGCTGCGGCAGCTGGAGCAGATCGGGGTGCCCTCGCACGACCGGGAGCAGGTCCTCCAGCGGCTCTCCCCGGACTTCCTCCGCGGCCACCTGCACGAGCTGACCACCGGCGGGCTGACCCTGCCCGTCCGCTACCGCACCTGGTCGAGACCGCACCACCTGCCGGTCGGCGGCAGCCCAGGGCGGCTCCGGTTCGAGCTGTTCCCGGTCACCACCACCGTGGAGAAACTGCGTACCGGCTTCGAGCTGGAGGACTACCGCACCATCGCCCGTGACAACCTCTCCGGTGTCTCCCAGGACCGCGGCGCGGATGGCACGCTCGGCGCCAGCCAGCGGGCGGCGGGCGAGGGCATCCTCACCGCCAGCCCCTCGGCCCAGGGCACCGCGGCCAAACAGCGGTCGAGCAACCGGACCGAGGCAAACGGCAGTACCTCGATGCCGGTCATCACCACCGTCCAGGCGCACGCCGAGATCGTCACCAGCTACATGCTGAAGGTCTCCATGACGGACGCGACCGGCGCGAACCTCGCGCCCCACATCGTGGCCCAGGTCGGCAGCCTCAACGAGATCATGTCGGTCAGCCTGCTCACCCCGGACGGCGCCGGCGCGGACGGCACCCTCACGGAGCAGGACGTGCCGGACCCGGAGCGCGCGGTGAAGATGCTGACCAACGCCCAGGCCCGCCCGGACGGCATCGCCGCCTGGCGCACCGCCCCGTCGGCCACCGCCACCACCGCCACCAC
>NZ_LIPP01000535.1:407-1350 GCF_001418335.1 Streptomyces aurantiacus | reverse complement strand
CAGCCACTTCTCGGCGAGGAAGATCCGCTGGAGCGGCAGGGCGTCCGCTTCGAGTTCCGGGATCCAGCGGGGCGTCGTCATCAGGTCGGGCACCAGGTGCTCGGCGACGGCGTACGCGTCCAGGTGGTCGCGGACCGTCGCGTACACCCGTACCAGCGCGTGGGTCATCAAGGTGTCGTCGGTGACGTGCCCGTCGCCCTTGTGGTACGGGGCGACGGGGCGTGCCGTGCGCCAGTCGGTGCCGTGCCAGGGGCCGACGATGCCGTGGACGCGTCCGCCGTGGCGTTCGATGATCTGGTCGGGGGAGTAGCCCTCCACGGGGCCGCCGAGCGCGTCGCCGACGGCGGCTCCGACGAGCGCTCCGGTGATCCGTTCGTCGAGGGTTCCTGTGCCCGATTCTGTGCCTGTTTCTTCTCCTTTGGGTTTCATGACCGAATCATCCCTCCGGATAGGCCAGTTCCGTCGCTTCCAGCAGGTCGGCGAGTCCGATGAGGTCCGTGCCGGTCAGGCGCGGCAGCGCGCAGCCGCAGAGGGTGCGGCAGGCGTCGCGCCAGGCGGCGGGGACGGCCGGGCCGCCGCCGAGCGCCCCGGTCAGCGCGCCGGCCAGGGCCGGGGCCGAGTCCGCGACCCGGGACAGGCAGGCCGCCGCGGGCACCGCCTCCGCGATCCGGCCGTGTGCGGCGACGGCGAGGGCGAGGGCGACCGGGACGGTCTCGGCGGCGGCGATGCCGTAGCTGTAGACGTGGTCGACGATCTGGTGTTCCAGGAGGGGGACGAGGCCGAACGCGCCGTCTCCCCGCGCCATGGAGTCGTGGGCGAGCGCGAGGGCGTGCCGTGCGTTGCGGCCGATCTCCGTGGCCTCGGGGAGTTCGGCGAGGGCCGCCGTCGCGCAGGCGTCCACGTTCGCTCCGGTCAGCGCGAGGGCGACGGCCGCGGCCATCGC
>NZ_LIPP01000535.1:0-348 GCF_001418335.1 Streptomyces aurantiacus | reverse complement strand
GGCGACGGCCAGTACGCAGGCCCGTACGCAGGCCGCGTCGTCGAAGTAGTGGGGGTTGTCGTGGCCGGAGGCGGGCGGGCGCAGGCCGGTGGCGAGGTTGCCGAGACCGGCTCGTACGGAGATGCGGGCGCGCAGCGGGAGTACGGCCGACTCGACCTCGGGGGCGCGGTCCGCCGCGGCGGCGACCTCGCTGGCGATGGCGTTCCACGAGAGGTCGATGGCCGCACGCATCCGGCGGTCTCGGCTCAGGTCGCCGAGCGCGGCGGCGTCGGCGCCCCTTAGGACCGCCTCCGCCGCGAACGCCGCCCATTCGGCGTCGTCCGAGGGGCCGAGCCGGAGGGGTTCCGG
>NZ_LIPP01000534.1 GCF_001418335.1 Streptomyces aurantiacus | reverse complement strand
CCCCCACTCCCGTCCACGTCGCCGCCCGCACCCCACTCCCTCTCCAGGGCGTGAACCTTCCGCTCGGCGCCCTCCCTGGCCTGCCGGTTGGTCCACCACAGTTGATGGGCGACGAGCAGGAGGAGGACGACACCGAGGGTCACGACAACCTCGGCGCCGTTCCAGAGGAGGCGGACATAACGCACACGTCGCCGCCGCCCCCGCTGATGGACGACGGGAACGCGCACGATCACACCTCCTCCCGAGTCGCAGCTCGGGGGCCGGGGGGGGGCGGGTACCGGGGGGCCGCACGATAAACGCTGAGCCACCAACTCACCATCCCCACGCACACACCACCCCGCGCCACCCTCCACAACACCGTCCGCACGACAGCCGCACGCCGCGACTCACGCCGCGAGTCACGCCCTCCCACTGATCTCACCCCTGGCCAGCACTTACCTCACCTCCCTCACCTCTGTCGGCCGTCGGCAGTACGGTGTCATCCATGCGCCCCGACACGTCTGCCGAGTACGTCGACCACAACGCCGAAGCAGCACGCCTGGAGCGGACAGCCGGCCTCTACCCCGAGGATGCCGAACACCTGCTCCTGCAGGCCGCGGCCCACCTCGAACTGGCCGACGACCGCCCGCGAGCCACCTCGCTCTACGACCGCCTGCTCGCCAGCACGACACCGCTGGAGAACCCGTTCCTGGTACGAGCCCTGAAGGCGGCCAACCTCTGGGAGTACGGCCACGAGGCGGAGGCCGGGGCGATCATCACCGGAGTCCGCGCGGCGGCACCCCGCGACCCCGCTCCCTGGGTGATCGTGGCGGAGGCGCTGGAGGCCCACGACGAGCTGGAGGCCGCGCAGGAGACGTTCACGGAGGCGGCGGTCCACCTCCTGACCGACGTCCCGGAACCCCCGTACGCGACCCACCCGGTCCTCTTCGGCCGCCATCGGGTACGCCGCATGCTGGGCCTGTCCCACGACAACTGGGACACCCTCGCGGACACGCTGCACTCCTCCCCGGTGTCCCTGGACGAGCTCCACGACCCGAAGCGCGTGTGGTCGCTGGGCTCCGACAACCCGGCGGAGCTGGAGGCGGAGATCTCCCGCCTGCGCGCCGAACTGGGCACGTACCGCGAGGCGTTGTCCCGCCCGTTCCCGGTGGCGGTCCTCCACTGGCCGGCGGCCGAACTGACGGAACTCCTGGCGGCGTACCCGTCCCTGTCGTCGGAATACCCGTCCCACGAGGAACACCTGACGACGATAGAGAGCTCCCTACGCGAACTGGCCGCCTCGGGCACCCCGAACCTGGGCATCGTGACGGGCACGGTCCCGTCGTACGAGGC
>NZ_LIPP01000533.1 GCF_001418335.1 Streptomyces aurantiacus | reverse complement strand
CGGTGGGGAACCAGCGTCGCCAGTCGATGGGGGCGCCCGCCACGAATGCCTGGGCGGCGGCGTGGGTGAGCTGGACGGTGTCGCCGTGGTCGCGGCGCAGGGTCGGGACCACAGTGGCGGGCATGTCCGCCTGCTCGATGGTCTCTTCCATGGCGAGAGCGAGCACCGGGTGAGGGCTGGCTTCGATGAACAGGCGGTAGCCGTCGGCCAGGAGTGCTTCGACGGTGTCGGCGAAACGCACCCGCTGTCGCAGGTTGGTCACCCAGTAGCCGGTATCGAGAGCGGTGGTGTCCGCCAGCCGTTCGGCGCTCACCGTCGAGTAGAACGCCACGTCGGTGGTGGTGGGCCGGATGTCGCTGAGCCGTTCGGTGAGTTCGTCGGTGAGCTGGTCGATCTGCGGGTTGTGGGAGGCGTAGCCGACGTCGATGAGGCGGGCCCGCAGGCCCTGTGTTTCAGCCTCGGCGACCACGGCCGCGACGTGTTCGGGCGGACCCGAGATCACCGTGGAAGCGGGCCCGTTGACGGCCGCGATGCTTACCCCAGGCCGGTCGCCGATGAGGCCGGTCGTCTGTTCGGCCCCGGTGCCCAGAGAGGCCATGTCACCATGCCCCTGAAGCCGGCGCAGCGCATCACCACGTACCGCCACGATCCGTGCCGCATCTTCCAGGGACAACGCGCCCGCGACACACGCGGCAGCCATCTCGCCCTGTGAATGCCCGATCACGGCGGCGGGGGTGACGCCGCGATCGGCCCAGACGGCGGCCAGAGACACCATCACCGCCCACAGCACTGGCTGGACGACCTCCACCCGGGACAGCTCGGCACCGTCCCCGCGCAAGACCTCGGTCAGCGACCAGTCCACATGCGGCGAGAGGGCCTGCTCGCACTCGGCGATCCGGGCCGCGAACACCGGCGACTCGTCGAGGAGTTGGGCACCCATGCCCACCCACTGCGAGCCCTGCCCCGGAAACACCAGCACCGGACCCGGACCGATGTCACCGGCAACCCCCGACACCACATCCGCAGACACC
>NZ_LIPP01000532.1 GCF_001418335.1 Streptomyces aurantiacus | reverse complement strand
GGGACAGGGGGCGGGAGGGACGGGAGAGACGGAAGAGGCCGGAGAGACGGCAGACACATGGGCCCCGGGTTCCGGGCCCTGAACGATTCGGTCATATACGTCACCACATGCGTTACCCGGCCTCGACGGGGTGCGACGACGCGCGATGTGACCCGAACGTAACTGACCGGGCGCGCAAGGTCATTGACCTGGCTGGACCGCTGCTCTTACGTTCGGTCAACCGAACACGGCCACAAAGATGTCGGCCAGCAGGAGGTCGTCCCCGTGCGTCCCACCGCCGCTCCCATCCTTCTCGCGACCTTGCTCTCCGCGACCGCGCTCAGCGCCTGCGGCAGTGACTCCGGCAGTGATCCGGACACCGTGGAGATCTCCTACAAACAGTCGACGGACAACTCGATCCGTGTGATGGACACGTATCTCGAAGACATCAAGGAGCAGTTCGAGAAGGCCAATCCGGACAAGAAGGTCAAGCTCGTCCCGATCAAGGCCCCGGACTCGGAGTACTACACGAAGCTCCAGCAGATGCTCCGCTCCCCCAAGACGGCGCCCGACCTGGTCTACGAGGACACGTTCCTCATCAACTCCGACATCACGAGCGGCTACCTCAAACCCCTGGACCCGTACCTCGACCAGTGGGACGACTGGGGCCAGTTCATCGACACGGCGAAGTCGGCGGCTCAGGGGCAGGACGGGAAGACGTACGGCGTCCCGGACGGCACCGACACCCGCGGCCTCTGGTTCGACAAGGGCATCTTCGCGAAGGCCGGCCTGCCCGCCGACTGGCAGCCGAGGAGCTGGGACGACGTCCTCGACGCGGCCCGCACGATCAAGGAGAAGGTCCCCGACGTCACCCCGCTGAACGTGTACACGGGCAAGCCCGCGGGTGAGGCGGCCACCATGCAGGGCTTCGAGATGCTCCTGTACGGGACGGCCACCGGTGCCACCGAGAGCCCGCTGTACGACACGGCGTCCAAGAAGTGGATCACGGGAAGCCAGGGCTTCAGGGACTCGCTCCAGTTCGTCGAGACGGTCTTCAAGGAGGAGCTCGGCCCCGACCCCTCGGACGCTCTCGACCCCAACTTCGGGACCCGGGTCCGCGGCGAACTCCTCCCCGAGGGCAAGCTCGGCATCGACCTGGACGGCTCCTGGCTTCCGCAGGACTGGCTGAAGGGCAGCGGCCACGAATGGCCCGAGTGGTCCGAGAAGCTGGGCCTCGCGTACATGCCGACGCAGAACGGCCAGTCGCCCGGGAAGGTGAGCATGTCGGGCGGCTGGACCTGGTCGATCCCGAGCAAGGCGGGCAACCCCGACCTGGCCTTCGAATTCGTCAAGACGATGCAGACGACAGCGAACGCCAAGAAGTGGTACATCGCCAACTCCGGTATCTCGGTGCGCACCGACGTGGCCGAGGACCCGGCGTACGTGAAGGCGCAGCCCGGCATCAAGTTCTTCACGGACCTGGTGGCGAACACGCACTACCGCCCGGCGTACCCCGCGTATCCGAAGGTCTCCACGGCGATCCAGGAGGCCATGGAGGGCGTGACGACCGGCGACAGCTCGGTGGCCGAGGCGGCGAAGGGCTACGACGAGGAACTGAAGTCGGTCACGGACAACCAGGTCATCAAGAAATGACCCGGGACACGACCGGGGAACCGGTCGCTGACCGGAAGAGCCCGAAGAGCCCGAAGAACCCGAAGACGACTGAGAAATGATCGGCCGCTCATGACCGCCGCACCCCCCACGGGCCCCGGCGTGGTGAAGACCGCGCCGGGGCCCGTGGGGGGTGCGGCGG
>NZ_LIPP01000531.1 GCF_001418335.1 Streptomyces aurantiacus | reverse complement strand
AGGGTGCGCAGCAGTTCCGCGGCCGGTTCGGCGCCTTCGCCGATGTGCAGCGCGGTGTCCGCGTCGAGCGCGAAGTGTCCGGGCCGGAGCGCGGCCTCGGTGGGGCGGGGTACGAGGGTGAGTGCGGATGTTGACGACTGTGCGGGCACGGATCGCCTCCGGAACGAAGGTCGGGGGTGCGTGGGGGGGGATACATAGGGCGTACGAGGTGTGCGGGGCGTGCGGGGTCAGCCCTTGACCGCGCCGGCGGCGAAGCCGGTGGTGACGTGGCGTTGGAGCAGCAGGAACACGCCGAGCGCGGGGGCGGCGAAGAGGGCCGAGGCGGCCATGGTGGCGCCCCAGTCGGTGCCGAAGACGTTCTGGAAGGAGGACAGCCACACGGGCAGGGTGCGGTTGTCCTGCTGTTTGATGATGAGGAAGTTGGCGTAGGCGAACTCGTTCCAGGCGGTGATGTAGCCGAACAGCGAGGTGGCCATGAGACCGGGGGCCAGCAGCGGGAACGCGATGTGGCGGAACGCGCCGAGCCGGGTGCAGCCGTCGACCTGCGCGGACTCCTCCAGCTCCGGGGGGATCGTGCCGATGAAGCCGCGCAGGACGATGACGGTGAAGGGCAGCGTCATCATGAAGTAGACGAGGGTCAGGGTCGGCAGCCGGTCGAGCATGTCGGTGTCCCGGGAGATGATGTAGACCGGGATGATCAGCGACTCCCAGGGTGCCATCTGGGCGATGAAGACCATGAGCATGAACTGCCGGCGCCCCTTCCACCTCATCCGCGCCACCGCGTAGGCCGAGCCGAGCGCGATGACGAGGGAGAGCAGGACGGCGCTCAGCGTGACGAGGACGCTGTTGCGCCAGAACAGACCGAAGCCGTCGGCGCCGACCGCGGTGCGGAAGTGGTCGAGTGTCCAGCTCCGCGGGATGAGCCGGGGGTGGTCGGACTGGATGTCACGGGTCGGGGTGAACGCGGTGGCGACCATCCAGTACACCGGGAACAGGCAGAGCCCGACCGTGACGACGGCGGCGGCGTTCAGGGGCATGCGGCGGACACGGGGCCGGGTCGTGCTCATGCGAGCTCGTCCTCCTGGCGGAACATCTGGCGGAAGTAGAAGGCGAGCACGCCCGACATCAGCACGACGGTGACCATGGAGGCCGCCGAGCCGAGGTCGTAGCGCTGGCTCGACAGGGCGGTCTGCACCGCGTACACGGGCAGGATCGTGGTCGCGTCGCCGGGTCCGCCGTTGGTCATCACCCAGATCTGGACGAACGCCTTGAACGTCCAGATCACTTCGAGCGAGATCACCAGCAGGAAGATGGGCCGGACGACCGGGAAGGTGATGGACCGGAAGATCCGGAGCCCCGACGCCCCGTCGAGCCGCGCCGACTCGTACAGCTCGGCGGGGACGGTGGTGAGGGCCGAGTACAGGGTGATCGCCGCGAACGGCACGGACTGCCACACGATGAGGGCGACCAGGATGGCGAAGGCGGCCGGCCCGTGCGCGAACCAGGCGTAGCGGTCGAAGGACGTGAACCCCAGGTCCGTCAGCACCTCGTTGACGATGCCGAACTCCGAGTGGAACAGCCACTGGAAGACGGTGGTCGCCGCGATGACGGGCATCGCCCAGGTCAGTACGAGCGAGCTGAGGACCGCGGTCCTGCCGAACCGGCCCAGGCGCTCGATCATCAGCGCGACCAGCGTGGACAGCACCATGATCAGTACGACGTTCACCGCCATGAAGAGGAACGTGCGGCGCACGACCTCCCAGAAGCGGCTGTCGCCCAGCAGCGTCCCGTAGTTCTCCAGGCCCACGAACTTCGCGTCACCCAGGATGAGTTGACGCAGCCCGAAGTCCTGCAGCGAGATGACCACCGCACGGCCCAGGGGGTACACGAGCAGGTAGAGCGTGCCGAGGACGGCGGGCGCGATCAGGACGTACGGCCAGATCCCGTGGCCGCCGTCCTTCGACGGGCCGCGCCGTCCTGGGCCGGTGGCACGCCGGGGTCGGGGGGTGCTCGGTGGCT
>NZ_LIPP01000530.1 GCF_001418335.1 Streptomyces aurantiacus | reverse complement strand
GGGGGGGGGACGGGGGAGTTGAACGCCCCTCGCGCCGCTCCCGTACTTGAGGGGCAGCGGGCTCTCGGCTGTCGAGTACCTGCCTGCCGTGCCCGGAGGAGTCCCGTCCATGACCGCACACCGCACCGCCGCCCGCGTCGTCCTTGCCGGGACGGCCCCGCTCCTGCTCGCGGTGGGGGCCGCCGGGCCCGCCGCCGCGNNGGCCGCTGTCGCCTCCGGCGTGGCCGCCTTCGACAACCTGCGGCTGGCGGGCGTCGCCGGCCGGGACCGGCAGGTGGTGCCCGACGGCAAGCTGTGCAGCGGCGGCCTCGCCGCCTACCGGGGGCTCGACCTGGCCCGCGCCGACTGGCCCTCGACCCGGCTGACCGCCGGGGCGGACCTGACGCTCACGTACCGGTCGACGATCCCGCACACGGGCACGTTCAAGCTGTTCCTGACCAAGGACGGCTACGACCCGACGAAGCCGCTCACGTGGTCCGACCTGCCGTCCCGGCCCTTCGCGACGGCCACCGACCCGGCCCTGGTGAACGGTGCCTACCGGATCAGCGCCAAGCTGCCGTCCGACCGCACCGGCCGCCACCTGCTGTACACGATCTGGCAGAACACGAGCACGCCGGACACCTACTACTCGTGCTCGGACGTGGTCTTCCCCGGCGCGAAGGACAACGCCCGGTCCGCCGGTTCCACAGCGTCCGCCGGGTCCGCGGCGCGAGGGCGCGCGGAGTCACCGGCGAAGTCCGCCACCCCGGAGACCACCCCCACCCGGGCCTCCTCGAAGTCCCCGGCCGACGTGGCGAGTACGTCGGCGCAGCCGTCGCGGACGCCGACCGGCGCGCCCGGCGAGGCGGTCTCCTCCCCCGCCTCCGACAAGGACGACCGCGCGCCGGCCCTGCCTCTGATCGCGGGCGGCGCGGCGGGTCTGCTGATCACGGCGGGCGCCGCGTACACCTTGCGCAGGCGGCGCTGACGCGCCGGGCCTGCCGACAGCCGGAGATCACACGCCTGATAGCCTGCGCGTCGCTTCGGTAGTGAAAAATGGCATTCTCAGGGGAGATGTACGTGCGGACCTGGCGGAGGAGCCTGGAAGCGGCCGAGGTGCGCCAGGACACCCTGCGCGACGACTACACGAAGGTCGCGCGGTTCATGCGGCGGCGGGAGCCGGCCGGCTATCTGGCGGTGCGCCTGCTGGTGCCCGTGGGCCAGCAGCCCCATGTGCTCGCCGGATACGCCTTCGCGTCGTACACCGACGACGTCTGCGACCGGGGCACGGTCCAGGAGCGCACCCGACGCTACGACGCGTGGGACGAGCGGGTGCGCGCGGCGCTGGACTCGGGAAGCGCCGGGCATCCGCTGCTGCGCGCGTTCCTGCACACGGCGGCCACCCGTGAACTGCCGCACCGGTGGGTCGACTCGTACCTGGACGGCGCGCGGATCGACCTCGACTTCCCCGGCTTCGCCACCGAGGCCGACTACCAGCGGTACGTGGAACAGCTCACCTGGCCGTTCCTGATGATCACCTCGGGCCTTGCCCATCAGGGCGGCGGCAGCGCCGAGTTCGCCGCCGCCTGCCGTCTGTTCGCCGACGCGGCCCAGCGGACGGACATCCTGACCGACCTGCACGAGGACCTGCGCGGCGGGCGCCTGTACCTGCCCGTCAGCGATCTCGACCGGTACGACATCGCGCGCGAGGACCTCGAACAGGGCCGCGACCTGCCCGGCGTACACGCGCTGATCGCGGCCACCGCGCAGACCGCGCGCGCCACGCTCCGGGAGGCCGGCGTACTCCTCGACCACTGCTCCGAGGAACACCGGCGCCTGATGCGTTTCGTACTGGACCTGCACCATCAGCGCCTGCAGTCGGTGACGTCCCGCGGCGCCTCGGTGACCCGCCGCCCGGTACGCGACCGCCCGGTGGCCTGCCTGCGCCTGCTGACCCGCCGCACACCGGCCCACCGGGACGAACTCGCCGGAACGACCCGGTAACGCTCCCACCGGCCAACACATCTGCCGAGCAGCGCCGCCACCGACCGCCGCTCTTTTCAGGGGCAGGGGCGCGGGGAACTGCGCATCTTTTAGGGGCGCGGGGAACTGCGCGACAAGCCGCACTCGATCCGCAGCAGCCGGACCGGGCCGGTGGCACCCCAGGCCCTCCACCAGAGCTCAGCGCACGCGCCCCCGCGGTTTCAGCGCAACCGGCGGAAGCGCGGGAGCAGCCAGCCGCCCCCCGCCGTACCCCACCACCTCACCGAACCGCGACCCCGTCATCCAGTCCGACCGCGCCTGCTCGATGTCCGCCTGGGACCGCCCGATGAAGTTCCACCACATGACCAGCTCCTCCTCGAACGGCTCGCCGCCGAGAAGCATGAGACCGGCGTCCGACTCCGCCCGCAGGGGCAGCTCGGTGCGACCGCAGCCGAGGTAGAGCATGGAGCCGGGCAGCAGCGGCACACCGTCCACGTGCGCCTCGCCGGACATGGACAGCACGGCGTACTCGAAGTCCGGCTCCAGCGGCAGGCGCAGGTCCGCCCCGCGGGCGAGCGCCAGGTCGGCGCCGACGATCGGCGTGTACGTCGTCCCCGGCGAGGCCGCGCCGTCGACGCCGCCCAGGACGACCGTGACGGTCAGGCCGGGAGCCGTCACCACGGGCAGCTCGCTGTGGTGCTCGAAACGCGGCTCGGTGTGGCGGTCGCCGTCGGGCAGAGCGACCCACAGCTGCGCGCCGTGCAGGAAGCGGGCGTGCGACTCGGGGCTCTCCTCCGAGTGACTGATGGCCCGGCCGGAGGTCATGAGGCCCAGCTCACGGGGGCGGATCGTCTGCAGGCTGCCCGTGGAGTCGCGGTGCAGCACCTCGCCCTCGTGCAGCCAGCTGACGGTCTGCAGGCCCATGTGCGGATGCGGCGGAACCTGCATGCCGGGCTCTTCGGCGATGTCGTCGGGACCGTAGTGATCGACGAAGCACCAGGCGCCCACCATGCGCCGGCCCAGGTTGGGCAGCAGACGCCGGACTTCGCTGGACTCGCCGAGCTTGACCCGGCGGGGACTGAGGAGTTCACGCACCGGCTCCGCCACCACGAAACCCCGGCCGCCGCACAGCGCGGGAACAGCGTCGCGATCAAGATTGCTCATGGCGCACAACCTAACCCGTGGAAGACGGTCCGTCAGGCCCCGTCCCCGTCCGGTCCCCACC
>NZ_LIPP01000053.1 GCF_001418335.1 Streptomyces aurantiacus | reverse complement strand
GAACTCTCCCGCCCGTCCCGCCCCGCCCGCGCGGTTACGCCAGTCGGGCCCGCTCCAGGGCTTCGGACCCGGCCCGCAGCGAGGCGATCCGGTCGTCCAGGGTGAAGCCGGCGGGGGCCAGCGTGAGCGTGGTGACGCCGGCGGCCGCGTAGGCCTGCATCCGGTCGGCGATGCGGTCCACGGAGCCGAGCAGCGTGGTCTGGTCGATGAGCTGGTGCGGGACGGCGGCAGCCGCGTCCTCCTTGTCGCCTGCCAGGTACTTGTCCTGGATCTCGGCGGCCTCCTTCTCGTACCCCATGCGCTGGGCGAGCTGGTTGTAGAAGTTCTGCTTGCGGCTGCCCATGCCGCCCACGTAGAGAGCGGTGTACGGGCGGAACATGTCGGCCAGCGCCGGTACGTCCTTGTCCTCGCCGAGTGCCAGCGGCAGCGTCGGGCAGACGTCGAAGCCGTCCATGGTCAGCCCGGCCTTCTCGCGGCCCGCGCGCAGATGCCTGAGCGCGGTGTCCTCCAGGTGGTCCGCGGACGGGAAGATCAGCAGGGCGCCGTCGGCGATCTCGCCGGTCTGCTCCAGGTTCTTCGGGCCGATCGCGGCGATGTAGAGCGGGATGTGCTCGCGCTCCGGGTGCACGGTCAGCTTGAGCGGCTTGCCCGGGCCGCCCGGCAGCGGCAGGGTCCAGTGCGTGCCCTCGTACGACAGGCGCTCGCGGGTCATGGCCTTGCGCACGATCTCGACGTACTCGCGGGTGCGGGCCAGCGGCTTGTCGAACTTGACGCCGTACCAGCCCTCGGAGACCTGCGGTCCCGAGACACCGAGGCCGAGCCGGAAACGGCCGCCGGAGAGCGAGTCCAGGGTGGCGGCGGTCATCGCGGTCATCGCGGGCTGGCGGGCCGGGATCTGGAAGATGGCCGAGCCGACGTCGATGCGCTCGGTCTGGGCGGCGACCCAGGTCAGCACGGTGGCCGCGTCCGATCCGTACGCCTCGGCGGCCCAGCAGACCGCGTACCCGAGGCGGTCGGCCTCCTTGGCCACGGCGAGGTTGTCCGCGTCCATTCCGGCACCCCAGTAGCCGAGGTTGATCCCGAGCTGCATGGCCGATCCCCTTACTGATCAGTAACGTCCCTTGCCCGGCACCCTAGCGCGCCGCCGCGCCGAGCGGCAGGGACCCGGGTGCGGGCTCGGGTGAGACCGGACACGGGGTCAGGTGAACCCGGGTACGGGGTCAGGTGATCCAGGTTGTCAACAGGACCGTTGTCCACAGGACCCCACGCGCCGACTTCCGGCCAGTAATCTCAGCCCTCATGGAGCAGAGGCATCTCGGCCGTACCGGCCTGCGCGTGTCCCGCATCGGGCTCGGCACCCTCACCTGGGGCAGAGACACCGACGAACACGACGCCGCGGACCTGTTGAAGACGTTCTGGGAGGCGGGCGGCAGCCTCGTCGACACGGCCGACGTGTACGGGGACGGGGAGGCCGAGTATCTGCTCGGACAGCTCATGGAGGGGCTGGTCCCGCGCCGGGACCTCGTCATCTCCACCAAGGCGGGCAGCGTGCCCGACCCGGACCGGCGTTTCGACGGCTCGCGGGGGCACCTGCTGTCCGCCCTCGACGCCTCGCTGGCCCGGCTCGGCACGGACTACGTGGACCTGTGGCAGATCCACGCCTTCGACGCGGACGCACCGCTGGAGGAGACCCTCCAGGCCCTGGACATCGCTGTCAGCAGCGGCCGGGCACGGTATGCCGGGGTGTCGAACTTCTGCGGCTGGCAGCTCGCGAAGGCGGCGACCTGGCAGCTCGCGGCCCCCGGGATACGTACGCGGCTGGCCAGCACGCAGATGGAGTACTCACTGCTGCAGCGCGGCGTCGAGCGCGAGGTGCTGCCCGCGGCGCTGGACCTGGGCATCGGTCTGCTGCCGTCCTCCCCGCTGGGCCGGGGCGTCCTGACGGGCAAGTACCGGCACGCGACACCCGCGGACTCGCGGGGTGCCTCGGAGCAGCTGGCGGCGTTCGTCGCGCCGTATCTGGACGACGCGGCGAGCCGCGTCGTGGAAGCGGTGGCGACGGCCGCGGACGGCCTCGCGGTGACCCCGCTCCAGGTGGCGCTCGCCTGGGTCCGCGACCGGCCCGGGGTGGCCGCCCCCATCATCGGCGCGCGCAACGCGCTCCAGCTCACGGCCGCGTTGTCAGTGGAGACCCTTAGTCTTCCTGACGAGATCTGCCGAGCGCTCGACGACGTGTCCGCGCCCGTGCACCACTATCCCGATCACGACTGGAGCACGCTGTGACCACGGAGCCGTCTGCCGCCGCGGAGGAAGCCGAGCCGGGGACGCCGGACGCCGGTCCCGAATCCGAGTCCGATTCCGGGTCCGATTCCGGGACTGAACCCGAATCGGGGTCCGCGCCCGGTTCCGAATCGGGGTCCGAGGCCGGGTCCGAGGCCGGCTCCGAGGCCGGGGGTGCGGTCCAGTTGTCCGAGGCCCAAGCCGAGTTGGCCGCGCAGCGGGAGCTGCGGGAGCGGATCGAGCGGCGGAAGGCGGAGAAGGACGGACCGGTCGTCGCCGGGACAGGGCTGAGCGGGAAGGCGGCCGATCTGCTCGCGGCCGTCCGGGCGGTGGAGAGCGGGGAGAAACCCCCGGCGAGCGTCTTCAGCGACCCGGAGCCCGCGCCGCGCAGGGCCGCGCCGGAGCCGGTGCGGCGCCCGCAGCCCGTTCCTTCCGGAGCCCCCGCGTCGATGGCCGCCGAGTCCGTCGACGCGGTGCGCGCCGTGCTCGTCAGGGGTGGCGCCCCCGAGGCGTTGGCACCGCAGGCCGCCGCCACCCTCGGCGAGGGAGCGGACGGTCAACTGCGCGACGACCCCTGGCAGTTGCTTCAGGTGGCAGGGGTGCGGCCCGAGCAGGCCGACGGGTTCGCGCGGGCCCTCCTCGGCGCGGAGTGCGGGCCGGACGACGAGCGGCGGGGCCGCGCGGTCACGGTGTGGCTCCTCGAACAGGCGGCGCTGGCGGGACACACCGCCCTGGAGGCCCCGGCACTCCACGCCGCTCTCACGCAGCGCTCGGTGCCCGACCCCGACGCCGCCGTGCAGAGCGCTCTGGCGGAGGGTGACGCCCTGGTCTTCCAGGACGCGCTGGACGAGCCCGGTACGCCGTCGGCTCCACGACGGTCCGAGGGGGCGGCCGGCGAAGCCGGGGAGGGCGGCGAGGATGCCGAGAGCGCCGAGGGCGAGGAACCTCGTCCGGTGCGCGTCCTCATCGGTCTGGAGCGGTACGCGCTCGCCGAGGAGAGCCTCGCCGACGGGCTCGCCCGCGTGGTCAACGCCCTGTCCAAGGCGGAGGCGGACGGTTCGGCGACGGCCTGGGAGCCGGTCGCGACGGGCTCGGCCACCGAGCTGATCCGGGCGGTCGCGGGCCACGGCCTCGTCCTGCACACCGGCGGCGAGGCGTCCCGCGCGGAGCCCGCGTCGCTGGTGGCGGCGGCCCGTTCGCTGGGTCTGCGGGTATGCGTCGCCGCCCACCATCCGGACGGCCGCCGCCGCTTCACCGATCTGCTCGCGACAGCGCGGAAGTCCCAGGAACTGAAGGACTCGCAGGAGCCTCAGGACGCGGCGGCGGTCGTGGCCACCGTCGCCGGTCTGCTCTCCGGTGAGGAGGGCCCGGGGCGGGACCGGGACGGCATGCTCCTGACCGATCTCCTGATCGTGCTCGACGCGCCGCAGCTCGACATCGAGAGCGCGGCGATGCTCGCGGAGTCGCTGCCCGACGGTGCCCGGCTGGTGCTGAGCGGAGACCCCGGTGTGCTGTGGTCGGCGGGCCCCGGGCGGGTCTTCGCGGATCTGCTCGCCGCGCGGGTGTGCCCACAGGTCGCCTCACGGACCCCGGACCCGGGCCCCGTCGGCGAACTGGTCTCGGGCATCGGCATCGGCGAGCTGAACCAGGTGGAGGCCCCCGGCAAGGAAGTGGTGATCATCCCGGTGCGCGACGCCGGGGAGGCGGTCCACCGCACCGTGCAGCTGGTCGCCGACTCTGTGCCGCGCGCGATCGGCATCCCGGCCGAGCAGACCCAGGTGATCACTACGGGCCACGGCGGCGCCGCGGGCACCCGTGTGCTCAACGCGGCGCTGAAGGAGCGGCTCAACCCGGGCCCCGGCCGCTTCGGCGGCTTCGACCCGGGCGACCGGATCGCGTACTCCGCCACGCCGGGCCGTTCGGTCCCGGGCCACGTCGTGAAGGCCGACGCGGCCGGGCTGCACCTGGACTGCGCGGGCACGCCCGTCGTCGTGCCGAAGGAACGGGTGGAGCAGACGGTGCGGCACGGCTGGGCGCTCACCGCTCACCAGGCCGTCGGGGTCCGCTGGCCCGCCGCGGTCGTGGTGCTGCCCGGCGATGCCGCGCAGGCGCTGTCCAGGCCCTGGGTCTACACCGCCTTCGGCCGCGCCGACCGGCATCTCTCCGTGGTCCACGGCGTGGAGCAGGCGCTGCCGCGTGCGGTGGCGGAGGTCGCCGCGAAGCCCCGTACGACCAGGCTGCCGGCCCTGCTCACGGCCCAGGTACCGGCGTCGGGCTGAGCCCCGTACCGGAGCGGCCGTACCGCGGCGGCCGTACCGGCGGAGTTCCGCCGCCGCGAACGCGCCGGTGGCGGGCACCGGGCTCATCGGCCCGACGCCCGCCACCGTAGGTCTCAGCGGACCACAGGCCCCAGCGGCCCGCAGGTGACCTGCGGGCCATAGGTACCGGTGATCCGTCAGCGATCCGCGTCCTGCGCCGCCCGGTCCGCGTCCTCGCCGCGCCGGCCTCCGCGTTCCGGCCCGACGGCGTCCTCCACCCCGATCTCTGCCAGGGTCCCAGCCTCGATGTCGTCATCGATGTCGTCATCGGCATCGTCGTCGAAGACCGCGCTGACGTCGAAGCGGCACACCACCTGGTGAGTGTCGGCCTGGTCGAACGGGGCCTCCAGCCACTCCCCCGGCTCTGCCGGTTCGTCCGATGCGGTCACCCACAGCGTCGAGTCGCCCTCCTCCAGGCCGAACTCCTTGTGCCGGGAGGCGATCTCGTCGGCCTCGAACTCGCCGAAGAGGACACCGAGCGCACCGTGCACGGTCCCGGACGCGGCGTCGAAGCCCGCCGTCACGGCCCCGGACTCCTCCACGGCCTCGACCCGCTGGGCCTGTGCCAGCAGCCGCTGCGGCTCCACCACCACGTAGTCCCGGCGGATCAGCACGCTCAGCGCGTTGGGCTCCTCCGGCCCGGTGTACGGCGGCAGGGAGTCGTCCGAGCCGGGGATCTCGAAGGGGGTGACCTCGTCGTAGCGGTCGTAGAGGAGCTCGTCGTACTCCTCGGCGGCCGCCGCCAACTCGTTGAACGCCTCGTAGACGGCCGGGTCGTCCTCACCCGACCTGCGCTCGACCGCCGCCAGGTGGCGGTCGAGCGCGGTCTTGACCGCCTCGGCGGCGGCTCGTACCTCGGCAGCGGTGGGCTGCGCAGCATCAGACATAGTGCAGACGCTATCCGTACAGGGCCTCCGCACGCACAATAGATGCGATGCCGGAATACGAATTTGTCAACGTGTATGTGCCGCGCGGGGTCTCCCGCAAGGAAGCAACGCGCCTGCTGACGGACCATGCGGAGTACGGACACTGGGAGTTGGACCGCCTCAGCCTGCACACCGACGGCAGCCGCAGGGTGCGGTTGCGCCGACGGATCATCCGCCAGGTGCGGGCCACCTGGTGACGCGGGACGGCTGAAACGGGGTGGGCTCCGCGTGTGCGGGCCCGCTCCGTTCGACCTGTCGACCTGCCGCGAGGGCGAAGCTCTTCACTCCATGGTTATTTGTCACACCATCGCCCGATTTGGGTAGTTATGGCGTCGCCGACTCACGCTGTGGCACGCGCCTTGCGGTAGAGCACGGCGCCCGCCAGAAGCGAGCCCGCACCCACCGGCAGCGCGAGGCCGAGCGGCAGGCCGCTGCCGGTCCGTGCGAGATACGCGAAGCCGTCGGACTGGCCGACGGCCTGGGTTCCCGCGTCGTTCGCGTGCGAGCCACCCGCGTTTCCGCTCCCGGTACTCCCACCGGGCCGACCCTGTTCGCCCGGCTGACCCGGCTGACCCGGCTGACCTGGCTGACCTGGCTGACCTGGCAGATTTGGCTGGCCCGGCTGATTTGGCCGGCCCGGCTGATTTGGCCGGCCCGGCTGATTTGGCCGGCCCGGCCGGCCGGGTTCTCCCGGCCCGCCCGGAGGGTTCGGCTCCTCGCCGCCGCCGGGGGGTGTCGCCCCATGCCCGCCGCCGGCGTTCCCGCAGGCGTTGCCCGTGGCCGCGTTGCCGACACCGCCGACGGAGATGCTGTTGCCACAGACGTTGACCGGCACGTCCACCGGGATCTGCACATGGTTGCCGGAGGCCACGCCGGACGAGTCGTCGGTGTGCCCGCCGGCCCGCGATCCCCCGCCCGATCCGTGGCGGCCGGAGCCGCCCCCCTTGCCGGCGCCTTTGTTGGCACACTCGTTGCCGACCGCCGGGTTGAGCAGCCCGATCACGTTGACGGTGTTGCCGCAGACGTTGACCGGCACGTTGACCGGCGCCTCCACCGAGTTCCCGGAGAGTACGCCCGGGGAGCCCGAGGTGGTGCCGTGCGCCCCCGAGTCGGCGTGCGCGTAACCGCCGGTGGCCGCGAGGACACCGGTCGCGGCCGCCACTGTCATCAGGCCTTTGCGGGTGACCTGTCGCATAGCTTTTCCCTGCCTCGTAAGCCGTACGGAATGTCGGCGGCCCCGGAGCGCATGGCGCGCGCTCCGGGGCCGCGGACTCAGAACCTCATGGGGGCAGGCCCTCCTTGGGGCAGGCCCTCATGAGATGAGCACAACGTCAGGCGTTGACGCAGGTGTTGCCGAAGGCGGGGTTCAGCACACCGATCACAGAGATCGTGTTGCCACAGGCGTTCACCGGCACGTGGATGGGCGCCTGGACGACGTTGCCCGAGAGCACGCCGGGAGAGTGCAGGGCAGCACCCTGAGCACCGGCATCGGCAGCCGCAACACCCGCGCCGGCGAGAACGAGGCCACCCGTGGCAGCCACAGCGGCGACGATCTTCTTGATCATTATTCCTCCTGGTTGGTAAATGTGATCCCAGCCGCGGATCACATCATCAGTAACGAGGAGGGAGTAATAGGGCTACGAGCTTATGAGCGCATTCACTCTTCTCAGTCGACTCCGTACGCGCTGGCGATTACGGGAGGGCCGGCTTCATGAGGCCTCGATGAAGCGGTCGAGCACGCGCACGCCGAATTGCAGGGCGTCGACGGGCACCCGCTCGTCGACGCCGTGGAACATCCCGGCGAAGTCCAGCTCCGGCGGCAGCTTCAGCGGGGCGAAGCCGAAGCAGCGGATGCCGAGGTCGTCGAAGGACTTGGCGTCGGTGCCGGCGGAGAGCATGTAGGGGACGGCTCGGGCGATCGGGTCCTCGGCCGAGAGCGCGATCTGCATGGCGTCCACGAGGGCACCGTCGAAGGTGGTCTCCAGGGCCTTGTCCGCGTGCACGTCCTCGCGCCGCACCTGCGGGCCGAGGATCCGGTCCAGGTCGGCGAGGAACTCCTCCTCGTAGCCCGGCAGGTAGCGGCCGTCGACGTGCGCGGTGGCCTGGCCGGGGATCACGTTCACCTTGTAGCCGGCGCCGAGCTGGGTCGGGTTGGCGGTGTTCTGCAGTGAGGCGCCGATGAGCTTGGCGATACCGCCGAGCTTGGCCAGCGTCGCGTCCATGTTCTCCGGGTCCAGCTCGGTGCCGAGGGCGTCGCCGAGCTCGTCCAGGAAGTGCCGCAGCGTCTTCGTCACGCGTACGGGGAACTTGTGCCGGCCGAGCCGCCCGACCGCCTCGGACAGCTCGGTGATCGCGTTGTCCCGGTGGATCATCGAACCGTGCCCGGCGGTGCCGTCCACGGTCAGCTTCATCCAGTGCATGCCCTTCTGGGCGGTCTCCACCAGATACAGCCGCAGTTTCTCGTTGACCGTGAAGGAGAACCCGCCGACCTCGCCGATCGCCTCCGTCACCCCTTCGAAGAGGTCGGGGCGCTTGTCGACGAGGTACTTGGCGCCGAACGTGCCGCCTGCCTCCTCGTCGGCCAGGAAAGCCAGCACGAGGTCCCGGGGAGGTTTGCGACCGCTGCGCACCCGGTCGCGTACGACCGCGAGGGTCATCGCGTCCATGTCCTTCATGTCGACCGCGCCACGGCCCCACACACACCCGTCGGCGATCTCGCCGGAGAACGGGTGGTGCGTCCAGTCCTGGGCGTTCGCCGGTACGACGTCGGTGTGGCCGTGGATGAGCAGTCCGGGCCGCGAGCGGTCCTCGCCCTCGATCCTGACCACCGTCGAGGCGCGGCCCTGGTGCGACTCGAAGATCTCCGGTTCGAGACCCACCTCGGCGAGCTTCTCCGCGACGTACTCGGCGGCCTTGCGCTCACCGGGGCCCGAGTGGTCGCCGTAGTTGCTCGTATCGATCCGGATCAGCTCGCGGCAGAGGTCGACGACCTCGTCCTCACCCTTGATGCTCCTGGTCGTGTCCTGCTCGCTCACGCTGCTTCCTCCCACTGTCACTGCTGGTGGTCCCTCTCATCCTCCCTCTACGGTCCTCCCCGCCCAAGGCCGGACCACGCCCGTCACACGCCGTTCACGCCCCGCCGGCCGGTGATCGGGGGCTCTCGAAAGCCTGGTAATGTTTCCTTCGTCGCCGCGAGGGGAACCCCGCGCGACAGGCACCTGGTCCGGGTGGCGGAATGGCAGACGCGCTAGCTTGAGGTGCTAGTGCCCTTTATCGGGCGTGGGGGTTCAAGTCCCCCCTCGGACACCAACTGAGACCCCTGTTGATCAGGGGTTTCTTGCTTTTCCGGGGCCGTGGCGTGGCCCACCACGCACCTCGAAGTGGAAGCATCCGTATTCCACTGCCCTGACGTGTACGAGCACCACGTCCGGATCGTTGAACGCATCGTCGAAGGCCGCATCGAAGCCGGCCGTGGCGTCGGCCGGAATCGCCAGAAGACGGCCGCCCACGATATGGCCCCGGGCGTCATAGCGGCGCACGGTACGCAGGGCTCCCGGCCGAGCGAAGGGGTAGTTCTCACCGGGGGTGAACCCGCCGCAGTCGTCGGCATGGATGAAGACGGGGCCCTGTTCGTCGTACGCGCCCGGATCTGCGCCCCTCGCGGCGGCCCAGCGGCGCAACGGGGCGTACGAAGCAAGGGCGATCCGTTCGCCGAGCGTAATGGGGCGCAGACAGCAGCGCAGCGGAGAGCCCACGTCGTCGCCGGTCGCGATGTACGGGGCGCAGGGACGGCCCGCGTCGTCGAGAACCCGCAGTTCCTTCAGGACGGCCGCGTCAACGGGGAGCACGGTGTATCTGGTCATGGGCCCATGCTGAATCGACGCACGGGCGGTTGCCGGCAGGAAACGGACGTCACGTTGGTGCGCGCCCACGCGGACGACCGGCGGGAAAGGTGACACCCGCTGAACGCAGGCCGCCTACGATCGCCGACCCCTCGGGATTGATCATCTAGAGGATGACGCCGAGGGTGATGAGGGCGAGCGTGGGCAGAGTGGTGGCCGCGACGCTCAGCAGCCAGTAGGTCCCCGGCGCCAGGAGCGTGCGGCGTCGGAGCGGCAGGTTGGCCAGCCACCACATGAGGAAGAACAGTGTGAGCACCGGCCCGCCGAGCAGCAGCCAGGGCAGGACACCGTCATTCTCCGTGGGATTCCTGCCGGCGAGGCCGAGTCCGGCCAGGGGCCAGTTCGCAGCGAAGTAGTACACCAGCCAGATCGGCACGATGCCCGGGATCCCGAGCACCACGTTGACCGCGAAGAGCACAGGCCAGCTCCTGCCCATGTGTCCAGCCTCGTTTCTTGCCGACCGTCACGAGGAGCGCGACAAGCAGTTGTAGTTTTCCAGGGCGAAATTCGAGCCGATCAGTTCACGGCCGTGATGACCAGCGTCGTCGCCGGTGCCTTGGACCGGCAGGCAAACGTTGAGTGTCGAACAGGTCCGCGGCAAGCCCGGGTTGGGGCCGGCCAGTTGGTGGGCGTCGTAGATGGTCGGTTAGGTGGACAAGTGGATGTCGTAAGTCTCGTCCTCGTTTACGACACGCGGTGTGCAAGACGGGGCCGAAGCACCGGAGCAACTCCTGGAATCACGGTATTCGGTTGGGTGGTTGCAAACGCTGAGGTCCATGGCTTGTTCTGTCACATGCTGTTGAGATCCACTTCGCCACGGTCGATGATGTTTTGCGGCGGCTTTGAGGAGAGTGTGGTGCTGCGGGGAAACGGCGACGCATCGGTGACTGCTTCGTGAGGCATCGTATGCAGCTTGCGCTGCAGATCATGCTGGTGCTTGTCGCGAGCCTGCTCGGCATCGCCACCAACTACGCCACCGGTACGGACGACGCGCCCTGGCTGTTACAGGCGATTCAGCAGGCGTCCGTACCGGCCATCGGTCTGCTGATCGTCGCCATGGTGGTCGGGCAGGTGGTCGTGTATCGGCTGGAGAATCCGGCACCGCCGCCGGTGGAATGGGCGCGTGATCGGGTGCCCTACCCGGGCCTTGACGCCTTCGTGGAGGACGAGGCGGCGGTCTTCTTCGGTCGGGAGGCTCAGGCAGCCGAGTTGACGCGCAGGCTGCACACCTCGTCGCAGCGGCCCGCCGACCGATTCCTGGTCCTCGTCGGAGCGTCCGGCAGTGGCAAATCCTCGTTGGTCAGAGCAGGTGTGATGCCACGGCTTCGGGGTCGGCGCTGGACGGTCCTGCCTGCCTTCTCCCCCGGGCCCAACCCTCTCGGCGCCCTGGCTTCTGCCATCGTGGCTGCGGGTGGAGGGCAGGAACCGGTGAGCGCTGTCCTGCGGCGTCTGCGCCAGGGATCGGGCGCCCTCGGTTCGGAGTTGTCGCGGTTGCGCGACGGCCGGTTCCGTCGGACGTTGCTCGTGATCGACCAGTTCGAGGAAGTGGTCACTCTCGCCGGTGAACGTGAGCGGGCCCAGTTCCTCGAAGCGCTCCGTTCCTGCGTGGAGCAGGATTCCGCCATCCACGTACTGGCCACGCTCCGCGTCGACTTCCTGGGCCGACTGCTCGGCACCGGGCACGCCGAGGTCTTCCAGCACCCCATCGCCATCGGAACGTTGAGCAGAGGTCAGTTGGCTCAGGTGGTGGAGCGTCCCGGAGCGCTGGTGGATCTCTCGTTCGCTCCTGGCGTGGTCGACACGATTGTGGACGAAACGGGTACCGATGATGCCCTGCCGCTCCTCGCCTACCTTCTGCAAGAGCTCTACTTCGCCTCCGGGCCGGGGCAGACGGTCACCGATGACATGTACCGCCGCCTCGGCGGTGTGGCAGGTGCCCTGTCGCGGCAGGCGGACCACACCGTCGCGGATCTCGGCCCGCGGGACGGAATCGACGTCGTACTCCGGGTGTTGCTCAGATTCGTCACGGTCCAAGGGCAGGAAGTGGCCCGTCGACGCGTGCCGTTGTCCGAGCTCGACGACCGGGAACGTCATATCGTGGATGCCTTCGTGGACGCGCGGTTGCTGCGGTCCGGCGCCGGCGGCGGCGCACCGTCCGACCAGGAGCCCTATGCCGAGGTGACGCACGAGGCGCTGTTCCGCCGGTGGGCTCCGCTGAGGCAAGAGGTCGAAGCACGTGTCGAGCGGCTGCGCGAACGCGCCGAGCTGGAGCGGTGGGCCGAAGACTGGGAGCACTCAGGACGCAGCGACGACTACCTCCTGACCGGGGAACGGCTGTCGCTGGCACAGGGCTGGCTGGCAGCCCTGGAGGAGGCAGGGCAGACCTCCGCACCGGCGCGAGCGCTCGTCCATTCTTCCCAGCGACGTGATCAGGCCTTCCTTCGCCGGGTCTCCGACAGCATCGGTCGGCACGTGCTCGTCAGCGCGGAGACCCAGCCGGAGCGAGCCATCCTCCTGTCGCTGACCGCACTCGGTGAGTGCACTCCGACGCCGTCGGCCCGCCGGGGCCTGATGACTGCGCTGGCGTCCAGCCATCTTCGTATCCGGCTCGACGGGCATACGGACACTGTCCGTCACATCGCATGGTCCCCCGACGGTCACTTGCTGGCCACGGCGTCGCGGGACGGCACCGCCCGGGTCTTCGACGCCGGCTCCGGCCAACCCCTGTTCGTTCTTCCCTCCGACGGTGCGATGGTGGAGTCGGTTGCCTGGTCACCCGACTCCTCCCACCTCGCGACTGCGGGCCGCGACAGTGTGGTCCGGATCTGGAACGCCGCCTCCGGCGAGCCTGTCCGGCTGCTGACCGGGCCGGTGGAGCCCGGCAGACAGGTGGCGTGGTCTCCCGACGGGAGACACATCGCTGCCACCTGGAAGGACTGTGTCGTACGCGTCTGGGAAGCCGCAACAGCCACCCTCGTACACGAACTGCGCGGGCATCGCGACGACATCTGGGGCGTGGCCTGGTCCCCGGACGGCACCCGGCTCGCCTCCGCCTCTCATGACCAGACGGCGATCGTGTGGAACCTGGAAACAGGTACGGCCGCAACGACCCTGACCGGCCACTCGGACTTCGTCGAGGGCATCGCATGGTCTCCCGACGGATGCTCCATCGCCACGGGATCGGGCGACCACACCGCCCGCATCTGGGACGCGCAGAGCGGTGAGCTGCGGCTCCTGCTGCGCGGACACACCGACTACGTGTGGAATCTTGCCTGGTCCCCGGACGGGCGGATGCTGGCCTCCGCCTCGTCCGACCAGACCGTACGCGTCGTCAGCACCGAGGACGCGAAGGTCCTGGCCGTACTGCGTGGCCACACCGACACCGTGTGGGGAGTGGCCTGGTCGCCCACCGGCGCTCGACTCGCCACAAGTTCGACCGACGGCACTGGAATCGTGTGGGACCTCCGGCCACGAGGAGCCGAGCAGGTACTCACACACGGACACACCGGGCCCGTGAACCAGGCAGCATGGTCCGCCGACGAAGCCCGCCTCGCCACCGCCTCCGACGACGGCACGGTGCGCTTGTGGGACACGGCCACCGGGGCTCCCACGGGGCGCGCGGCGCAGCTCGGCGACCGGGTGTGGAGCGTCGCCTGGTCGCCACGGACCGACCGGCTCGCTCTCAGCACCAATGACGGCATCTTCCGTGTGATGGACGAATCGGGCAGTGTCCAGTTCGAGCACCGGGGCGAGGTGGTCGAGGCCTGTGCCTGGTCCCCGGACGGCAACCGCATCGCTACCGGCGGGCACGACGGCACTGTTCGCATCCGTTCGACACAGGCAGGTACCGAACTCCAGACTCTCACCGGGCATCAGGACTGGGTCGGCCGTATCGCGTGGTCGCCCAGCGGCCGA
Organism: Streptomyces aurantiacus; assembly: GCF_001418335.1. GTDB lineage: Bacteria > Actinomycetota > Actinomycetes > Streptomycetales > Streptomycetaceae > Streptomyces > Streptomyces aurantiacus. The sequence continues at coordinate 31,838 of NZ_LIPP01000053.1, read as the reverse complement.
ATGCTGGCCAGTTCCTCCGACGATCGCACCTGTCGGCTGTGGGACGTCAGCGAGAGCCGTCAGCTCACCGTCCTGCGCGGCCACGACAACTACGTGGATGATGTCGCCTGGGCGCCGGACGAGCGCCGGGTCGCGACGGCCTCCGGTGACTGGACCGCCGCGGTGTGGGACGTGGCCACAGGACGCCGGATCGACATCCTCAGAGGCCATGAGGGACGGGTCCGCGCCGTCGCCTGGTCCCCCGACGGCGGGCTCATCGCCACCGGCTCCGACGACCGCACCGTACGGGTGTGGTCCTCCGTCACCTTCGAGGAGATCGCGATCGTCGGCGTCCACCAGGACAAAGTGACGTCGGTCGCCTGGTCGCGGGACAGCACGAGGCTGCTCACGGCTTCCTTCGACGGAACAGCCCGTGTGTGGTCCGCCGATCCCGACTTCGGCCGCCTCGAAGCAGACGCCCGGGGGCGGGTTTTCCGGACGCTCAGCGAGGAAGAGCGGCGTGAGCACCTGCTGCCGCTCACCCCCTCGTAGTCCGTACCGCACACGGTCAGTACCGCTCCTCCACCGTGCGGTCGTCGGTGTGCAACAGGTAGTCGTCAGGGGCAAGGTTCATGGCCTTGCGCGCCGGTGACGCCCAGTACATCGCGTTGCGCTCGGCGAACGTCTCGGGACCGTCGTAGGAGATCAGCCAGAGGAACTGGTTTCGCTCGCGGTCGACCCACGCCCCGCCGATGGTGAACCCCAACTCCAGTCGCAGCGGCACGATTTCCTCGCGCCACCGCTCCACCCACTCGTCGAGCAGGCCGTCACGGACGGTGTAGGTGCGCAGTTGGGTGGTTCTGGGCATGCGGAAGTCCTCCCAGGGCAAGGCTCGACGTGAGTCCTCAGGCTATGGCGTAACGGCTTCCTGGGTGATCGCTGCGGTCGCAACCGGACGATTTCCGCAAGCCTGCGCATGCTCGAACCCCGCTTCGCGAAGGTCTCCGTGGGCATTCGGATCGCGGCGGCCCGCCTCGGACAAGCGTGGCCGACATGCGCCGCTCAGTAGCTGACGCTACAGCCTCTGTGCGGCGGTACGCGCCTGTCTGAGACGTGCGCCTGAACTCACCCCACGCTCGCGGTTGACTCCGTGGAGGTGGACGCGAACCCTTCGTTCGAGTCGTCCAGGGATCCAATCGGGGTGGTGCGTACGGCGCACTCGGCCCACACCGTCTTGCCGGGGCCCACGCGGTCGCGGACGCCCCAGCGGGTGGCGAGCGCGTCGACGAGGAGCAGGCCTCGGCCTTGGTCCTCGTCCGGGGCGGGCTTCCTGCGCGCCGGCAGGGCGGGGTGCGTGTCGGTCACCTCGATGCGGATGAGAGCCGGCGCGTGGCCGTGGTCGGCGTCGCGTCCGTCGTCCCGCTCATCGTCGTAGGCGAGGAACAGGGCGAAGTCCCGTCCCGGGACGCGGCCGTGGAGGGCGCTGTTCGCCGTCAGTTCGGCGACGACGAGGAGCACCGTGTCGTGGGCTTCGGTGCCGTGGGGGTGGCCCCACTCGGTGAGCTGGTGCGCCGTGAGCAACCGGGCGAGGCGAGCGCCGCGCCTGGTCGCGGAGAAGCGCTGCGCGAAGGTGCGGGCCGGCGTGGGGGGCTGGGTGTGAGGGGCTTGCATGGAGGTCAGCCTGCGGGGAGCCGACGCCTCGTCGGCAGGTCCGGCACTGATACAGATCACGCTGTACGAGTTCACGCTCTGGACTGGGACGGTCGCTGTACGTAAGCATCGGTCAGGTCGGCCGTGGCGCAGCGCGGACGGCACACCGTACGGCACCAGTTGGGCCACCACACAGGTGCGGCCCGACGGCACAAGGAAAGGCGGCTGCGATGGCGACGGCGGACAAGGGCGGCGGGATCGGCGGAGCCGATGGGGGTACCGCCGGGCAGGGCGGGGGCTGTGAACCGGAGTTGTCCGACAGCCTCAAGACCTTCGGCGCGGTACTCAAGGTGCTGCGGGAGGAAGCCCGCCTGACGCAGGAGCAGTTGGCGCCGCTGGTGGGCTACTCGCCCGCGTACGTCGCCAAGATCGAGCAGGGGAAGCGGTTCCCTCCCCGGGGGTTGCTGGACCGGTCGGAGGGGGCGCTGGGAGCGGTCGCGTCGCGGGTGTTGGCCGCGGCGGCGCGTAGCCTGACCCGGAAGGTGGGGCTGGCGTCGTGGTTCCGCCACTGGGCGATGGTGGAGGAGGAGGCCATCTCGCTGTACGCGTATGAGTGCCGGGTCATTCCGGGCTTGCTCCAACCTGAGCCGTACATCCGAGCCCTCTTTGAGCGCCATCTGCCTCCGCTCACTGATGAGCAGTCCGAACGGCAGGTGGCAGCGCGACTGGCCAGGCAACAACTCCTCGGTGAGCGCCCGAACACAACGTTCAGCTTCGTCATCGAGCAGGCGGTTCTGGAGCGTCGGATGGGCGGCAGAGCAGTGACGAAGGTGCTCGTGGAACACCTCCTTGAAGTCGGCCGCTACCGTAACGTGGAGCTCCAGGTCATGCCGTTGCTTCAGGAAGAACACGCCGGCTTCGAGGGCGATATGTACCTTGCCGAGACAGCCGATCACCGATGGATCGGTTACACCGAGGGGCACGGTAGTAGCCTTCTGATCAGCGACCCAAAAGCCGCAAGTCAGATGCTCCAGCGCTATGGCAAGATGCGCTCGCAGGCCTTGAGCCATCAGGCCACGGCAAGCTTGCTGGAACAGATGCGAGGAGCCCTATGAGCACCAGTGAAACGACCTGGTTGAAGAGCAGCTACAGCGGCGGCGGCGGCGACAACTGCATCGAGATCACCCACCGCCCCGGCGTCGTTCTCGTCCGGGACTCGAAGGACATCCAGAAGCAGGCGCTTGCCGTCTCACGCGACGCCTGGTCGGCGTTCACAGGACTGGCCGCCGACTCCCGCGTATGACCCCGGTGAGTGCGCCGGGTGGCCGACCCATGAGCGGGAAGAGAGCGGACCGGCCACCCCGGGGCCGCCTTCGGCCTTGCCGCGCGGCACACGGCCCTGGCGAGAATGAGTGACGTGGACGATCTGCTGAGCGTGGTGCGTGCGGTGCATGAAATCTCGATGGTCACCAACACGCGGCTGGAGCCCGTGCTGGGGCGGCTTCAGCTCACGTATCAGACGGCGCAGGCGCTGTGGGCCATCGACCCGGACCGGCCCGCGCCGCCGATGCGGGTGATGGCGCGGCGCCTGCACTGCAACGCGTCCAATCTGACGTTCATCGCCAAGCAGTTGGAGGGCCGCGGGTACGTGGTGCGGCGCCGCGATCCGCAGGACGGCCGGTCGAGCGTTCTTGAGCTGACGGCGGAAGGGGCGCGGGTGCGCAGGACGGTGATCGAGGAGGCGCTCGCGCTGAGCCCCTTCGCGGCGCTCTCGCCGCCGGAGCTGGCCGTTCTGGCGGGCGCGCTGACTCGGGCGGCGGAGATCGCGGAGATTCCGTGACGTAGTTCAAGACTTGAAGTACTCTTCGAGTACTTCAAGGCTTGAAGGAGTTGTCGTCATGGTGTCGGTCGCCAGTCCACTGACCTTGCGCAGTGGGATCACGTTGCGGAACCGTATTGTCAAAGCCGCCATGGAGGAGCAGCTCGCGGCCGGCGGGCAGCAGCCCGATGAGCGTATCGAGCGGCTGTATCGCCGCTGGGGCGCCGGTGGGGCCGGTCTGGTGATCACGGGGCACGTCATGGTCGACCGGCGGGCTCTCGCGCAACCCGGCGACGTCGTGCTGGACGGGACGAGCGACCTCGTACCGTTCCGGCGGTGGGCGTCGGCGTCGGGTACCACCCCGGTGTGGATGCAGATCAACCATCCGGGACGTGTGGTCCTGCGTGACACCGGTGTACTCGCCCTGGCGCCGTCCGCGACGCGGGTGGACCTCGGCGCGCTCTCGTCGCTGTACCCCACCCCGAAGCCGATGACCGTCGCGGACATCGACGAGGTGATCGGGCAGTTCGCCACGACGGCGGTCCTCGCGCAGGATGCCGGATTCGGCGGAGTCGAGATCCACGCGGCCCACGGCTATCTCCTCTCGCAGTTCCTGTCGCCGCTGGTGAATCGTCGGGACGACGAGTGGGGCGGCTCGCTGCGGAACAGGGCGCGGCTGCTCCTGCGGATCGTCGACGCCGTCCACGCGCGCGTGCGCCCCGGGTTCGGCATCGCGGTCAAACTGAACTCGGCCGACTTCCAGCGCGGCGGATTCGACATCGACGACGCCGGGCGCGTCATCGAGTGGCTCGGGGACCGGGTCGACTTCGTCGAGTTGTCCGGCGGCAGCGTCGAGTCGCTGGCGACGTCGGGGCACACCGCCGACGACCGCACCCTGGAGCGCGAGGCGTACTTCCTCGACCTCGCCGGCCGCCTGGTCGGTCGGGCGGCGGTACCGCTCATGCTGACCGGCGGCATCCGCCGCGGCGCGATCGCCGAACGTGTCCTCGACCGCGGGTTCGCCCTGGCCGGTGTGGCGACCGCCCTCGCTCAGGACCCCGAACTCCCGCGGCGCTGGCTCGCCGGTGACGACGCGGAGGTCGCGCCGCCGCGGTCCGTGGTCCGCGCGAAGCTCGTGCGCGCGGCAGCCGTCCAGGCCGCCGTCACCGGACGTCTGCATGCCATCGGATGCGGCAAGGACAGTCCCACCCGGCCGCCGATACTCGCACTCGTCATCGACCGGCGCCGGCGTTCCCGCCAACTGGCCCGCTACCGCCGGGACAACGCCACCGACGCCGGTACGCGCGTGGATGTGTGACGTCCGCCCGGCCTCCTCCCGATCCTCCGCCTGCCCCTCTGTCTGACCGTGCCGCTGTACGGGTTCGGCTCTCGCGCCGCTGTTTCCGGCATGTGTGGGGCATATCTCGTCAGGGTGACATACCTCCACGTCACAGCGTCGCCGATCATGTATTCGCGGGCTCCCGAGGGCCGTTCGCAGCGTTGCGGCGCAGGTCCGCGGCCTGTGGCGTACTAAAATTCCTCGCTTGTTCGGAGTCGCGCGGAATATCCCCAGGCATACCTGCGGGCCCGTCGGCTTCCCCGGTCCTTCCGGGTACGACATGTGAGGACCTGATGGCAGCCCTCCAGCAAGGCCCCGCGCTCGCGTTGTCCGACGACCTGTCCGACGACGCAGTACGGGCGGAGTTCGGTGACCGGGCCCGGTTCTCCGCGGCCTCCGCGCCCTCTCCGCGCACCCTCGTCGACATTCTTGACGCCTCCGTGCGGGCGTATCCCGACGAGCCCGCGCTCGACGACGGCCGGCGCTGCCTCAGCTATCGCGCGCTGGCCGTCGAGGTCGAGGCCCTGCGGCGGCGGCTGAGCGATGCGGGGGTGGGTCTCGGGGACCGGGTGGGAGTGCGGGTTCCCTCCGGGACCAACGAGTTGTACGTTGCCGTGCTTGGCGTACTCGCCGCCGGTGCCGCCTACGTGCCGGTGGACGCCGAGGACCCGGACGAGCGGGCCGAGTTGGTCTTCGGGGAGGCCGGCGTGCGGGCCGTCGTCGGGGACGGGCTTGAGCTGACTGTTCACGGGCGGAGCGAAGTGCCCGCCTCGCGGCCCGGGGTCGGGCACGACGCGTGGGTCATCTTCACCTCCGGTTCGACCGGCAGGCCCAAGGGTGTCGCCGTCAGTCACCGCAGCGCCGCCGCCTTCGTGGACGCGGAGGCCGCGCTGTTCCTCACCGAGGACCCCATCGGGCCCGGTGACCGTGTCATGGCCGGTCTGTCCGTGGCCTTCGACGCGTCCTGCGAGGAGATGTGGCTGGCCTGGCGGTACGGGGCCTGCCTGGTGCCCGTGCCGCGCTCCCAGGTGCGCGGCGGGGCCGACCTGGGGCCCTGGCTGGTCGAGCAGGAGATCAGCGTCGTCTCCACCGTTCCTACGCTGGCCGCCCTGTGGGAGCCGGAGGCGCTCAACGAGGTACGGCTGCTGATCTTCGGCGGCGAGGCCTGCCCGCCCGAGCTGGTACAGCGCCTGGTCACCGAGGGGCGCGAGGTGTGGAACACCTACGGGCCCACCGAGGCGACCGTCGTGGCGTGCGCCTCGTTGCTGACCGGCGACGAGCCGATCAGGATCGGGCTGCCGCTCGACGGCTGGGAGCTGGCCGTCGTCGACGAGGCCGGCGAGCCCGTGCCGATGGGCGGCAGCGGGCAGCTCGTCATCGGCGGGGTCGGGCTCGCCCGCTACCTCGACGCGGAGAAGGACGCCGAGAAGTACGCCCCGCTGGAGTCGCTCGGCTGGGAGCGCGCCTATCGCAGCGGTGACCTGGTCACGGCGGAGCCGGAAGGGCTGATCTTCCTCGGGCGGGCCGACGAGCAGATCAAGCTCGGCGGACGCCGGATCGAGCTGGGCGAGGTGGACGCCGCACTCCAGGCACTGCCCGGGGTGGCGGGCGCCGCAGCCGCCGTACGTACCGCCCGCGGCGGGAACCAGCTCCTCGTCGGCTATGTCGTCCTCCAGGAAGACCTCAAGGACGGCACAGACGGAGGGGGCGGCTGGGATCATGCTGCCGCCGTCGAGAAGCTACGGGCCGAACTGCCCGCCGCCCTCGTCCCGTTGCTCGCTCCCGTGTCCGAGCTGCCTACCCGTACCTCCGGCAAGGTCGACCGCGACGCGCTGCCCTGGCCGCTGGCCGAGTTGGAGAGTGCCGGGCCCACCGAGCAGTTGTACGGGACCGAGGCCTGGCTCGCCGAGCAGTGGAGCGAGGTGCTCGGCATCCCGGTGGGTTCCGCCCGGGACGACTTCTTCGCCATCGGCGGTGGCAGTCTCGCCGCCGCCCAGCTCACCACGCGGCTGCGTACCCGTTATCCGAGTGCCGCCGTGCTCGACATCTATCAGCAGCCGGTTCTGCGGAAGCTCGCCCGGCATCTGGAGAAGTCCGCGCAGGGCGACGGTGCCGAGCGCGTGATCGTCCCTGTTCCGCCGCGCGCCAAGGTGGTTCAGCTGCTCGTGCTCGTACCGCTGTTCACGCTGCTCGGGCTGCGCTGGACCGTGGCGCTGGCCGCGCTCGGCAACGCGCTCCACTGGTTCGGCGCGTATCCGTGGGCGCCGACCGCCTCCTGGTGGCTGGTCGGTCCACTGGCCGTCCTGCTGTTCAGTCCGCCCGGGCGGCTCGCGATCGGCGCCGGCGGTGCGCGGCTGCTCCTGCGCAACGTACGGGCCGGACGGTATCCGCGCGGCGGCAGCGTGCACCTGCGGCTGTGGACCGCCGAGCGGCTCGCCGAGTTCAGCGGCGCGACCTCGCTGACCGGGTCCTGGCTGGAACGGTACGCGCGTGCGCTGGGCGCCAAGGTCGGGCCCGATGTCGATCTGCACTCGCTGCCGCCCGTGACCGGCATGCTCAAGCTCGGCCGCGGCGCCGCCGTGGAGTCCGAGGTGGACCTGTCGGGGCACTGGCTGGACGGCGACCGCCTGGAGATCGGCCCGGTCAAGGTCGGCGCGCACGCCGTGGTCGGCACCCGGAGCATGCTCTTCCCCGGCGCTCGCGTCGCCAAGCGGGCCGAGGTGGCCCCCGGTTCGGCCGTCGTCGGGCATGTCCCGACCGGTCAACGGTGGGCCGGCGCACCCGCGGTCAAACTCGGCAAGGCCAAGCGGGACTGGCCCAAGGAGCGCCCGCGCAAAGGCACGTACTGGCGGGTGATGTACGGGGCGGCCGGGTTCGCGCTGACGCTGCTGCCGCTGGTCGCGGGGCTCGCCGCGCTGCTCGTGGTGAGCGTCTTCGTCGGGCCGGACGCCGGGCTCGGTGACGCGCTGCGGGGTGCCGCCGTGGCGCTGGTGCCGGCGACCCTCGCCTTCGGGCTCGCGTACGCGCTGCTCCTGCTGGTCGCCGTACGGCTGCTCAGCCTCGGCCTGCGGCCCGGTACGCATCCGACACACAGCAGGATCGGCTGGCAGGCCTGGACCGTCACACAGCTCATGGACCGGTCCCGCGAGACGCTGTTCCCGCTGTACGCCGGGCTGGTCACGCCGGTGTGGCTGCGGCTGCTCGGGATGCGGATCGGGCGGGGCGCCGAGGTCTCGACCGTGCTCGCGCTGCCGAGCCTGACGACGGTCGGCGAGGGCGCGTTCCTGGCCGACGACACGCTGACCGCGCCGTACGTGCTCGGCGGCGGCTGGATGCGGATCGGCCGGGCCGAGATCGGCCGCCGGGCCTTCCTCGGGAACTCCGGGATGACCGCGCCGGGCCGTTCGGTGCCGGACGGCGGTCTGGTCGGGGTGCTGTCCGCGACGCCGAAGAAGGCCAAGAAGGGCAGCTCCTACCTGGGGCTGCCGCCGGTCAAGCTGCCACGGTCGGCCCAGGGCGGCGACCAGAGCCTCACGTACGACCCGCCCGTGCGGCTGCTGTGGGCGCGCGGGCTCGTCGAGCTGTGCCGGATCGTGCCCGTGTTCTGCTCGGCGGCACTCGCCGTGCTGACGGTGGCGGCGCTGAGTGCGCTGGGGGTGTGGGCCTGGGCGCTCGCCGGAGTGGTGCTGCTCGGTGCCGGGGCTGCCGCGGGGCTGGTGTCCGTGGTCGCGAAGTGGCTGCTCGTGGGGCGTCACCGGGCCGGTGAGCACCCGCTGTGGAGCGGTTTCGTGTGGCGCAACGAGCTGGCCGACACCTTCGTCGAGGTGGTCGCCGTGCCGTGGCTGGCCGGGTCCGTGCCGGGCACCCCGGTGATGAACCTGTGGCTGCGGGGCCTTGGCGCCCGGATCGGCAAGGGCGTGTGGGTGGAGAGTTACTGGCTGCCCGAGACGGATCTGGTGACGCTCGGGGACGCCGCGACGGTGAACCGTGGCTGTGTGCTGCAGACCCACCTCTTCCACGACCGGATCTTGCGGACGGATACTGTGGTCCTCCGTGAGGGCGCCACCCTGGGCCCGGGCGGAATCGTTCTGCCCGGCAGCACCGTCGGGGCGCGCAGCACACTGGGACCCGCGTCCCTCGTCATGGCGGCGGAATCCGTTCCCGACGACACCCGCTGGCTGGGCAACCCGATCGAGGCGTGGCGGTCCTAGGTACGGCCCGTACGGCGCCGGGGCCGGGGCCCTGGGAGGGATACCTGCCACCGGGCGGTACCACCGGCATGTCGTACGAGCACAGCGCAGGGAGCGGACACTTCAGTGGTTCGGCAGCAGCAGGCAGCGGGAGCGGACCTGGATCCGTACTTTCCGGCGAACGGCGACCCCCGTTACCGGGTCCACCGGTACGAACTCGCCCTCGACTACCGGCCGGGCCCCAACCGGCTCTCCGGCACCGCACGCCTCAACGCCATCGCGGGCCGGTCGCCGCTCGCCGAGTTCCAGCTGAACCTCGCCGACTTCCGCGTCGGGCGGCTGCGGGTCGACGGGCGGACGCCGCACTACACGCACCGGGGCGGCAGGCTGCGCATCCGCCCGGCGAAGCCGGTCCGGGCCGGGGCCGCGTTCACCGTGGAGGTCCACTGGTCGGGCAACCCCAAGCCGGTACGCAGCCCATGGGGCGGGCTCGGCTGGGAGGAACTGGAGGACGGGGCGCTGGTGGCGAGCCAGCCGGTGGGCGCGCCGTCCTGGTACCCGTGCAACGACCGGCCCGCCGACAAGGCCTCGTACCAGATCGCCGTCACCACGCCGTCGGCGTACTCGGTGGTGGCGGGCGGGCGGCTGCTGACGCGTACGCCGAAGGCGTCCACGACGACCTGGGTGTACGAGCAGTCGGCGCCGACGTCCAGTTATCTGGTCGGCCTTTCCATCGGCAAGTACCAGACCGTGCTGCTCGGCGACCCGGGGCTCGGCGGTGTGCCGCAGACGGGGCACGTTCCGGTGCGGCTGCTGACGGAGTTCTCGCGGGACTTCGCGCGGCAGCCCGCGATGATGGCGCTGTTCGAGGAGCTGTTCGGCCCGTATCCGTTCGGCGAGTACGCGGTGGTCGTCACCGAGGAGGAGCTCGACGTGCCGGTGGAGGCGCAGGGGCTCTCGCTGTTCGGCGCGAACCATGTGGACGGGGCGCGGGGTTCCGAGCGGCTGGTGGCGCACGAGTTGGCGCACCAGTGGTTCGGGAACAGTGTGAGCATCGCCGACTGGCGGCACATCTGGCTGAACGAGGGGTTCGCGAAGTACGCGGAGTGGTTGTGGTCGGAGCGGTCCGGTGGGCGCCCGGCCCAGGTGCTCGCGGGGCTTGCCCACCGGGGGCTGGCCGGGCAGCCGCAGGATCTGCGGTTGTCCGACCCGGGGCGGAAGCTGATGTTCGACGACCGGCTCTATCAACGGGGCGGGCTGGTGTTGCATGCGGTGCGGTGTGCGTTGGGGGACGAGGCGTTCTTTCGGATGCTGCGGGGGTGGGCTGCTGTGCATCGGGGTGGGGTGGTGACGACCGCGGCGTTTGTCGCGCATGTGGCTCGGTATGCGGCGGAGCCGGTGGATGAGTTGTTTGCTTCTTGGGTGCATGAAACTGCGTTGCCACCATTGCCGGTGGCGGTGGCTTTGCCGTTGCCCTCGGCGGGGGGTGTGATTCCGGCTCGGCCGCCGTATCCGCCCACGTGAGCGGTTCGCTGGGGGTGGGGGGATGCGGTGTGTTGTTGCGGGTGCGGGTGCGGGTGCGGGTGCGTTGTGGCTGGTCGCGCAGTTCCCCGCGCCCCTAAAAGATTGCGCAGTTCCCCGCGCCCCTAAAAACCAAAGACCGCGCCGTTCCCCGCCCCCCTCAAAAACGGTGTCCCTAGTTGGTCTTTGGGATCTTTAGGGTGTCCCAGCTTTTTTTGCCTGGGATTCCGTCTGCGTCTTTGCCCTTGTAGCCGAGTTTTTGTTGCCAGGCCGCGTAGGACTTGCGGTCGGCCTCTGTCCAGTTGGGGCCGGGGCCGCTCTCGTAGCGGCCGCAGCCCTCGGCCACCAGGCGGCGGCCCATCGCCGTGATCGCGGCGGACTTCTGGCCGATGTGGAAGAAGCCGCTGCCCGGGAACGGCTCGTACGACGGCTTGGGGGCGGGCTTCGGGTCGGGGGCCGGTTTGTCGGCGTCGACCTTGCCTTTCAGGCGGTCGCGGATGCGGCTTCGCATGCTGTCCATCGTGAAGCCTCGCGGGTCGACCTTGCCCGGCTGCCACTCCTTGTGGCCGATGACGGAGCGTTCCGTCCAGCCGTGGGCGCGGCAGATCGCGGCCGAGACCTTCTCGATGGCCTCCTTCTGCACCTCGGGCCACGGGTCCTTGCCGTTGCCGAGGTTGATGCACTCGAAGCCGTAGAAGTGGCGGTTGCCGTCGGTGTCCGCCTCGTTGTCGGGCGGGAGTTTCGTCTCGTTGACCACCGCGCGCAGCACGTCGCCGTCGCCGAGCCCCGCGTGGTTGGCGCGGCCGTTGCCGACCAGGTGGACATGGCCCTTCTTGTCGATGACGCCGTGGCACAGGGGGCCGGGAAGCGCCGAGTAGCCGTCGTAGCAGATGTCGACGGAGGCGCTGGTGCCGGACGTGACGGTGTGGTGGATCATCACGCCGTTCATGGGACCCCAGGCGCCCTTGGAGTTGCGGTTGTGGGTGCGCCAGTTGCGGACCTCGTGGACCGTCAGGCCCTCCGCACGCAGGATCTCCACCAGTTTCGATGCGGTCAGGGGCTTCGCCATCAGTTGTCTCCTTCCTGGGCGTCCACGGCTGCCTCCGCCTCCGCGGTGGTCTGTGACCTGCCCCCGGAGGGGTCGCCCTCCGCCTCCTGTTCCTCCTGGCGGGCCCGGGCCTCCGCCGCGAGCGTCGCCTCGTCCGCCGCCGGGATGTCGACGGCCAGCGGTGCGAAGGCGAGCCGCAGGTCCACGGCGCCGGACTCGCCCTTGACCAGGGCGAGCGGCGCGAAGTGGCGGGCTATGCCGGCCGGGGAACGGAGCAGTGGCCTGCGGGCCCGGTCCGTGGGCCATTCGACGCCGCCCGTCGCCGTGCGCGCGGGTACCGTCCAGTGGTCGCCTGTGCGGTAGGCGCCGCCCTTGGCGAAGTAGACCTCGATGCCGTCCTCCAGGGGGAGCCACTCCCCCTCCGTGACCGGGACCGCCCCGCCCCGCAGGGTCGTCGTACGGCCCTTGTGCCGGGGGCCCTCGTGGTGGTCCCATCGGCGCAGGAACGGGTTGAGGTGCGGCAGCCGTCCGACGCCCGGCTCCGGCTCGGCGGACAGGCGTACTCGGCGGCCGGGCAGGTCCAGTTCCTCCACCCTCAGCAGGGGCAGCGGTTCGAGGCGGGAGGCGTACGCCGTGTCCGTGAACTCCACGCGGTCGCCCACGTCCAGGTCCAGCTTGTCGTCATGGCCCAGCGACGCCAACTGGACCCACGTACCGTCGAGTTCGTCGACCGGGAAGACCACGGAGCCGTTCTCGCGGGACCACTTGAACGTGGCGTCCTTCGCCGCGCCGCCCTCGTGGACCTCGACGCGGTACAGCTGGTTCTCCGGGCCGCGGTAACGGGCGTCGGGCTTGACCAGGCACGGGTCCTCGTCGGCGTGCCCGGGGCGCTCGGCGCGGGCGGCGAGGCGGGCCGAGGAGACGGCCTGCTTCCCGGCCCAGCGGGTGAAGGCCTCGCGGACCGTGTCCTTGGACGGCTCGGCTTCTTCGACCTCCAGGTCGGCGAGCGCCAGCGGCAGGACCTGCCAGACGACCTTGGCGCGGGCGGAGGTGTCCGGCATCGCCGCGCCGAGGGCGACCTCGCGCAGCGCCGGGTCCTCGGCCGCGGTGACGACGCGTTCCCACACGTGGAGGTAGGCGACGAACGGTGCCTGGGCGGGCGAGGGCAGCCGGTCGCCGGGCTTCTCCGGGTCCCGGAAGCCGTCCGGCTGGTCCCAGTAGGTCCAGTGCGCGGTCGCCTGACCCGCCGCCTGACCCGCCGCCTGCGCGCCGTCGTCCTTCTCGTCGCCCTTGTCGTTCTCGTCGGCCTCGGCCGGGACGGGAACCCCTGCGGCCGGGCGGTCCGCGTCGCACAGGATGCCGTCGACGTAGTACCGGCCGCCGTGGATGTGGAGGGTGTCGATGTCGTGCCGGCCGCCCACGTACTCGACGCGGAAGCCGGCCGCGTCACGCGGTCCGCCGTGCGGTCCGATCAGGTCCGCGGTGAGGGCGCGGGCCTGATGGAGCTGGATCGCGGTCTGTTCGTTGGCGTCCGCGTCGAGCTGGACGCGGCCCTGCTGGACCACGACCGCGGAGTAGTGCCGCTCCGGGCGGAAGGTGGAGCGGGAGAGGTCTGCGTGCATGAAGGGTGTCCCCCTGGTCGGAAGTGCGGGTTCACGAAGTCGTGGGATGGGTGGGGCCGGGCGGCCACGGCCGGGTCTTCAGCGGGGTCTACGTCACGAAGAAGATCCCCGCGTCCGTGCCCGCCGGCGTGTACTCCGCGAGCCGCGCCCGCAGGTTGTCCTCGCGCTGGGGCCGGTACAGGTCGTGGAAGGCGCCCAGTTCGGCGCCGTCCTCCGCGCCGCGCCGGATCTCCTCGGGGCTGCCGTCGGCCCACAGCCCGTACCAGGGCGTCCCGTAGCGCCGGGACGTGAACCGCGGCTGTACGCGGGACGCCCGGCCGGGGCCCGCCAGGTCCGGCTGGCAGCGGTACCTGCGGGGCGTACGCGATCCGGTGGGGACGTACGAGAAGCGCAGGCAGCCGATGCCGCGGCGGGCCACGTGGAGGCGTCCGGTGAAGACGGAGTTCTCGGCGATGCGGACCGCGTGCGTGTGGATCTCGCCGATCACGGTGGTGCGGTGCAGGTGCAGGACGGCGTGGGCGTGCCGGCAGTCGGGGGCGGAGAGCGCCTCGCGGTCGTCGGCGGTGGCGTCCAGGACGCTGTCGCGCAGGTGGATGTCGAGGGGCTCCTCGGAGACCTCGTCGCCGATGACCTCGATGGTGCCGAGGATGCTGTGCTCGATCTGGAGGCACGCGGTGGTGCGCTCCAGGACGATGCTCGGCTCGTCCGGCGAGTGGGGGTCGCACTCGGGCTCCAGGGACCAGCCGGGCACGAGCGTGCAGTGGCGTACGACGACGGCGCCCATCGGGCCGGTGACGTTGATGCCGCGGCCGGTGACGAGCAGCCCGTCGAGCACGATCCGTGGCCGCTCCCCCGGGGCGCAGTCGTCCGACAGGGCGCGGATGTTGAGTGCGTCGGGACGGTTGCTGTACCAGTCGAGCAGCCGGATGACGGGGCGGGTGCCGTCGGCGGCGCGCAGTTCGAGGCGGTCGCCCGGGTCGAGGTCGAAGTCCAGCTGTTCCTGGTAGGCGCCGCTGTGGGTGATCTCGATGATGCCCTCGGGGCCGCAGCGGCCCGCCCGGCGGTCGTGCTGCCAGGCCCGGTAGGCGTCCATGATCTGCCGGTGGCTCTCGCCGGGGCCGACCCGGAACACGGTGGCGTCGGGGCGCGGCTCGCGGTCGCGTACGTACTCGCCGCCGCCCAGGTCGGCGCCGGACGCGTAGTGGTAGTCGACCCAGACGCCCTTGCGGGGCGCGGTCCGTGCGCCGAAGGCGATCCGGCCGAGCTCCGGGTCGACCGCGACCTGGCCGCGCTTGGGCCGGTAGCGCCAGTCCGACAGGTCGGCGACCACGATGTCGGAGGGCGGCACGGGCCCGTCCTCGCCGTCGCGCCGGATGACGAAGCTCTTGCCGGGGCCGTAGTGGTCGGCGAGGCGGTCGTGGAGCCGGCGGCGGCGGATGAGGTCCGGCACGTTGTCGAAGGCGGCGATGTGGGTGGGTGAGGGCTCGGGGACCGGCCTGGTGACCAGTGGGGTGTCGTTGCCGAGGATGGAGAAGGTGTAGAGGTTGCGGGCCCGGTCGACGCAGTAGGCGGGCGACGACGTCAGCGAGTACGCCTTCAGCCGCCATACGAAGAGTCCTACGCCGGCCGGGGTCCAACCACCCTGCCGGTGGCGGGAGTCGGCTCTGCGGACGTCCACCGAGCGGGCCACCTCGCCGAACGGGCCGCCCGCCAGGTCGAGCGCGGCGCCGTCCCTCATGTCGGCGAGCCGCCCGCGGATGCCGCGGCCGTGCGGGGCTCCCCCGGTACCGCCGTAGAGCTTCACCGGCTGCTGGTGGGCGACGTGGCGGGAGAGTTCGACGGCGCGGGCCGGCCAGTCGGCCACGTCGTCGGAGAGTTCTTCGAGGAGATGGAGGGTGCCCTTGCGGCGGCGGTTGGCGACCGTGGCGGCGACGTCCGCGCGTGGTGCGACGGCTTCCGTGAGCGCGGCCGGACTCCCGCCGCGCAGCCCGGTGGTGAGCACCCTCTCGTAGCCGGGCAGCGTGCGGTAGCCGACGAGGTCGCCGAGGTACGGCAGCACCCAGGGCGCCGCCGTCTCGACGAACAGGTCCTCGTAGCCCTGCTCGACCCCGTCCCGTACGAGGTCGAGCTGCTCCGCCATGACCGCGAGCAGGGCGCGCAGGGGTTCGCCCTCCTGGGCGTCCCGCAGCCGGTGCCACTGGGGAAGCAGCTCGGCGAGTCCGTCCGGTTCCCTGGACATCACTTGACCTCCGTCAGAATCAGGGTGTCCGCGGCCTTCGGCGACAGCAGCGCGAGCTGGGCCGGGCGGATGCCGCGGAAGACGTACACCGAACGGCCCTTCGCCAGGCGGCGGGTGTCGGCGATGTCGGGGTTGAGGCGCAGGAGTTCGGCGAGCGGGACGCCGTACCGGGCGCAGATCTCCGACAGCGTCTCGCCGTCCTTCGCGCGGACGGTGTGGGTCTTCTCGTCGTACGTCGCCGCACGCGCCGGGACCGATGCCCTCGGCAGGCCGGGGTTCGCGAGGAGCCGCGTGAGCTCCTCGGCGGTCGTGGAGGCGGGCACGCCGGTGAACACGTCGACGTCCACGTAGTCGACACCGGGCACCTGGTGGGCCGTGGCCAGGATGTCGGAGAGCCGGGCGGGCTGCCCCAACTCCCTTCCCTCGAAACCGAGTCGACGTAGCAGGGCCTGGCGCAGCCGGGGTTCGACGATCTCCCAGGTGTGGTCGGGCGCCACCTTCACCTTCGCGGACACGAGGAGCGCGACGAGTTCACGGGCGTCCACGCGGACCGGGAGGTTCGGGTCGCCGTACTCGGTGAGCGCGCCGCGCAGGGCGTCCAGCAGCGGCGAGTCGCCGCCGTCGCCCGCGAGGGGCACGTCGTCCGTGCCGGCGACCGTGACGTGCAGCACCCGCCGCCGGCCGTCGAAGAGTTCGCGTGCGGCGGCCCGTCCGATGCCGGCCCGGGAGCGGGCGAAATCCTCGTAGTCGCTCTCCGACACCAGCCGGTCGAGGGCCGAGACGGCGAGTGGGATGGTGCGCCGGGTCAGGGCGGGTCCGTCCGCGTCGGCACCGCCGGTGGCCGGGCGCGGGTTGGTGACCGCGGAGACGCCCAGGGGCCTGGTGAGGGCCTGGGTGACGCGTCCTGCGGCGACATTGGCGGCCCTGCCGGTGCCGAAGCGGTAGCGGGCGCGGATGTTCTCGTGGCCGCTGGGCAGGCGGGCGCCGTGGACGCCGTCTCCGAAGGTCACGGTGGTGCGGCCGTCGGCGGCGGTGCCGGTGATGTAGACGCGGTCGCGCGGGCCGCGCCCCGCGAGGCTGTCGACCTCGTGCCAGAGCACGCCGTCGGCCCTGACCTCCAGGACGGGGGCGGCGCCGAGGGGGTTGTCGTCGGCGAGCCAGGTGAGGGGCGCCTGCCAGAGCGCGAACGTCTGGTTCACGCGGTCCGAGTCGCCGCCGCCGATCGCCTCGTCGCGGGTCTCGCCGTGTGTCGCCTCGACGACGTTGCCGAGGACGCGCACGCTCGCGCGGCGGTAGCGGTGGGCGAGGTCCGCGGTGAGCGTCAGCTCGGTGTGGACGTGGTCGCCCGGGAGCCGGGGGTCGATCGCGGGCTCGGCGGTGGCGACGGTGACGACCTCCGTGGCCCGTACGGCGGCCGTGCCGGGCAGGTCGCCGCGCTCCCCCTCGACGATCAGTGTGCGGCCGGGCCGCAACCCGTCGTACAGCTCGGCGAGTTCGATCTCGTTGCCGTGCACGTCCTCGCCGAGCGGTTCGTCGGCGGGGCGCAGCGGCTGGCCCGCCGCGTGGACGGTGGTGTCGCGGATGTGCGAGAGCAGGACGTCGAACTCGTCGAGCCACGGGTCGGCCAGGACGAGTTCGGTGCCCCGGCCTGTGATGCCGTAGTTGGTGTACGCGGCCGTCCGCGCCGCCACGACCTTCGTGGTGACGTACGCGAGGCGCGCGTCGCCCGGGATGCCTCCCTCGGCTCCCTCGGCTCCCTCGGCTCCCTTGGTGGGGCGCTGGATCGCCACCCAGCTGCCGA
Source organism: Streptomyces aurantiacus (assembly GCF_001418335.1). Lineage (GTDB taxonomy): Bacteria > Actinomycetota > Actinomycetes > Streptomycetales > Streptomycetaceae > Streptomyces > Streptomyces aurantiacus. The sequence goes on along the minus strand of NZ_LIPP01000053.1, from coordinate 14,630 downwards.
CCGTGATGCCGTCGCGCACCGAGTCCAGCTGGAGGACGCGGCGGTTCGCGGGCGCCGGCTTGGAGGCGATGACCACTTCCACGTTCGGGGCGGCGCTGCCCACGGTGTACGTGAGGCTGACCTCGTACTCGCCGTGCGTGAACCGCTCGGGGACGCCCGGTCGCAGGGTGACCTGTTCGGAGGTGCCGTTGTCCACGCCCACCTGGACCAGGCCGTCCTCGTCGGGGCGGGACACGGTGAGCGTCCGCTCGGGCAGGCCGGAACGGAGCACCGCGGTGACGCCCGGCGGCCGGTCCGCGGGGGTGGACAGGTCCACCTCGCCGGTGCCCAGGCGGAAGGTGACCGGTGTCGTGGCCGGGAGGTTCTCGGCGCGCTGGTCGGAGCTGCTGCCCTCGACGTACTGGAACTCCGCCCGTACCGGGGTCCTGCCCGCCGTGTCGAACACGACGCGCATGCTGACGAGGACGGCGCCGGTGAGCGGCCAGTCCGCGGTGCGGATGACCCGGCCCCGGTCGTCCTGGACGGGCTTGAGCGGGGCCATCGCGCCGAAGGGTGCGGCGGTCACGCGCAGGGCGAGGAGCTCGCGCAGGAGCTGCGGGGTGCCGGGCGCGGCGGCCGTGCGCCAGGCCGGGTAGAGGCCGGTCAGACCGGGGTCGAGGACCGAGAGCAGCCGGGCCGTGTCCGCGCCCGGGCGCCGGGGCCCGGCCCCGGTGGAGGGTGCGGGTGCCCGGCCGCGGGCGCGGAGAGCGGGCAGGACGGTGCCGAGGGCGTCCAGGGCGGCGGCGCGACGGCCGGTTGCCGAGGCCGAGGCCGGTTCCTGAATCTGGGCCGCCGCCATTGCCGTGGCGGGGGCCTGGTCTCCTGCTGCCGTCCGGTCCCGGCCCGCTGCTGCCGTCGGGTCCTGGTCGTCCGGTGGAGGCACCGGCTGCGAGGGGGCCAACTCCAGTGCGCGCTCGGCGAGTTCGGCCAGTACGGCCTCCAGCTGTTCGAACCAGGCCGCCACGTCGTCGTACGGTGTCGCGAGGACCTGGGCCTCGCCGAGGCGGGCGACGGGCTCGGCGAGCCGGGCCGCGAGGCTCTCCGGCGTGCCGATCGCGTCCAGGTCGGCGCGCAGTGGGGCGAGGACCTGGTCGTCGAAGTCCTCGATCAGGCGGCTGACGGGGCGCGGGTTGGGCACCTCCGGGGTGGGCGGTTCCTCGCCGGGCTCGCCGGGGGCCGCGGGCTCGGCGGTCCAGCGGCGTACCTCATCGACGAGTTCCCTGAAGGTGGGCGGGGCCGACCGGGGCAGACCGATCGCGGTGATCTCGTCGTCCCGGTCGATGCGGACGCTCGCCACGGGCAGCAGCAGCCGCTGCGCGCCTGCCTGTTCACCGAAGACGAACAGCAACGGGTCGCCGACCGCGAGGGAGTTGGCGGTGCCTTCGACGAAGAGCTCGGACCGGCGTTCCAGGTCCTGCGGGGTGACGAGGGAGGGGCGGCGGCGCCGGACCTTCAGCTCGTTCCAGTCCCAGCGGGCCGTCAGGTCGCGGCTCGTCTCGAAGGTCTGCGACTCCTCGTCGGCGGACGCGGGCACGCTGTGGCTGCGCGCGCCCCGCGGGATCACCACGGGCAGGGTCTCGGCGCGCGGATCGCGTTCGAGGCTGTACGCCAGATGGGTGGCGGCGGCGACGCCCGGACGCGGCCGGTGACCGACCAGCCGGCCGAGCAGCGCCAGCGAGCGGTACTCGTCGGCCGTACGCAGATAGGCCTCGTCGGCGATCCGCTCGGAGTGGAAGGTGAGCAGGTCGCCGAGGACGGCGGTGGCGTCGAGCAGGCCGATCGCCGGGTCGTCCGGGGTGCGGACGGTCAGGCCTCCGAGCGCCGGGTACGCGGGTGAGGCGAGCCGGTCGCGCAGGGCGGCCAGGAAGGAGCCGTACTCGCCCACGCGGTAGTCGAGGGCGGTGCGGCCGGGAGGGTTGTGGAGCGGGGCGGGGGCGAGGCGCTCGTCATGACCGCCGCACGCGCCGCCGCAGGTGCAGTCGTTGCGGTCGTCGTCGCTCATCGGGCGCCTCCGAGGGATATCGCCAACCGGCCGTTCTCCGGTCGGTCGGGGTCGTTGTCGCAGGTGGCGACCTCCAGCGGGCCGAGCCGCAGCACGCCGTCCTCCCTCTCTCCGCGGTCCTCGTGGAACAGCCTTCGCAGGCGGGTGACGTGGACGCTCTCGACGCCCGGCACGGCCGCCGCGACGGCGACCAGGCGGCTGATCCTGACCGGTTCGCCGAAGGTGAGCGCGTCCGGGTGGAAGAAGCCGAGCCGCCCGCCGGGCAGGCGGCCCCGGCCGAGTACGCGGTACAGCTCGGCCAGGATCTGCCCGTGCTGGTGGCCGGGCCTGGCGCAGACCCGCAGCGCGATGTCGAGCGGCACCTGGCGGGCCGCGCCGACCACGAGGTCGTGGCCGATGCGCCGGTACGCCTCCAGGGCCTGGGTGACCTCGGCGAGCAGCGCCGCCGAGGGTGCCCCGTCGCCGTACGCGTCCACGGCGACGTGGGCTTCCCGGCCGCTGCCGGTCCAGCGGATCGTGGCGGCGGCCCGCTGGACGCCGGGCAGGACGGAGGCGAGGGCCGCGTAGTCGTCCGCGGTGACGGCGCGCAGGCGGGTGCGGCGCAGGTCGAGTGGGGCCAACTGGCGTACCTGCTCGACCGGTTCGGGCTCCGTGCCGCCCACGGCGGGCAGCGGGTTGCGCACACCGGCCACCGGCGGTTCCTCGTGGTCGTGGTCGTGATTGCCGTTGCCGTTGCCGTCGTCGCAGACGACCAGGTGGTTGATGGCTTCCGCGCCCACGTTGCCCGCGATGCCGCCGCCCAGCCGGTAGCGGAGTTCGAGCCGCGTGCCGGGGGCAGGCCGGGCGGCGTGGCGGCCGTCGCCGAAGCGCAGGGCGAGGCGTCCGTCGTCCTCCAGTTCGCCGACGAAGTGCCGGTCACGGGCGGTGCTGTCGAGCAGATCGCGGCGCGGCTCCCAGGTCAGGTCGCCGTCGTGGAGCCGGACAGCGGGGAGTGCCTGGCGCGGGTCGTGACGCAGCGCCGCCGTGGCGGGGCCGCGCAGGACCTGCTCGTCCGGGTGCAGCCCGTCCGCGTACGCGGGGCCCCAACTGTGTGCGATCTCCCAGGCGATGTGCCCGTCGAGGACCGTACCCGCGCGGGCCCGCGCCGCGAGCACCTCGACGCGCCGGAGCTTCGCGTCGAGCAACCGGTCGCTGCGGAAGAGGAGTTCACGTAGGGCGCGTACCGGGTGGCGGCGCAGTTCGAGTCGCTCCAGGACCTTCAGGCCGTAGAGCACGGTGAGTTCGGCGATCTCCCCTTCGCCGAGCCCGTCGCGGTCGCGGGCGCTGCGCCACAGTTCGGTGAGGCGCTGCTCGACCCGGCCCGGGACGGCGGCGAGCCGCTCGGCCTGGCCGGTGGCGACGGCCCTGGGGTCGGGGAAGGGCACGGCCTGGGTGACGGGCGAGCGGCCGAGGAGCGGCCGGAAACGGGGTGCGATGCCCGGGTACACGGACTGGGCGAGCAGGGTGCGCAGGGCCGCGGCCTGGGCGTACGCGGTGCCGGGCACGACCCGTCCCGCCTCCCCCGTACCGCCGCGTCCGTGCCGCCGGCCGGTGAGTTCCAGGCCGAGACCGGCACGTACGGTCGCGGCCTCGCCCACGACGTCGAACAGCTCGCGGACGTCGTCGGGGGTGAGCGGGTCGCCGCACTCCGCCTTGTCCGTCAGGGAGTTGATGAGGCGGGCGGGTGCGTTGCCCTCGTCGCGGTCGGCGCAGCCGAACGCCGGGGCGGCGCAGGAGCCGACGACGGCGGGGGCGGGCGGCACGGTCACCGTCTCCGGGAGGCCGTCGCCGCACCAGTTCAGTGAGCGGCCGTGGTCGACGAGGACGACGTTGCCCCGGGCGATCGTCACGTCCTCCACCGCCTCGCAGTCGCGTCCGCCGCGCGTGGCGAGGCACAGCGGGAAGCGCAGCGCGTCCTCGGCGGCCCAGGTGACCTCCAGGACCGGCTGGTCCTCGATCCGGTCGACGGCAGGGGTGACCGAGGTCAGCCGTACGGCCTGCCGGTGGGTGGGATCGGCGTCGCCGGGAGTGCCGGTGCGCGGCCCCTTCACCTCCTCCAGGACGATCAGGTCGCCGGGCCGCAGCCCGAGTCGGCGTTCCTCGCAGGTCTCCGGGTCGCGCCACTCGTCGCGCAGGGTCGCGGCGGTCGCGCCCTTGGGCAGGGAGCGCACCTCGCTGCCCCAGCTCCACAGCCGGATCGCGTTGTGGGCGGCCCGCAGCTCCAGCGGGTCGGCGGACGCGACCGGTTCGAAGACTTCGACGGAGCCGCGCTCGTCGAGTTCGGCGAGGTCCCCGTCGTCGATGACCGTGCCGGGTTCCGGCCTGTCGTGCGGGTCGAGGGCACGTACGTCGACGGAGGCGAAGCGGTACGTGCCCGGGAGCAGGGTGTGTTCGCCGGCGGTCTCCACCGTGACGTAGGCGCGGGCGTTGCAGCCGTCGTGCATCGCGTAGTCGATGAGGCGGACGTGCCGGCGGACCGAGACGCGGCGGCGCGCGGTGTCGAGGTACGCCTCGGTGGCGACGGCGTCCTGCTGGTAGCTGATCTGGTCGCCGGTGTGGGCGAGCATCTCGACGAGCGTCATGCCCAGGTCGGCGGGGTTGCGCTCGATCCAGTCGGGGGTGGTGAGTGCGAGCCGGTCGAGGAGCAGTTTGCGGATGGTGTCGTAGTCACGGGCGGTGTAGTCGACGACGGGTGCCGCGGGGAAGTCCCGTTCCCTCTCGGGTCCGTCCGCGCAGTCGAAGGGCGTCGGACAGTCCGGCCGGAAGGAGAAGGAGGCCCGGTGGTAGCGCTGGTCGAACCCTCGGAAGGGTTCGGTCCCCGGGCGCCCGTACGGGTCGGTCTCCACCAGGGAGAGGCAGTAGCGGGAGGTGTCGCCCGCCCGGTCGAGGGTGACGTACAGCCGGTCGTCGAGCTCGGGGTCCTCCTCGCGCTCGACGCTGATGTCCACGGCGGTGATGTCGGTGGGGTTGGTAGGACCGGTGGGGCCGGTGGAACTGGTGGGGCTGGTGACGCGGCGGCCGCCGTCGATGCGTACGTTCTCGGCGCACAGGCCGTGCGGGGCCTTGCCGAGGAAGGTGACGGTGAGGGTGAGCCCGTCGTCGCTGACCTCGACGGCGTCGACTCCGTTGAGCTGGGCGGCTCTCACCTTGCTCCGCCGGGAGGCGGTCGTGGTCGGGGCCGTGCTGCTCATGCGGCGGCCCTCCCTTCGAAGACGTCGTCGCGGCGCGTCCCGGTGGAGCGCACGGCGTAGGAGAGATGGACCCGGATGGTGTCGTCCTCGCCGGCCACGTCGAGGGCCTCCACGTCGACGAGGTCGCCGAGCCAGCGCTGCAGGGCGGCCTGCACGGACAGTTCGAGGGTGCTGGTGAGTTCGGGGCTGTTGGGCGCGAACACCAGGTCGAGCAGTCCGCAGCCGAAGTCGGGGCGCATGACGCGCTCACCGGGGCTGGTGAACAGCACCTGTTCGATGAGGTCGCGGACGTGTGCGTCGTGGCGCGCGTGCGCGGTACGGCCCCGGCGGTCGGCCCGGAAGGGGAACGCGATGTCGGAACGCGGGCGGGCGCCTGGGCGGGTGCGTGGGCTCATCGGACGGTCACCTTTCGCGGCGCGGCCTGGACGACGGGCGGGCCCTGCGGCACGAAGGCCGCCGTGAAGCACTGGGCCGCGGAGGTGTCGAGCAGCACGGCGGCGCCGTCGACGGTGACACCGCTGCCGCCGGTGCCGTCCATCCCCCCTGTCCCACCGTCGGCCGTCCAGCGGACGGAGACGCAGGGCACGGGCACGCCGTCGACGGTGTGCGGGCAGCCGGTGACGACGTAGCCGTGCCCGGCGGTGGCGACCGGTACGCCGTCCATGAGCACGGCGGAGGTGGCTGTGGTGGTGGTGCTCGCGCGCCCGCCGTGCGGGCAGCTGATCACGGCTCCGGCGCCGAGCAGACTCCCGGACGCCCCTGTCGCTCTGGACACTTGAATCGTCCCCCGTCTTCCTATCGCTTGGAGAGCACGGTCAACTGGCCCTCGTTGATCGTCACTTGGTTGCCGCGCAGCACGACCTCGGCGCCGGCGCCGGTCGCGATGACCACGGCGTCCCTGGTGACGCGGATGTACGCGCCGTCCTGGGCCTGGAGCAGGATTCCCTGCTCGGTGCCGGGCGTGTCGTTCATGACGAGCTTGTGCGCCAGGGGTGTCTGCACGACGACCGGCTTGTTCGCGGCGTTCGCCTGCAACTCGCGGCGCGCGTCAGGCGGCAGCTCCTCGGCGGCCCCGTACCAGCACCCCGTCCAGATCGGGAAGCTGGGATCGCCCTGCTCGAACTCCACCCAGACGCCGGCGCCGGTCGGCGGCACCACGAACTGTCCCGCCTGTGGCCCGGTGAAGGGCAGGCAGGGCAGCGCCCAGGTCGAGGGCTCATCACCGAGGACGTCCGGGACCTCGGCCGTGACGCGGCCGATGCGCAGTGGGTCGTTGTTGTCGACGACCCGGCCGCGGAACTTGCCGAGGTAGCGATTGCCGGTTGCCGCCATGCTGGACTGCTCCTGGTGTGTGGTCTGCGAGGTGTGGTCTGTGAGGCGTGGGGTGGTGCGGGGTCAAGGTCAGGGCCTGACGTAGGCGCTGCGGGCTTCCAGGCCCTCCCTGGAGACGGTGAAGTTCTGCTGGAAGGAGCCGGGGCGCAGGTTGTGTGTGACGGACTTGACGTAGTAGTCGCCGTCGTACGCCCGTCCCGCGCCGCGGACGCCGACCAGTTGGCGGGGCTGGAGGATGTAGCCGTGCCGGTTGACGTCGAGGGAGCCCGAGCCCGAGATGACGTCGGCGGACACGGCCGCCCGGGCGAGGAGTTCGGCCTCGGCCTGTTCGCGCTGCTGCTTGGCGGTGCCGGTGAGGGTGCGGCGTTTGAGGGCGGGTGTGGGGCGCTTGCCGAGCGGTGGGCGCAGGGGGCTGATCGGTGGCTGCGGGAGGAGCGTGGAGTGCCGGGTCCCCGGGTCCTGCCAGCGGGCCTGCGGCTCCTCGCGCGCCGTTCCGTCGTACGAGAACGTCAGCTGGTCGACGGTGGAGTTGTTGTCCATGTTGACGTTGAGGGCGTGCTGGCGGACGCCGAGGCGGACCTCGGGGCCCCAGCGGGCCGACGACCGGTTCGGGGTGGGGCCCGGCTCCAGGTAGAAGGTGTAGCCGTTGGCGCGGGCCAGTTCGGTGACGTACTGCAGGTCGGTGCCGGTCTGGTAGTGCACGCGGAGGTCCTGGTGCGGGGGCTGGGCCACCTTCTCCGTGTAGACGTCGGGCCGGATGCCGTAGTCGGAGTAGCGGCGCAGGATGGCGAGGACGCGCTCGGAGGGTGGGAGGTTGGGGTAGCGGTCGGTGCGCTCCTCCAGGTCCATGAGGAGCGTCAGGTCCTCGCCGGTGACGGTGAGGGTGGAGTGGCCGGGCTGGTTGCTGGCGCCGACCTCCTGCCGGACGATCAGGCCGTCGAGGAGCACGTCGGGGGTGCCCTTGACCGTGACGGTGACGACGATCCGGGTCTTGGGGTCGAAGAACCCTTCGGGCAGGAGCCGCCGGCTGATGAGCCCGTTCTTGGTGAGGTCGAAGGCGAGCTGGAAGCCGCCGCGTTCGCCGGCGGTGGCGGTGATCTGCGCGGACAGCAGTGCTTCGGTGACCTCGGCGGGGACGGGGCGGGCGAGCTTGGGCCCCATGAGGAGGGTGATGTGGACGGGGCCCTGCCCCACGGGGACGTCAAACACGCCGGTCCCCCCGGTCCGACCGCGGGAAGCCGCCGGCGAGCGGTACCTGGATGACCTTGCCGGCCTCGTCGGTCAGCTCGCGTGGGTCGAGTACGGGGTTGGCGTCGGCGATCTGCCACCACTGGGTGGGGTCGCCGAAGTAGCGCTGCCCGAGGAGGTCGGGGCGTTCACCGCCGCTGACGGTGTGGTCCTGGCTCTCGTCCTCCGCGTTCCCCGCATCCCCCGCTTCGGGCAGCGGGGGCAGCAACCGGCGCTTGGTGTAGCGGACTTCGGTGCCGTCCGCCTGTCGGTGTACGCCGATCTCGGCGTCGTGGTAGCGGCTGGTACGGGGGTAGGGGTGGGCGCCGGGGATCGCGTCCAGGGCGTTCTCGTAGGGCTCGATGTCTGCCATGGCTGCTGCCTCAGCCCCTTCCGTTCAGGGTGCCGACGGTGCCTGTGCCCGCGGCCGTGAGGCCGAGTCCGCCGAGGCTGCCGCCGCGGGCCGCTGCCGCGAGGCGTTCCTTCTGGGCGAGGTGGGCCATGTAGAGGTCGGCGCCGCGGTGGCCGGCGGGCAGGTCGCTGACGGTGAGCACCTTGAGCCCGATGGAGAGGGAGGCCCGGATCGGATTGAGGTTGACGTCGAAGGCGGATTCGTTGATGGACAGCTCGGTCAGCCGGACGGGCATCACGCGCTTGCTGCCCCAGGTGAACAGCGTCAGCGGCATCTCGATCGGGCTGATCTCGATGGCCCCCTTCTGGGACAACCGCGAGGCGTCACGAATCTGCTGAGTGGTGGGCTGCACGAGCATTTCGAGCGTGGCGAGTTGGGGGTGGATGCCGTCGGGGGCGGCGACCTCGAACTGATCGGTGGCATCGATCTCGGCGGTGAACTTCCAGGTCTCCTGGGCGGGCCCTTTGAGCCGCAGAGCCTCGTTCCGGTCCCCGGACCCGCTCCCCCCGCCGCCGGAGTCTCCGCTGCCGCCGGCGGACTGGGGCGAGAGACTGCGTTCCAGGGTGTCGGGGTTGAACTGCAGCACGATGATCCGCTGGGGGGTGCCTCGGTCGGGGTCGACCACGACTATTCCGGAGCGGATGGGCTTGGGGATGTCGGCGTAGCGGGTCATCGGCGGGCCTCCAGGCGCGCACGTAGGTCGCTGTAGTCATAGGCAGGGAAGGTATCCGGGAAGACATCGAGCATATTCTTGATACTTGCGACGTGATGACGGAAGTCTTCGTGTCGAAGAAGAGTGTCAGCGAAAAGATGCTGCCACCCGAAAGTCCCCTTGGTAATGCGCAGCATGGTCAAGTAGCCACAGAGATCCAGCTCCATTTTAATAAATCCTTGAGAGTTATTCCCCCCGTCATACAAGTATCGATCCTGGTGCCATAGTTCTAGATTCTCCTTGTGGGCCTCAATGCGAATAAAAGTAGCCTCACCGGTCGCCCTGCGCGGGGCGGCATCAATCAATCGCAACTGGGAGAGCAGCTTTCTTTCTCGTTCAGATGCCAGGTCGTTGCACTCCGGCGGGTTGCCCATGAGGGATCTGAATAGGTGAGGCAAGTGAAATTCACCGGATAGGTCGAGTTCAGTATCTCTTGAATTCCAGTAACAGGAAAAAGAGGTGAAAGTTAATGCACACTCCTGCAGCTTCTGACTCAGGATTACACCCGCCCATTCAGCTTTCCTGTCCGACAGGGGATCGAACCATGACATCGGAAATGTTGTCGGCCGCTGCTCGAAATGCACATCAAATTCCCCGGTCGCTTTGATCTCATTGACGGAATCCAACTGAGCACGATCACTCAACGTGAGCTCCTTTGCCATGATTTCTCTCGCTTTCCTTACCTCGATCTACATGTCAGGAGAAAGTCAAACGATCATCGTCAGCGAGCGCAATCAAGCGACTCTCCAGCTTCGCCAGGTTAAACCGAGGACGATCCTTCTTCATGCGTTGCACCATGTCCATTTCATCGACAAACGGATGGACTTGGCGAAGCCTAATGATCGCCTCCACCTGGGCCTTCGATGCTGTCAGTGCGAGCTTCATGCGGTGCTTGTCAGTCTCCCTGTTGACGTCCAGCACAGGTTCGTTGCGGGGTATCGGGGGTTTCTCAAGAGATAGCGAGACAGATGCCGGTTCGGCCGCACCGGGCGTCCAGTGTCCCGTCAATTCCCCGGTCTCACGTGGCTTCAGGTGATGCTTGCCCCAGCTCGCGCTAATAGTGCTGGGGAATCCCCGGGGTCGAGTGTTGGCGTTGTGCCCATAATTCGAATCCGCCTTCTCGGACCAGTAGCCGATTTCTATCTTGTACCAGGCGAGATTCCGGCCACCCTTCTTCACGTGATCGGTGGCAGGCTTCTCTGTCGGCCGCAGCTTCATGTTCTGGTAGTGGCGCGCCGGGACCAGGTTCTGATTTCTCGCCGTTCCACCCAGCGTGTCCGGCAACAGGTGGGTTCTATCCCAACGTTCGGAGTCGTTGACCTCGGTGTTGATCTTATGTTTGATGAGGTAGCGAAACCCGAGGGGCTCAGGCGACTTACCCTTCGCCGCCGATTCGCCGGTACTTGCGAATGTCTTGTTCAGATACTCGGATTTAAAGCTTGACGCGAGGTCATTATTTCTAAATTCCGGGGACTTTACAGGCGGCAGCTTCGCATCGCGATGAGGTGCGTCTTTCCAATCAACCGACGGTGTGGAGTCACCGGATTCTTCCTCGCCGCGTGTCGCGGTGCCAGTCGGGTTCAGTTTGGCGACGATTGAGAAATTGGGTGGATCCTTGCGGACGAGCGAGCTGAGTCGGAACCATACGCGCAGTGCATTGAGACTCTGGATGTGACCGGCGCGCAGCACTCCCTTCCTGAGCTTGGGATCTTCGATTGCCTTGATTCGAGCGAGGATCTTCTGAAGCTGAGCTTGCTTTGATTCGGGAGAGTTCTCCTTCTCCTCCTGTTTCTTCTTGTCGCTCGTTCCTCCCTTTTCGTCATCCTTCCTTTTACTGCCGGATTCAGCGCCGTCCTTACGACCTGATCCGTCGGTTTCCTTCTTGCCGTCGCCGTCCTTGTCTCGACTGTCCGCGTCCCTTTTGGCGCTGTCGTCAGAGTCGGGCTTCTCCTTGTTGCCGTCCGGATCCTGGCCCTTGCCCCCGTTGTCCTTGGTTTTGTCCTTGGCAGGACCGCCCGGGTCGTCGATCTTGTCGGGCCTGGGAGAGGGGGTAGGGGCAGCCGACTTGGGCGACGGGGTCGGCCGGGTGTCCTGCTTCTCGTCCTTGTTCTCGTTCTTCGGATTGCCGTTCTTGTCCTTCGACGTCGGGGGCGTCGGCTTCGTGGACTTGTCGCTCGGGGTGTTGTTCTTCTTGCCGTCGGGCTTGCCGTTTTCCTTGCCGGGCTTGTTCGTGGGGCCCTTGGGGCTCGTCGGCTTGGGGGACGGGGTGTCGGTGTCCTTGTCCACCGGCTTTCCGGGCTTCGTCGTCGCCGGCTTCTTGTCCTGGGGCTTGGCCGGTGCGTCCTTGTCCTTCGGCTTGCCCGGTGCGTCCTTGTCCTTCGGCTTGGCAGGCGCGCTCTGGTCCTTCGGCTTTCCGGGTCCGCCCGTGTCCTTGGGCTTCGGCGGGGGCGTGACCCTGGACGGGGGCGTCTGCGTCTTTTCGGGAGTCGACGAGGGCTTGTCCTTGTTGGAAGCCGGCGGGTCGCCCGCGCCGTCCTTCCCCTTGTCCGTGCCGCCACCCTTGTCCTTGCCCAGGTTCGCGGCCACGCCCTTCAGCCGCTTGCCCACCTTCGACACGTACTTGCCGATGCCGCTGAGGATCAGCTCGTACGCCATTTCCAGCAGGACGACGATGCCCGCCGCTATCGCCTTGGCGAAGAGGACGCCCGCGCCTCCCTCGCGTACCGACTTGAGCCAGGTGATGACCGCGCCGATGGCCTTGAGGATCTCGCCCAGTGAGCCGATCGCGGCCTGGATGGCCTCCAGGATGGCCGCACCCCAGCCGGCGCCCGGGATCAGCTTCGCGAGGACCTTCGTGATGACGATCTCGCCGATGATGAACGGGAGTTGGGGGACGATCGCGTCCCACACCTCCTTGGCGATCCTGTCGAGGGTCCAGCCGCCCTTCATCAGCTTGTTCCAGACGGCCTCGGTCAGGCCGGTGATCTCCTTGACCTTGTCGTTGAACCACTGCTTGACCGCACTCTTCACCTCGTTGAAGAGGTGGTTCTTCGCGCCGTCGTAGGCGGAGTTCTTCGCGCCGCTCAGCCAGCCGCCCGGGTCCGAGAGGATGTCGACCAGGATCAGCATGAACTCGCCGAAGGCCGCGATGAACTTCGTCGCGAAGTCGAGGACCGCCTTGAGGGCGTCCTTGCACGCCTTCAGGACGTCCAGGAGCATCTTCTTCAGGACGTTCAGGATGTCGCTGAGCAGCTTCGCGATGGACTCCAGCAGATCGTTCATGATCTGCCTCAGCCGGGTGGCGAGACTGTTGACGAGCGCGATCGCCGCCTTGATGAGATCCGTGACGAACTTGCGTATGCGGCGGGCGATCTCGATGACCGCTCTCACCAGGTCCGTGACGAACTGGATCAGGTCCTCGATGAACTTCCTGATCATCTCGACGATGCCCTTGCGGGCCGCGTTGATCCAGCCCTCGACCGTCTCCTTGAAGCTCTTCAGCGCCCCGACGATCGCTTCACGGGCGTCCTTGATGATCTGGACGATCTTGTCCCGCAGCTCGATGAACTTCTCTTTGATCCAGTCGAGCGTCTTGGAGAGCCAGCCCTTGGAGTCGTCGACCCTCTCGTCCTTCTTCTTCCCTGCCTCCTCCTCGGCCTTGTTCCCCTTGTCCTTGATGTCCTTGTCGCTGGTCTCCTTCTCCTTGCCGACGTCCTTGTCGGTGTCCTCCTCCTCCTTCTTGACGTCGTCACGGATCTTCGTCTCGCGGTCGGACTTCTTCGTGCCGAGCTTCTTCAGCTCTTCGTCCTGGTCCCTGGTCCAGTCGGCGCGCTGCTTGTCCACGTCCGTCAGGACGCCCTCGCGCTTGCCCGTCTGCTCCTTGGTGTTGGCCAGGACTTCCTTGTCCACCTGCCGTTTGTGCTTGTCCTGGGACGTGCGGGTGTCCTGAGTCTTCTTCTCCCGGCCCTTGCCCATGTCCTGACGGCCGTCGCTCAGTGCCTGCTTGAACTGTGGCTTCCGCTCGTGCTCGGCCACTTCCGAGGCCGCCTCGGGAGGCACCGCACCCGTACTCGCACCACCGCCGCCGACCTGGGATTTGCCGCCCTGCTGGGCCGGCACCTTCCCTTCGAGCCGTTCCTTCGGCGCGTCCGGGTAGATCTGGTCCTCGCCCATCCTGCGACCGGCGTCGTCGGCGCCGGTCTCGGCGGCCTCCTGGCTCTTGTCGTCGGTGTTGCCGCCCTGTTCGTCGGTCTTGTCCTCGGCCTGACCCTTCATGTCGACGCCCGGCGCGGTGCCGTTCTGCGCCTCCTTCATGGCCTCGTCCTTGGTGGGCATCCCGGCGAACTGCGCGGCCAGGTCCTCCGCCGTCACATCGAAGCCGAGCCAGTCGCCGATGCCGCCGATGACGTAACCGGCCATCATCCCGACCTGGTCGAAGAAGTCCGGCTCCTCCATCTCCTCGGCGTCGATCTTGCCTTCCGGCTTCTTCTCGCCCTTGACCTCGGCCTTCTCGTCCTTCGCGTCATCGGCCCGGCCGGCCTTGTCCTCGTTGTACTGCGCCGCCTCCTCGGAGTCCGGCGCGCCGTGCAGGGTCCTCGGGGCACCGGAGGGGCGGTCCATGGCGGGCGGCCTGGACGCCAGCTGCCTGTGCTCCTTGCCGACGTCCTTGTCCACGGCGCCGCCGACGCTGTCCATCGCCTCGACGGCCTGGTGCGGTTTGAGGTTCGACGCGGCGGAGAGGCCCTCCTCGGGGGAGACACCGGAGAGGTTCGGCGTCGCCTTGGACGCCTTCTTCCCCTTGGACGCGCTCCCCTTGCCTCCGCCCTTCGACCCGCCACCGCCACCGCTGCCACCACCACCGCTGCCACCACCACCGCGCGCAGCCGCCGGAGCGGCCCTGGAGCCGGAGTCGTCCCCGCCCCCGGATTCGGCCGTGCTGTCCGCCCTGCTCTCCGGCTGCGGAGCCGGCTCCTTCTGCTCCTCCGTACGTGAGCCTGAACTCCCTGCTGGCGAGCGGGGGTTGCCGCCGTCCGATGAAGGCCGGCCGGCCGTCGAGTCCGACGACGGTGTCGCATCGGTATCGGCCGAGCTGTCGGCGTCGGTGGCGGTCGTCCCGCCGCCCGACGCCGAACCGTCCGAAGTGCCGCTCCCGCCCTGGTCCTGGGGCCCCTTCGACTCCTGCGGGCCGGGGGACACCTCGGCCTTCGCCGAGTCCGCCGGGGACGCGGAGGCCGACGTGTCGGAGCGGGCCTGCGCGGAGTCCTTGGAGCCGCCCGACGCCTTGTCGCCCGGACCGCCCGCGGTCGGCGTGCCCTTCTCCTCCTTGGCGGCCTGCTCGGCCGTATTGCCGCCGGTCTCCTTCGAACGGTCCTTGGCCTCCTGCACGGTGACCTCGGCGGCGACCGGACCGGCCTTCGGGTCGTCGCCCTGCTTGGGGTCCCTGGAGGCGACGCCCGGCGCGGGCTTCGGCTCGGACTTCTCCTCGGGGTCGAGCTCGCTCTCCGTACGGCGGCCCTGCTCCGCGGCCTCCTCCTCGGCGCCCGGCACGGGCGGGGAGTCATCGGTACCCGGGTCGTCCCTCTCCGCCGCCGACCAAGGCCGACAAGGTCCATGCGGAACGTGAGCAGGAGGACCAGGAGGACGCCGAGCGCGAGGCGGCGGCGGAGAGGGACGACC
>NZ_LIPP01000529.1 GCF_001418335.1 Streptomyces aurantiacus | reverse complement strand
CTTGATCACGACGGCGTTGCCGTACGCGGGCCCGTCGCCTGCGCCGTTGCCGCCGGTCTTCACGACGGTGCCGCCGTGGGCGGCGACGACCTGAGTGCCGGAGGCGACGGCGAAGTCCTGGCCGGAGTGGGTGGACGACCACAGATTGCCGGCCTGGGCGAAGCTCGCGGAGAGCTTGTACTTCTTGACCGGGTCGACCCAGGAGGACGCCTTCTTCGCGGCAGCCGGCTTGGCCGCGGCCTTCTTGGCGGCCGTCTCGCTCTTCGAGTGGGCGGCGGCCTTGGCCTGGGCGGTGGCCTGCTGCTGTACGGAGACGGCGGCGGAGGCCGGCAGGGCGACGGCGCTCGGCTTGGCGTCGGCGGCGACCGCGGCCCCGGCTCCGACGGCGGCCGAGACTCCCAGGCCGAGGGCCAGGACGGCCGCCCTGGCACGGAGCTGGGTCGTGCCGGGTATGCGGAACTCGGTGCGCTGCGACATGGGGGACTACCTCCGGGGCGAGGGGGGGACGGACATCGATCCACCCGGCGCGCTGACGATGCGCCGGGCGAGTCATCCCTTGGTAACCCGCACCCCCGCCATCCCCCAAAACCCCCATCTACGACCTCAAGTCGTACTTGACCCCAAAACTTCCGACTCCTTGACAGAACAACCAACCAGTACCGATTTCACCCGTTTTTTTATTGGGAGCCCGGTTTATCCGCACTTCACACAAGCCCTCTCCGGCCCGGCCCCACCTCACCGGCTCCGCCGTCACCGACGAAGGACTCCAGTCCCACCCCTAGGGTCAAAGGTCCTTTTTGTCCACCTCGCCTCCGCCACTATCACCCCTAGTAGGGGCGAAAACGCCTGTGCGTCATGTCACCGGGCAGCAAGATCCAGAGACCCGGTGATGTGACGGGGGCTACAGCCTCAGCCCCGTCCCACCAGCGGCAACGCCCCGAAGACGTGCCCCTTCCACAGCGCCCGCGACACCTCCTCGGGATACGCGGTCACGGTCGGCCGCGCGTCGAAGAGCCGCACCAGCCGCCGCTCGACGTCGTACGCGGGCCACCCCGGCCCCTCCCCCGCTGCGAACCCCGTCCACGCGGCCCCGAACAGCCCCGACAGCTCCCCCGCGGC
>NZ_LIPP01000528.1 GCF_001418335.1 Streptomyces aurantiacus | reverse complement strand
CCGCCACCCCCGGCACGGCGAAGCCCCACACCACTCCGCCCCACTCCACGACCGGCCCCGCGACACCCATCCCGACCGACGCCCCCACCGTGAACGTCGTCACAAGCCACGAGAACGCCTCCGTGACCGTCCCCCTCGGCGCCTGCCGGTCCACGATGATGAACGCACAGGCGAGACAAGGCGCCAGGAAGACACCCGCAAGCGCCACCAGCGCCGTCATCGCGACCGCACCCGGCACCAGCATCAGCGGCAGATAACACACCGCCAGAAGAGCCACCAGCACCCGCAGCCGCCGCTCCGGCACACCACTCCACCGCCGCGCCCCGTAGACCGTGCCACCCACGAGCGCACCGAGCCCCAGCGCCGCCATCAGCCAGCCGTACGTCACATCACCCCCGTGATCGTCCGCGTACGACACACCCGCGACCGTGATGGAACCGAGCGCGACACCGACAAAAAGAAACGCCCCGAGCAGCGCGACGAGCCCCGCCGAACGCAACGCGCCGAGCCAGTGCGCCTCACGGGGCGCCGAACGCCACGCGCGCGAGGGTCCCGAGACGACCACCGAGAGAGCACCCAGGACACCGATGACGTTGACGACGATCAACGCCGCCTGCGCCGACCACAGGGACACGCACAACGTCACCAGCAACGGCCCCACGGTGAACATGACTTCCTGCGCCACGGCGTCCATCGCGTACGCCGTGTGCACCTGGCCCTCCTTGTGCAGGACCGAGGGCCACAGCGCCCGCAGACCGCCCTCCAGGGGCGGCGTGAAGACACCGGCGACCGCCATCAGGACACACGCGAGCGGAACCGACCCCGTGCCGGTCAGCGCGAACACGGTCACGCCCAGGGCGGAGACCAGCGCGGCGGGCAACTGGACCCGCGGCTGCCCGTACAGGTCCACCAGACGGCCGAGCAGCGGCTGGCCCACGGCGTTGGACACTCCGTAGACCGCGGTGAGCGCCCCGGCCAGGCTGTAGCTGCCGCCCTCCGCGCGGACGAAGAGCACGACGGCGATGGCGCCCGCGGCATTCGGCAGCCGGCCCACCAGAGTGCCCACGAGCAGCCGTGCGGCATGCCTCGTCCGGAGAATCTCCAGATATCCCGCGGCCATGTCCTGCCCCTCTCGGCTCCGCCCCGCCCGCAATCCCTCGTCCCAGGGCGTCGCGAGCATCGGAAGTTGTACGTATAACGTCGCGCGTCATACGTACCATGTGCGCTGTCCGCGAGTCCAGCAGAAAGACAGGTCGACGGTGGCAGCAGCCAGCCCCCGCCCCACGAGCCGAGACGTCGCCCAGGCCGCCGGGGTGTCCCAGGCGGCCGTCTCCCTGGTACTGGGCGAGAAATGGCACGGCCGCGTCTCCGAACGAACCGCACAGCGCGTACGGGAAGCCGCACGCGACCTCGGCTACCGCCCCAACCTGGCGGCCCGCAACCTCCGCCTCGGCAGCACCCGCACCGTGCTCCTCGTCGTACCCGTCCTGACCACGGAATTCTTCGCGGGCGTCTACACCGGCGCCGCCCGCGTTGCCGGCCGGCACGGATTCGGCGTGGTCCTCTACCCCTCCCCCGAGGGCATCGGACCCGCCCGGGACCCCTTCGCCTCCGCACAGGCCGCCCTCGACGGCGTCATCGCCTCCTCCATGGCCGCCGACGCCCTCACCGCCATCCGCGGCGACCAGCTCCCCCTGGTCATGCTCGACAGCGACCCGGCCGCCGGCACCGGCGCCACCACCGTCAACCTCGACATCCGCGACGGCGTCCGACAGGTCGCCGAACACCTGCTGACCCTCGGACACCGCCGCTTCCTGCACCTCGCGGCGGACGTCCCCTCCTGGACCTTCGACATTCGCGCCCGCGAACTCGCCGCACGCCTGGCCACCGTCCCCGGCACCGAACTGCGCACCACCGCCGCCCCCCTCTCGATCGACGCCGCCAGAGCCGCCACGGAAACCGCCCTCTCCGCCCCCGGCCCCCGCCCCACAGCCCTCGTCTGCGACGACGACAAAC
>NZ_LIPP01000527.1 GCF_001418335.1 Streptomyces aurantiacus | reverse complement strand
GCGGGTTCGTGGGGGCTTGGCGTGCCGTTCCTCGCGCCCCTTACGGGGGCTTCAGTAGGTGTTTGTTCTTCAGGTAGGTGCGGGCCACGTCTTTCGGTAGGCGGCGCCAGCTGTCCACCTGTTCGTTCATGTCGGCCAGGTCGGCGGTCGTCAGTACGTCGTTGAGGGGGCCGAGTGCCTTGGTGACCTTTTCGTCGCCCGCTCGGGAGCGGTTGACGACCGGCACGATGTAGTCGGCGTTCTGCAGGTGTCTGTCGTCGGTGAGCAGGACGAGCCCGAAGTCGTCGAGCGTCGCGTCCGTCGTGGTGGTCAGCACCATCTGGTCCTGGCCGTTCTGCACGGCCCGTTTCGCCTGGGTGGTGCCGACGCCCTTGGGGTCCACGCCGGTGATGTCGATGCCGTACGTCTTCTTCAACCCCGGTTCGCAGTACGGCCGTCGCACGCACTCGTCGCCCGCCGCGAGCCGTACCCGGACACCGGACGCGCCCAGGTCGCTGAGTGTCCTCAGGCCGTGTTCGCGTGCGAAGGCCCGGGTCACGGCGAAGGCGTTCTGGTCGACCGCCCTGCCGGGGTCGAGGACGGTGAGTCCCCGGGGCGCGGCCAGCTTCCGCAGCGCGCTCATCGTGGCGTCCAGGTCCGGCGAGCCGACGGCGGCCGCGTCCGCCCCGTTGGTCTTGGCGTTCAGCCAGTCCGCGAAGGTGGCCGCGTACTCGGCGACGACGTCGATCTGCCCCGACTCCAGGGCCGGTTCGTACAGTTCGCGGTTGGCGACGGTCAACGTGGACGTCTGGTAGCCCGCCTGTTCCAGCAGCAGCCCGTACAGGGTGGCCAGCAGGTCGCTCTCGGTGAAGCCGGCCGAGCCGATGGTGAGGTTCTCGCTGTCGCCGGGCGGTGCGGTGACCTCTCCCCGGCTCTCCAGGGAGGGACCGGATACGCAACCGGTCAGCAGAAGCAGGAGGCAGGCGAGGGCCGCGCGACGCCTCATCGGGTGCGCGGTCCTCGTCCGATACGCCGTCCTCATCGGGTGCCCCGGCCGGGCGCCAGTCGCTCGACCACCTCGAAAACGCCTTCGACGAGGAGCGCGAAGACGGCCACGAGGACGGCGCCGGCGACGACCTGCGGCGTACTCGCCAGGTTGAACCCGGCGGTGATGATCCGTCCGAGTCCGCCGCCGCCCGCCAGCGCGGCGATCGTGGCGGTGGCCACGAGCTGTACGGCCGCGATGCGCACTCCGCCCAGGATCATCGGCAGCGCGAGCGGCGCCTCGACCCGCCACAGCAGCTGCCGACCGGTCATCCCCATGCCCCGGGCCGCCCGCACCACGTCACGGTCGACCTCGCGCATTCCGACGTACGCGTTGGTGAGCAGCGGCGGTACGGCGAACAGGACGAGCGCGACGACCGTGGGGCCGTCGCCCCAGTCGCCGATCGGGGTGAGCAGCAGCAGGACGAGCACCGCGAAGGTGGGGACGGCCCGGCCGACGTTCGAGATGTTGACGGCGAGCGCGCCGCCCCTGCCGAGGTGGCCGAGGACGAGGGCGACCGGCAGCGCGATCAGACAGCTGATCACCAGGCAGACCACGGTCAGCACGAGGTGCTGGGTGAGCCGGTGCCAGATGCCGTCGTCGCCCGCCCAGTGCGCGGAGTCGGCGAGCCAGTCCCAGCCGTCGGTGAGTGTCCTCATCCGCGCTTCGCTCTCGTCCAGGGGGTGATCAGCCACTGGAGCCCGAGCAGCAGCAGATCGGCGGCGACCGCGATGACCACGCACAGCACGGACGCGGTGAGGACCTGGGCCTTGAAGTAGGTGTTCATTCCCGAGTAGATGAGGTTGCCGAGCCCTCCGAAGCCGACGATCGCGCCGACCGTGGCGAGCGATACCGCCGAGACGGTGGCGATCCTGAGTCCGGCCATGGCGGCGGGCAGGGCGAGCGGCAGCTCGACGGTGAGCAGCAGGCGCACGGGCCCGTATCCCATGCCGCGGGCCGCCTGCCGGGTCTCCTCGGGGACGGCCCGGAGCCCGGCCAGGATGTTCCGTACGAGCAGGGTCAGCGAGTAGAGGACGAGGCCGGCGACGACCAGGGCCGCCGACAGTCCGTACACCGGCAGGAGCAGCGAGAACATGGCGAGCGAGGGGATCGTGTAGAGGACCGTCGTGACGGCGAGCACCGGTCCTGCCGCCCAGCCCCAGCGGCGCGCGAGCACGGCGAGCGGCAGGGCGATCGCCAGGCCGATGAGGACGGAGAGAACGGTCAGCCGAAGGTGCTGGCCGACCGCGTCGAGGAGGATGTCGCGGCGGGTGTCCAGGTATGCGCCGCAGATCCACTCGTTGCGCGCGAGGCAGTCGTCCGGGGGCGCGGTCACGGGTCCAGTCCATCGGGGCGGGCGGCGGACTGCGCGTGGTGATGGCCCGTACGGGGGGGGGGGGGGGCGAGTTGAACGCCCCTCG
>NZ_LIPP01000526.1 GCF_001418335.1 Streptomyces aurantiacus | reverse complement strand
CGCGTCACAGGAGAACGTGAGAGGCCCACCACTCGTCGTCAAGGGGAACTCGCGTACTCTGTCGACCCACTCGCCTTTGTTGCGTGGGCCCGGGACATCGCTCCTCCCGGGCCGCAGCCGCAGGGAGTCCCCACCCAGCGGATCGCCGAACGCGAGGGAACATCTGGGAGGTACGTACATGTCCGGGACGACCACGGCCGCTGCGCGTCGCCGTCGGGAGACCGGGGCCGGTGCAAACCGCTGGGTCGTCCTTGTGGTGCTGTGTGTCAGCCTGCTCCTGGTCGCCGTCGACGCCACCGTGCTGCACGTCGCCGTGCCCGCCGTCACCGAGGACCTCACGCCCGGCGCGATGCAGCTGCTCTGGATCGTCGACATCTACCCGCTCGTCTGCGCCTCGCTGCTGATCCTCTTCGGCACGCTCGGCGACCGGGTCGGCCGCAGACGCGTCCTCCTCCTCGGCTACGCCCTCTTCGGCGTGGCGTCCGCCCTCGCGGCCCTCGCCGACAGCGCGCAGGTGCTGATCGCGGCGCGCGCCCTGCTCGGCGTCGGCGGCGCGATGATCATGCCCGCGACGCTGTCCATCCTGCGGGAGGTCTTCCCCGACCGGCACGAGCGAGCTCTCGCGATCGGCGTCTGGAGCGCCGTCGCCGCGATGGGCGCGGCCGTCGGGCCGCTCCTCGGCGGGTTCCTCCTCGAACACTTCTGGTGGGGCTCGGTCTTCCTCATCAACATCCCGCTGATGCTCGTCAGCCTCCCCGTCGGACGGCTGCTGCTGCCCGAGTCGAGGGGGAGGCGCGACGGGCCGTGGGACGTCGTCGGCGCGCTGACGGCCGCGGCCGGGCTCTTCGGCGTCGTCTTCGGCGTGAAGCGGCTCGGCGGCGGAGAGGCCCCGCTGAGCGTTCTCACGCTGGTGCCGCTGCTGGCGGGGGCCGCACTTCTGGTCGCCTTCGTACGGCGGCAGCGGCGGCACCGGCATCCGCTGGTCGACCTGAAGATGTTCGCGCGGCCCGCCTTCAGTACGTCCGTCGGGTGCATCGTGCTGGCGATGCTCGCGCTGGTCGGGCTCGAACTGATCGCCGCGCAGTATCTCCAACTCGTGCTGGAGCTGTCCCCGCTGGAGACCGGGCTGCGGCTGCTGCCGCTGACCTTCGCCGCGATGGCGGCGGGTCTTGTCGGGGCGAAGACGCTGCGGCGCTTCGGGCCGCGGACCATGGTCTGTTCCGGGTTCTGTCTCACCGCCGCGGCGGTCGTCACGCTCACCGCGATGGGGGCCGACGACAACGCTCCGCTGCTGCTGACCGGGTTCGTGATGCTCGGCTTCGGACTTGAGGTGACGCTCTTCGGGGCGTACGAGTCGATGCTGAGCGAGGCGCCGCCGGAGCAGGCCGGCGGCGCCTCGCTCAGCA
>NZ_LIPP01000525.1 GCF_001418335.1 Streptomyces aurantiacus | reverse complement strand
TGTCCGTCCTCGGTCCGGCGCGATTGAGTTGCCTTACAAGGAACCCTCTGCGGACGCGCCAGCCGCTGCGGGCGGACACGTCGCCCCGACCCCCTTCTGACGTCTCGCGGGTGCGGATCGGAGGGGTGTGCGTCCCGGTCGCGTCTACATGCGGCTCAGTGATGCTGCCGCGAACAGGACGTCTCTGATGGCCTCGCGGTCTCCTACCTGGCCCGCTGCCGCCTCTTCCGGAGGGACGTGGCCTGCTGCCAGTTGGCAGAACTCCACGCCGTCCAGTGCCACGTGGGCCACCTCGTGGTCCGGAGAGGCCAGGGCGCCGGGGGAGTCGAGCGGGATCAGCCACTCTCCGCCGCCCAGGCCCTCGATCTCCAGGCGGAGGCTGCGGCCGGGGACGCCGGCCGGGACCAGGTGGCGGGTCTGGCCGGGGGCCGCGAGGCCTGCCTGGCGGCGGGCGGCCAGGGCCGAGGGGAGCATCCGGGCGCCCAGGTCGATCATCGCGTGCAGATGGCGGGGCGAGGGCGGCTCGTAGGGGTAGTCGACCGCGTCCGCGATGTCTCCCGCGTGGACCCAGGTCTCGAAGGCGCGGTCCAGCATCGAGTCGCACAGCGGGAGTTCGAAGCCACCGTACGGGACCGGCAGCCGGCCGGACCCTCCGCCCGCGAAGGCCACCGTGCGGACGAGGTTGTGGGCCTGCTCGCGCCACGGGCCCCGTACGGAACGGGTGGGCGGGAAGGGGGCGGCACGCCAGAAGGCCTCGGTGCGGGCCGAGGGCGTGGGTGCGTCCGCCGCGGTTTCCAGGGGGTCGTCCAGGCCGAGCGTGACGGCCACCAGGCCGTCCACGGTCAGGAGGTGGGTGAGCACTCCGGCGACGGTGGTGCGCCTGCTTGTCGGTTCGTTGCCGTCGAACCAGCGCAGGCGTACGGGAGCATGCCACTCCGCGTCGCCGATGTCCTGCAGCAGGGCGTCGAGGCGGGCGGTTTCCGCGTCGTACGGAGTGGCCCAGAAAGGGACCGGGATGCGGGGCGGGCGTCGGTCCAGGCAGGCCTCCAGGACGCGGGTGCGCAGGGCCGGGTCCAGGTCGAGGCTCTCCGGGCGGTGCAGGAGGCCCACCGCTTCGCGCAGGCGCAGGGCCTCGTCGGCACAGGCGCCGCAGTCGCCGAGGTGGTCTTCGACCGCCACCGTCTCCTCGGCCGAGCAGGCCGCCAGCGCCCATGCGCCCAACAGCGCCTTCAGCACCCTGTGTTCCAGGAGGAGGGGAGAGGGAGGAGGGGAGGGGAAC
>NZ_LIPP01000524.1 GCF_001418335.1 Streptomyces aurantiacus | reverse complement strand
GTGTGTTACCCCGTCTTCGGAGTGCTGTCCCAGCACATCGGGAGGCGACGGTTCTACATCGGGTACGGGCTGTCCGTCATGGTGATCGGCGCCGGCTCGTACACGCTGCTGATGACCTCGGACGGCGGCCTGGGCGCGGCGCTCGGCTGGGGCGTCCTGATCGGCGTCTTCACCGTCGGCACGTTCGGCCCGATCGCCGCCTACCTGACCGAGCGCTTTCCGGCAGACATCCGTTCCACCGGTTACGGAGTCGGTTACAGCCTCGCGCTCATCGCACCGGCGTTCTACCAGTTCTATCTGCGGCAGTTCGACGGCATCATGTCGGCGCACCTGGCGCCGGCCGTCCTGATCGCGCTCGCCGGCCTGCTGATCAGCGTCGGAGGGTTCATCGGACCGGAGACGAAGGATGTCGACATGGCTGACGACAGCACGATCCCGGCACTGTCGTGAGCGGCCGTACGACGGAGGCCGGCACGGTCCATTCGGGTAGCCTGTCAGGCGTGTTCAGCGAGTGAGCGCGCCTGACAGGCCACCTACCAGCGTCCGAGGGAGGCACCCGTGGCCAGATCGACGAGGTCGGCGGACGCCGCCCGCGCGGACCGTGGAGACCAGGCAGACATCCAGGCGGTGAGCCGGGTCAGCCAGATCCTGGCGCTGTTCGAACCGGCCACACCCGAAGTGACCGCGGGACAGGTCGCCGAACGCCTGGGCCTCAACCGCACCACCGCCTACCGGTACTGCACCTCACTCGTCGCGGCCGGTCTGCTGGAGCGCAGCCCCTCAGGCGGCTACATACCTGGTGGACTGCTGCTGCAGCTCGGTGCCTTCGCCGTCAGCCACCGGCGCGTCATGAATCTCGCCCCACGCCATATGCAGGCGCTCTCCCGCGCCACCCGGAGCAGCGCGGTGCTCAGCCTCTGGGGCTTCACGGGGCCGGTGGTCTCCCGGGTCGAGGAGAACATCGCCGCTGTCGTCGTCGTGTCCGTGCGCGTCGGCAGTCACCTGCCGTTGGACGCGGCGCAGAGCAAGGTCTTCCTCGCCTACCACGTCGACCAGCTGTCCATGCAACGGTTGACGGCGACCCTGGCAGGACCGGCGCGGGACGAGTTGCGCGCCGACGTCGAACGGGTCCGTACCGTCGGTCACTGCTCCGCGATGAGCACCCCCGGTGTCGTCGTGGTGGCGGCGCCCGTCTTCGACGAGTACGGCATCTGCGCCACTGTCGCCGTCATCGGCCCGGACAACACGTTGTCGATGTCCGACGACGCCCCCGAACTGCGTGTCGTGGTCGCCACGGCACGTGAGCTCACCCATGAACTCGGCGGCCACTACCGGCCGGACGACCTCGGGCAGCAGGCGGTGTAGGGCGCCTCATCGGCGGCATGTCGGGTGAACGACCCGTGGGGGCACCGCGGTTCAGCGGTGCCCCCACGGGCGGCCTCATCGACGAGGCCTGATGACGCCTTGCGACGCGG
>NZ_LIPP01000523.1:1204-4184 GCF_001418335.1 Streptomyces aurantiacus | reverse complement strand
TGTCCTTCGTCCCGAAGCCGGAGTCGACGAGTACCAGCCCGTTGCCGGTCTCGACCGCGAGTACGTGGCACACGAGCGGGGCGCCCGGAAGCCGCATCGTCCCGCAGTTGAGGTGGTGGACCTTCATCCGAGGGCCTCACTGACCATGGTGACGTCTCCTGCGTTTGGAGGACATTCGGGGGCGGGTCACTTGACGAAGTCGGGCGGGGTGGTGTCGAGGAGTCGCGGATCGGGCTTGCTGCCTGCCATGGACAGCACTCCCTTGAGGACGCGGGCCAGCTTGAGCAGGCTGCTCGGCTTGCGTCGGTCGACGCCCGCGAGCAGTTGCTTGAGGATGGTCAGCTGGTCGAAGTAGACGCGTTCGGTGACGAGGTTCTCGTTCTCGTCGAAGACGAAGTACGCGTTCATGCGCGTGCGGTGCCCGGCGCCGGTCGGCGGGATCTTGCCGAGGGGACCGAGGTGGGTGCCCAGCAGCCAGAACTCGACGATGACGGCGTCGACGCTGTGACGCAGCGCGATGATCTCGTGGTGCTGGTCGGGGAAGGCGACGCGTGTGTCGTCGTAGTACGCGCGCACGTCCGAGTCGCCGTCATGCACCTTCATCAGCGCGATGAGTTCGTAATGCGGGTGCGGGAAGGTGGACAGGGTGGCGTCCCAGTCCTGGGCGACCTCGTCGCGGAAGTGGTCGAGGACGAGTGTCTCCCGGGCGCGGAGCACGGACTCGTCGGGCAGTACGAAACGGTTCGCGGACGAGCTGTTCATGGTCGGGGCTCACTAACGCGTGTGGGTGATGGCACGGTGGCTGAACGTCGGTTTCGTGCCGGGGTTCGTCCAGGCACCGGTCAGTTCGCTGGACGGGAAGAACTGCAGGAAGCGCGGGTCCTGTTGGCTCGGATCGGCGAGCGTCTTCTCCAGGACGACCGAGTTGTACTGGTCGGCCGTGGTCTCGATGGTGTTGGCGTTGAGGACGGCCTCGTACTGCCACTCGCGGCTCCACTTCGCCAGCCCCGGCAGCTTCGAGTGTTCCGGCGTCAGGCATTCGGCCGCGATGGCGTTCTCACTGCTGACCCATGTGCCGGTCGAGGTGTTGAGGACCAGGCTCTGGTTGCCGAACACATGCCCCGGTGTCTTCACCACGGCGACACCTGGGCCGATGACCACCGAACCGTCGATCGGCAGGAACGCCTCGGGTGGGACATCACGGTAGGAGGCGGGCTGGTACCAGGGCCTTTGCAGCGGGTGCAGTTGGGCCATGCCGGCGAGTTCGTCACGCTGCACGATCACCTTGGCGTTCGGGAAGGCCGGCNNGTAGTCGACCTGCTCCGGCGCGATGCCGAGCGCGGCGAGATGGTCCGGGACCGTGGTGTGCCGGGTCAGCATCAGGCGGGTGAGGGCAGCAGGTGTCCGCTGGGCGAGCCTGTCGAAGTACGGGGTGTACTGGCCGAGTTCGACGTCACTGGGCTCGAACAGCAGCACCCGGGCCCGGCCGTCGGTCTCGTGCCATCGGATGACCAGCATGCGGTTGGTGATCGACAGGAACGGCGCGATGGCGCGCGAGGCCCGGAAGAGACCGAACCGCGTCGGGTAGGGCAGCGTGACCAGATCGCAGGTCGTGACGCTGTCGGGCGTACCCGTCGTCGCGAACTCGCGCTTGAACCTCGCCCCCTCGACACGGACGGCGGCCAGTCGCGCTCCGGGACCGCCGGGCACGCGGCTCGGGTCGGTGAGCGAGTCGACCGGAGTGCCGACACCGGGCAGGTCGACCACGTTCGTCGTGTTCCACGGGAAGAGCTGCATGCCGGTCTCCACTGCTTAAGTCCACGTCGTGGGTATTCTGCAACACGTTTATAGTCCACGCCGTGGGTTATCGCAAGGATGGGGCATGATGGAACGGTGACGACTCGTACGGCCCGCGCCGACCGCCGCCCCGGCGCGGCCGGCCCCGGAAGGGTGCCTCCACGCTGACCAGGGACGTCGTCATCGAGACCGCGATCTCCGTGATCGACGAGGAGGGTGTCGAGGGCGTCAGCATGCGCACCGTGGCCCGACGTCTGGGCGTCGACGCGAAGAGCCTCTACAACTACGTCGACGGCAAGGACCACCTCCTCGACGCCGTCGCCGAGCACATCCTCGTCACAGTGGCGCTCCCGGAACCGACGGGGTCTCTCGACTCGGACCTGCGCGCCATCGGGAGAACGTTCCGCGCCGCGACGCTCGCGCACCCTCGCGCCGGAGCGCTCGTACTGACCCGGCAGCTCTCGTCCGCGGCCGGTCTGCGGCCTGTCGCCACGGTCCTTTCGGTGCTGCGCGCCGCCGGCTGCGGGCCCGAGGAGGCGGTGCACCTGCTCAGGACTCTGCTGGCCTCGGTCGTCGGGACGCTGCTGCGCGAGGTCTCCGCGGGTCCGACGTTCGGGGTGGTGGGCCCCGAGGCCACGGCGAGGCGGCAACACGACCTTGAGGCGTCAGGACTGCCCGTCCTTGTCGAAGTCGCCCCGCACCTGGCCCGGTTCAGCCATGACGACGAGTTCGAGTACGCGCTCGACCTCGTCGTCACGGCTGTCACCCGGAAGGTCGGCGAAGCCGGTACCGCCACCCCGCAGGCGCCCTCGGCCTGACCGTCCGGGTCCCGGGCAGCTGCCGCCTTCGACATGGGCCGCCTCGTGCGCCGCCCTTCGAGCGGTCGGGTGCCGGCCCCCCGNNCACCTCCGAGGCGGGCATGTTCCCCCACCTGCCGTTGTAGTCACCGTTGGTCCAATACCAGATGTCATTGCCTCCCGAGTGCGCTTCCCCATGCCCCCAGCAGCTGAAGACGCTGAACGTCGTTCGGACGAAGTCGACGATGGGTGAGTCGAAACTGCGGTGCTCATAGATTGCCGCGTTCGCGTAGTTGCCGCAGTACAGCTTTCCTCCGCTGGTGTAGCAGTCGGCGGAGACCTGCAGTTTCGCCGTCGCCGCAGGAGTCGCGCCCGCCGGATTCGCC
>NZ_LIPP01000523.1:0-1151 GCF_001418335.1 Streptomyces aurantiacus | reverse complement strand
GTCAGGGTGACACGAGTCGGCGCTGCCAGCAGGTCGAGGATTTTCGCGGCCGGCCGGAAAACAGCCGCTACGTCCAACGCAACGGGCGTTCCACTCCGCCACGTTGCCGCAGGTTGCTCTAGATTCTGACAAGACCTGAACACATCGTGTACGAATTCTCTTGCCCCGGGCAACGAATACCCGATGAGCCGCTGACCTTTTGGGGACCATTCGCAGTGACCACCGTAATCGTGCAGCTTCCCGACGCCGTCGTCCGCCGCTCGGACGCTCCTCGGCCCGAGCCGCGCCTGGTGCGCCTGAGTCCAGGCCAGAGCGCCAGGTTCGGGCGCGGGGAGCCCGGCGGACGACCGCCCATCGCGTTGAACGATCCCGCGGTGTCGCGGTGTGCCGGACAGGTCACCGCGGTGGAGGACTACTGGCGCCTTTGCAATTACAGTGCCGCGGCGACGTACGTCGTGGAGAACCTGGAAGGGGCGGGAGAACACATACGCGTCGCTCCCGGCCGTATCGGTGCGCCCGTCCCGTTCGAGTTGTCCCGAGTAATACTGCCCGCCGCCGAAACCCCCATGGAATTCAAGGTGTTCGCGCCCCAGCACGCGTATGCGGAACCCAAGTGCGACGCCCTCGCCGGGGAACCCACCACGAGCCCCTTCTCGCTCAACCCCACGTCCAAGTATTTTCTGGTGCTGCTGGCATTGTGCGAACCGCGACTGCGCTCCCCGTCGAGCGCCGCCGTCCCGGGCGTGGGAGAAGTTCTCGAACGGCTGCGGCCGCTCCCGGGGTGCCAGGACCTGACCCGGTCCGCGCTCAATTACCACATCGACTATCTCGCCGACACCAAACTGCGGCTGAGGGACGGCCCGGACGGCTCGTACGGCGAGGCGGGAGGCAAGCGTGAACGGCTGGTCAGCCTCGCACTGCGCTTCAACCTGGTCCGTGAAGAGCACTTGGCCCTGCTCCCGCCGGCCGTCAGACGCTGAACCGAAAGGCTCACGAAAATGAATCACCCCCACACCACTCCCCCACTCGACCCCGCACCGGGGTACCGGATCGCGGACTGGGAGATCACCGGCCTGATCGGTTCAGGCAGCTGGGGCAGCGTGTATGCCGCCAAGAAGGTCGTCGACGGCGCGGCGGGCGGCGCGGCCGTC
>NZ_LIPP01000522.1:3357-3626 GCF_001418335.1 Streptomyces aurantiacus | reverse complement strand
AGATGGGTATAAGAGACAAGGGCGGCGGGGGGTGTGGAGGCCGTGGCCGCCGTTCTGACGCTGCGCCATGGTCTGATTCCGCCGACCATCGGCTGCGTGGAGTCTGCCGACGGGCTGGGGGTGGATCTGGTGACGGGCTCGCCCCGTGCGCTTCCCCTGTCTGGTGACCTGGTGTTGAGCAACTCGTTCGGCTTTGGGGGGCACAACGCGGTGTTGGCGTTGCGACGGGGGTCGTTGGGGGTGTCGGTCGGCTGACGGCCGGTGGGGGC
>NZ_LIPP01000522.1:1821-3271 GCF_001418335.1 Streptomyces aurantiacus | reverse complement strand
CTGCGCGATCAGCCACGACGGGCCGGTGGCCGACAAACCGGCAGGGGGCAAAGAAGGCAGGGACCCACGCTGAAAGTCAGGCCGACGTCCTCTTCTTCGGCGCCGCCTTTTTGGTTGTCGGCTTCTTCCCGGCAGCCCCCTTGCGCGGGGGTTTGGCCTCGGCCCCGCCCCGCTCACCCCTGGCCTGCCGCACGCTGTTCTCCAGCGCCGACATCAGGTCGATGACCTTGCCCCCGGACTTTTCGGCGGAGGGTGCGGAAGGCACCGCCTCCCCGGAGGCCTTCGTGGCGATCAGTTCCTCCACCGCCTCGCGGTAGTCGTCGTGAAGCTCGGCGAGATCGACCTCCCCGAGCGTGTCCATCAACGCGTCGGCCAGGTCGAGTTCCTTGTCCCGGACGGTGACCCGCTCGTCCGGGGCAACGGTCTCGGGCCCACGGATCTCGTCCGGCCAGAGCAGCCCGTGCATGGCGATGACGTCCTCGACGACCCGCAGCATCCCGAGCCGCTCCCGCCCTCGCAGCGCGAACTTCGCGATGGCCACCTTCTGGCTGCGCTTCAGCGCCTCACGCAGCAGGGTGTACGGCTTGGCGGCCGGTGCCCCGTTCGCCGACAGGTAGTACGCCGTGTCCATCTGGAGCGGGTCGATCCGGTCGGCCGGCACGAAGGCCACGATCTCGATCGTCCGGGCGGTCGGGAGCGGCAGTGCGGCCAGGTCCTCGTCCGTGATCGGGATGACCGTGCCGTCCGCGTCCTCGTACCCCTTGCCGATCTCCGACGACGTCACCTCGCGCTCCTCCGCCTCGCACACCTTGCGGTAGCGGATGCGGCCACCGTCCTCGGTGTGGATCTGGCGGAAGGAGATCGAGTGGTTCTCCGTGGCGTTCATCAGCTTGATCGGGATGCTGACCAGGCCGAAGGAGATGGCACCGTTCCAAATGGATCTCACGTTCGACACCCTTCAGAAGTTTCCATCAGTTTCATCCATCTTCATAAGTTTTGATCAAGTTCGATAAGTTTCTGCCCGATTCTTCATTAATGCGTGGGATTCTCATCGTATGACGCCAATCACGGAGGTGGCGGGGCGAAGAGTGACCCTGAGCAACCTGGAGAAGGTGCTCCACCCCGCGACGGGCTTCACCAAGGGCGAACTGCTGCACTACTACGCGACAGCGGCGGAGGCGCTGCTCCCCCATCTCCGCGACCGCCCGGTCTCGTTCCTGCGCTATCCGGACGGCCCTGACGGCCAGGTCTTCTTCACCAAGAACGTCCCGCCCGGTACGCCCGACTGGGTCGGCACGACGGAGGTCCCCCGTTCGGAGGGCCCCGCCCGCATGGTCCTCGTCCAGGATCTGCCCTCGCTGATGTGGGCGGCGAACCTGGTCACCGAGTTCCACACCCCGCAGTGGCGGGCGGACGCCCCGGACCTCGCCGACCGGCTGGTCCTCGACCT
>NZ_LIPP01000522.1:0-1807 GCF_001418335.1 Streptomyces aurantiacus | reverse complement strand
CGAAGACCTCCGGCTCCAAGGGCCTGCACCTGCTGGCCGCCCTGGAGCCCACTCCCTCCACCGAGGTCACCGCCTACGCCAAGGTCCTCGCCGTGGAAGCCGAGGCCGACCTTCCCGAGCTGGCCATCCACCGCATGACCCGCAGCCTGCGCCCCGCCAAGGTCTTCGTCGACTTCAGCCAGAACGCGGCCCGCAAGACCACGGCCGCCCCCTACACCCTCAGGGCCCGCCCGGCCCCCACGGTCTCCACGCCGCTCACCTGGGACGAGGTCGAGTCCTGCACCACCGCTTCCGAACTGGCCTTCCACGCCGAGGACATCGCGCCCCGCCTGGCACGCCACGGCGACCTGCTGGAGCCGTTGCTCGACACCGGCCGGGCGGGATCACTGCCCTAAGGGCTCGGAGGGGGCTTCCCGGCAGGCAGGACCTCAGACCCGTACCCACGTCCCCCGGTCGCNNCCCCCCGACCTGGCCAGCGACGTCACATCGGTGTCCAGCAGGATGCGCGCCCCACGCAGCGGCGCCGTGACCGACACCTCCCTCGGCCCGAAGAGCGCCAGTACGGGGCGCACCTCGGCGGTGAGGGCGTACGAGGCGCGGTCCGCGTCGGCGCGGGCCAGCCGCAGCGCCGGCCGGGCCTCCCGGTGGCCCACCGTGACCAGGGGATCGTCGACAACGACGCGCTGTTTACGGGCGTACACCGTGTGCACGGCGAACAGTCCTCCCGGGCCGATCACCAGGTGATGCAGGCGGTCCCCGCCGGGCAGCGGCACCGAGTGCAGGGTGTGCCACCCGGCCCCGTCCAGCCGGTCCAGCGCCTCGCCCACCGCGAGTTCCGCCGCGAGAGCGCGCCGCCTGGGATCCGGTCGCATACGCCGCCGTGGACCGGGGTCGTGGTCGAGCATGGCCTGCAGGGCCTCTCCCGGCCGGTTCGGCGCGAGGTCGTCGTCCGGGTGCAGGGACAGCAGCGCCAGTTCGGCGGGGGTCGGCACCGGTGGCGGCCCGACCGTCACCGCTCCGGTCAGGAACGGCCCCAGCGCGTCGAGCACGTCCTCCCGCCGCTCCTCGCTGAGCAGGTTGACCCGGCCCGCCTCCCTGTCGTACCAGGCGACGTTCCCGCCGTCCGGGCGGCAGACGTAGAGCCGTTCCTGACCGTGCCGCCAGGTCGGTACGACGCGCAGTCCGTTCATGCACCATCACCCCACGACCATGGGACCAGGCGGGGTGCTCCAGGGGCAAGAAGGCGGCTACCTTTGGGAGGAGTTGAGGGGGAGGCGCCGTTGCGGGCTCGCAGGAAGCAACCCGATGTGCCGGCCCCGGACAGCCCGTGGAGCGAGATAGTGCCCGGCCTGTGGATGGGCGGGCACGAGTACGCGGGCCGGTCGGGAGAACCGGAGTTCGCCGTCGTGCACGACGAGTTCGACCTGGTGCTGACCCTGTTGCGACTACCCGGCCACGGGCCCGACGCGGGCGTGGAGCACCATGTGTGGCCCATCCCGGACGGGCCGCTGGACGGCACCCAGCTGGCGGGCGTGATGCGGCTCGCCGTGACCGCGGGAGAGGCCCTCGACGACGGCCGGCGCGTCCTGGTCCGCTGCTACCACGGCTACAACCGCTCGGGTCTGGTCGTCGGCCACGCCCTGGCCCTCGCCGGGCACCCGCCCGACGAGGCGATCCGGCTGATCCGCTCCCGCCGCTCCCCGTGGGCCCTGCACAACGAGCTCTTCGTGGAGTACCTGCGGACGGGGCTGGCCACGGCCCGGCTCCTGGAGGAACTCGCCGAGTAGCCCGGCCCCCACTCCCCTCC
>NZ_LIPP01000521.1:254-3606 GCF_001418335.1 Streptomyces aurantiacus | reverse complement strand
CGAGGCCACCGCGGCCGAGGCGAAGAGGTTCGCCGCGGACCCGGCCGTCGCCTCCGTCGTCCAGAACCGCGTCTTCTCGATCGAGACGACCCAGCCCAACCCGCCCTCCTGGGGCCTGGACCGCATCGACCAGGCGGCCCTCCCGCTGAACCAGAGCTACACCTACGACGACACCGCCGGTGAGGGCGTCACCGCGTACATCATCGACACCGGTGTCCGCATCACCCACACCGACTTCGGCAGCCGGGCCTCCTACGGTTACGACGCCGTCGACAACGACAACACCGCCCAGGACGGCCACGGCCACGGCACACACGTCGCCAGCACGGTCGGCGGCACGGCGTACGGCGTCGCCAAGAAGGCGAAGATCGTCGGCGTCCGGGTGCTGAACAACGCCGGCTCCGGCACCACCGCCCAGGTCGTCGCGGGCATCGACTGGGTGACGGGCAACGCCGTCAAACCGGCCGTCGCCAACATGAGCCTCGGCGGCACCGCCGACACCGCGATCGACACCGCCGTACGCAACTCCATAGCCTCCGGCGTCACCTACGCGGTCGCCGCGGGCAACGAGACCACCAACGCCAGTACGCGCTCGCCCGCCCGGGTCACCGAGGCCATCACCGTGGGCGCCACCACGAACACCGACGCCAAGGCCTCCTACTCCAACTACGGCACCGTCCTCGACCTCTTCGCCCCCGGCTCCTCCATCACCTCCGCCTGGGGCACGGGCGACACCGCGACCAACACCATCTCCGGTACGTCGATGGCGACCCCGCACGTCGCCGGAGCCGCCGC
Organism: Streptomyces aurantiacus; assembly: GCF_001418335.1. GTDB lineage: Bacteria > Actinomycetota > Actinomycetes > Streptomycetales > Streptomycetaceae > Streptomyces > Streptomyces aurantiacus. Next base: position 2,811 of record NZ_LIPP01000521.1, on the reverse strand, counting down.
CCTCTATCTGGCGGACAACCCCACCGCCGCCCCGGCCGCCGTCCAGAGCGCGCTCGTCGGCGCGGCCACCACCGGAGTCGTCACCAGCCCCGGCACCGGCTCACCGAACCGTCTGCTGCGCGTCGGCAGCGGCGGTACGACGCCGCCGGGCTCCTACTTCGAGAACACGGCGGACTACCCGATCGCCGACAACGCCACCGTCGACTCGCCGGTCACGGTGAGCGGCGTCACCGGCAACGCGCCCGCGACACTCGGCGTGCCGGTGAACATCGTCCACACCTACATCGGAGACCTACAGGTCCAGTTGATCGCTCCCGACGGGACCGCCTACACGCTGAAGGCGTACGGGACGGGCGGGTCGACGGACAACATCAGCGCCACGTACTCGGTCAACGCGTCGTCCGAGGCCGCGAACGGGACGTGGACGCTGCGGGTGAGCGACAACGCGTCGCTCGACACGGGCAGTATCAACTCGTGGGGTCTGCAGTTCTGACCGCCCTTGACCAAGACACCCGGTAGCTCAGCAGTCCCCTCGTCCTCGCGGTGTCTCCGCCGCGGGGACGAGGGCTCGGGCTCGTCCCCCGCATTCCGCCCCCGTCCGTGGCGCGCTTAGCATGCGCTCTGTCGTACGTCAGTTCCGCCGTACGGCCAGGACGCACCACTCGGACGAGGAGCACGGTACTAGTGGAGATACCCCCGCCCGCCGACCCCCAGCAGCCGCAGAGATCGCAGCCCCAGGGTCCGCAGCGTCAGGGCCCCTACGGCGCGTATCCGGGGCAGGGGCAAGGGCCGGCGCCCTACCCGGGGCAGGGGCAGGGGCCGTACGCGCCGCCCCGGGCCAGGGCCGGGGCCGGGGCCGGTTCCGTACGGCTATCAGGCCTGGGGGCACGGCTACATCCCGTACAACAGCCCGCCGCCCCTCAACGGCCTCGCGATCTCCGCGCTGGTGCTCGGCATCCTCTGCTTCCTGCCGCTGGTCGGGCTGGTCCTCGGGATCTTCGCGCTGGTGCAGATCAAGAAGAAGGGCGAGCGCGGCAAGGGCATGGCGATCACCGGGATGGTCTTCTCCGGCATCGGCACCTCGATCCTCGCGCTCGCTCTCGCCACCGGGGGCGCGTCCGAGGTCTGGGAGGGCTTCAAGGACAGCGCGCGCGAGGCGAGCGAGGACGGCTCCGCCTTCTCCGTGGACCAGGGCGAGTGCTTCGACACCCCCGGCGGCTCCCTGGAAGGCATGGCCTACGACGTCGACACGGTGCCCTGCGAGGGCAGGCACGACGGCGAGGTCTTCGCGAACTTCGAGATGGCGGGCGGCCGTTACCCGGGCGACGAGGCCATCGTCGAGGCCGCCGACGACAAGTGCTACTCGCTCCAGTACGCCTACGCGATGGACTCCTGGGCCATCCCGGACGACGTCGACATCTACTACTTCACGCCCACGAGCGACAGCTGGAGCCTGGGGGACCGCGAGATCAGCTGCCTGTTCGGCAACGTGGACGGCAAGGGCGGCCTGACCGGGTCGCTGCGCCAGGACCCGACGACCCTCGACGCCGACCAGGTGGCGTATCTGAAGGCGGCCCAGGTCCTCAACGAGGCCATGGACGCGGGGCCCGACGAGGCGTACGTCGAGGACGACCTGCCCGGTCACAAGGAGTGGGCGACCAGGGTGTCGGGCGCCATCACCGAGCAGGTCGGCATGTTGCGCGGCCACGAGTGGCCCGCCGACGCGAAGAAGCCGGTCGCCACGATCGTCGAGGACCTGAAGTCGGCGAAGGAGGAGTGGGACGACGCGGCCGAGTCCTCCGACGCGGACACCTTCTACGAGCACTACGGCGCGGCCCTCATCCTCACCGACGGGAAGAAGACGATCACGGCACGCAAGGCTCTGGACCTCGCAACGACCCCTCCGGCTGACTACGGGGACGGCGCCGAGGCGGACGGGGGCGATGAGGACGGCGGTACCGGGGGCGGCTCCGGAGGCAGTGACGGCGGTAGCGGTAGCGGTGGCGGTAGCGGCGCCGAGGTGTGAAAGCCGACGCGGAAGGGGAGAAAGTGCCTGAGTAGAGCCCCGATCGCGCTACGTCATCACATCGGGTGATTCTTTGGCCTTTACTTGCCTGGGCCAACCCACGGTTGCCACCCTGTTGCTGTCTGTACAACCCGACGGGAGTGGTCAGTGTCATTCGGTGAGCAGCCGGCGTATCTGCGCGTCGCAGGCGACCTTCGCAAGAAGATCGCCGACGGATCGCTGCCACCGCACACCCGGCTCCCGTCGCAGGCCAGAATCCGCGCGGAGTACGGGGTCTCGGACACGGTGGCCCTGGAGGCCCGCAAGGTGCTGATGGCCGAGGGGCTTGTCGAGGGCCGCTCCGGGTCCGGCACGTATGTGCGCGAGCGTCCGGTGCCCCGCCGTATCGCCCGCTCCGGGTACCGGTCGGACGGTGGCGCGACGCCGTTCCGCCAGGAGCAGGCCGACGTGGCCGTGCGGGGCACCTGGGAGTCGCACAGCGCGCAGGCCGAGGCGAGCGGTGCCGTCGCGGAGCGGCTCGCCATCGAGGCG
>NZ_LIPP01000521.1:0-241 GCF_001418335.1 Streptomyces aurantiacus | reverse complement strand
CGCCGAGGAGTTGTCGGCGCTGGGGGGTGTGCCGGGGCATGTCGTGCTCGTCATCCAGCGGACGTTCTACGCGTCGGGACGGCCGGTGGAGACCGCGGACGTGGTCGTACCGGCGGACCGGTACCGGGTCGCGTACCACCTGCCGGTGAAGTAGGGCGGGCTGGGCGTATCGCCGTAACGGCGGAGGGGGAAGGCCCGAGGGAGGAGTTCGGGTCGAGGGGGAAGTCCGGGGCCCGAGGGG
>NZ_LIPP01000520.1:1262-2516 GCF_001418335.1 Streptomyces aurantiacus | reverse complement strand
CATCGGGCCGCCGGGCCGGGCCCAGCGGATCGAGCGCCGTGGCCTGGCGCCCCGGCTCGGGCTTCCGTTGCGGGCGACCGCCGTGTGCGGGGGTGCGCTCACGCTCGGCTTCGTGATCGTGTGCCGGCCGGACCCGAGTGTGCTGCGGGCCGCGGCCTGCGGATCGATCGCACTGCTGGCCATCGCCACCGGGCGCCGCAGATCACTGGTCCCGGCGCTGGCCACGGCGGTACTCGTGCTGGTGCTGTACGACCCCTGGCTGGCCCGCAGTTACGGCTTTCTGCTCTCCGTGCTCGCCACCGGCGCGCTGCTCACGCTGGCCCCGCGGCACAGGCGGTGTGCGCTCCGGTCGTGGCTGTCCTCTCGGCGCGGGTCAGCCTGGTGGCGGTGCCGTGCAACCTGCTCGTGGAGTTCGCGGTCGCGCCGGCCACGGTGCTGGGCTTCGCGGCACTGGCCACGGCTCCCTGGGCGATGCCGGTCGCCAAAGCGCTGGCCTGGTGCGCTGGTTGGCCCACCGGATGGATCGCGGACATCGCCCGAGCGGGAGCGGCCCTGCCGGGCGGAGGCATGGACTGGCCGGGGACCTGGACCGGGGCGCTGCTGCTCGTCTGTGTGATCGCCGCGGTCGTGCTCGTCGGGCGCGGGCTTCTGCGGCATCCCTGGTTGAGCGGTGCCTGTGGAGTGCTGCTTCTGCTCGTGCTGGTGCAGCCGCCGCCCCTCGCCCGGGTGATCACGGGGTGGCCGCCCACCGGCTGGCGGTTCGCGATGTGCGATGTCGGCCAGGGCGACGCGACGGTGCTCGCGGCGGGCGACGGCAGGGGTGTGGTGGTCGACGCGGGACCGGACCCGATACGGGTCGACCGATGCCTGAGCGCCCTCGGCATCACCCGGATTCCACTCGTCGTGCTCACCCACTTCCACGCGGACCATGTGGCGGGGCTGCCGGGTGTGCTGCGTGGGCGTTCGGTGGGCGCCATCGAAACGACGGGCTTCGAGGAACCGCTCGATCAGGCGGAGTCCGTGCATCGGCAGGCGGCGGTCCGGCGCATCCCGGTGACGCGGGCGGTGGCGGGGGAGCGGCGTCGTACGGGCGGGCTCGACTGGCGGGTGCTGTGGCCGCCGCCGAGTCCGGTCCCGGAGCCCGAAGGCCCGAACGACGCGAGCGTCACCCTGCTCGTCCGCTCGGCCGGGCTGACGATGCTGATGCTGGGGGACCTCGAACCGCCCGCCCAGCAAGCGTTGTTGAGATCGCCG
>NZ_LIPP01000520.1:0-1225 GCF_001418335.1 Streptomyces aurantiacus | reverse complement strand
CGGCGCCGAGCACGGTGGCGGCGCTGGAAGCGGGGGGCGCGCAGGTGTTGCGGACGGACGTGGACGGGGCGGTCGCCGTGGGAGGGGGCGGCGATCGGCTGCTGATCGCGCGAGACTGAAGGTATGAAACCCGCACAGGTCGATGCCTACCTCCGCCGGATCGGCGTCACCCACCCCGCCTGGCCCACCGCCGACGTACTCCGTGAACTCCAGCTGCGGCACCTGATGACCGTGCCGTTCGAGAACCTGTCGATCCACCTCGGTGAGGAGATCACGCTCAAGGAGGGGCGGCTCCTGGACAAGCTGGTGGGCGCCCGCAGGGGCGGCTTCTGCTACGAGCTGAACGGGGCGTTCGGGGCGCTGCTCAAAGCACTGGGTTTCGACGTGACGCTGCTCGCGGGGCGGGTCTACGCGAAGGAGGAGCAGCTCGGGATCCCGTACGACCATCTGGCGCTTCGGGTCCGGACGGTGGACGGGGGTGACTGGCTGGCCGATGTCGGGTTCGGGGCGCACAGCCACTACCCGCTGGCCTTCGGGGAGCGGGGCGAGCAGGTGGATCCGGCCGGCACGTTCCGGGTGATCGTGGCCGGGGCGGATCCGGCCGGGGTGCGAGGGACCGCCGGGCAGTTCGGGGATCTGGAGGTGGTGCGGGACGGCAGGTCGCAGTACCGGCTGGAGGCAAGGCCGCGGGTGCTGGGGGACTTCGTGGCCGGGGCCTGGTGGCACAGCACCTCGCCGGCGTCGCACTTCACCCAGTCGCTGGTCTGCTCGCGGGTCACCGAGGACGGCGGGCGGATCACGCTCAGCGGTCGCGCTCTCACCGTCACGGTCCCCGACGGCGGGAAGGAAGTGGTGGATCTGGCGTCGGACGAAGAGGTGTTGGAGGCGTACCGGGAGAAGTTCGGGATCGTACTGGAACGTGTTCCGGTGGTCCGGAAAAGCGGCGACTGAAATCGACGACTGGAAGCGGCGACTGAGAGCGGCGACTGAGGGAGGGACGTAAACGGAGCGGTCAATTCGGTCTACTCGTGTGTAGTACCAGCACATGCGCTGGTTTGCTGCGATGTAGTCGTCTGTTGCCTCGAAAGTCGCATCGGTGGTCGAATGCCTCACCAACAGCGAGTGTTTTCACAACGTGCGTTGACGCGAGGGTGGGTCGCAGATGGTCGGCAGCTGGCTGGGGAACCGTACGAACCGGGCGCAGGCGGCGGGCGGTCTCGCCGCG
>NZ_LIPP01000052.1 GCF_001418335.1 Streptomyces aurantiacus | reverse complement strand
CGGGGGCGGAGCCCCCGAGTCAGTGACGGGAATGGGTAGGGGCGGCGGGGGCGAGAAAAGCCCTCCGGCTCACGGACCCCTCAGCCCACCTCAGCCCATCTCAGTCAACCTCCACCACCGCCTGCGCGAACTGCGCCTGGTACAGGCGCGCATACGCCCCACCCGCCGCCAACAGCTCCGCGTGCGCCCCCTGCTCCACGATCGCCCCGTCCTCCATCACCAGAATCGTGTCGGCGTCCCGGATCGTCGACAGACGATGCGCGATGACGAACGACGTCCTCCCGTGCGCGAGCTTCGCCATCGCCTTCTGGATGAGCACCTCGGTCCGCGTGTCCACGGAACTCGTCGCCTCGTCGAGGACGAGGATCACCGGATCGGACAGGAACGCCCGCGCGATCGTGATCAGCTGCTTCTCACCCGCGCTGACCCCCGACCCCTCGTCGTCGATGACGGTGTCGTACCCGTCCGGCAGCGTCCGGACGAACCGGTCGGCGTGCGCGGCCCGCGCCGCCTCCTCGATCTCCCCGCGGGTCACCTCCCGTGACTGGGAGGCCCCGTACGCGATGTTCTCCGCGATCGTCCCCCCGAACAGCCAGGTGTCCTGCAGCACCATGCCGATACCGGCCCGCAGGTCGTCCCGGGACATCGTGGCGACATCGACCCCGTCGAGGGTGATCCGCCCGCCCGTCGTCTCGTAGAACCGCATCAGCAGGTTGACCAGCGTCGTCTTGCCTGCGCCCGTCGGTCCCACGATGGCCACCGTGTGCCCGGGTTCGACCGCCAGCGACAGGTCCTCGATGAGCGGCTTGTCCGGGTCGTACCGGAAGGAGACCCCTTCCAACGCCACCCGGCCCCGCAGCTCCTTCGGACGCGCCCCCGTGACGGGGTCGGCCTCCTGCTCCTCCGCGTCAAGCAGCTCGAAGATCCGCTCCGCCGACGCGACGCCTGACTGCACGAGGTTCGCCATGGAGGCGACCTGGGTGAGCGGCATGGAGAACTGCCGGGAGTACTGGATGAAGGCCTGCACGTCACCGATCGACAGCGAGCCGGACGCGACCCGCAGCCCGCCGACCACCGCCACCAGTACGTAGTTCAGGTTCGACACGAACATCATCAGCGGCTGCATGACGCCGCTGTTGAACTGCGCCCGGAACCCGGCCTCGTACAGCTTCTCGTTCTCCTCGGCGAACTGCGCCGCCGACTCGTCCTGCCGTCCGAAGACCTTGACCAGGTTGTGCCCGGTGTACATCTCCTCGATGTGCGCGTTGAGCTTGCCGGTGGTCCGCCACTGCTGCACGAAGTGCGGCTGCGACCGCTTGCCCACCCGGGTGGCGACGAAGAACGACAGGGGCACGGTGACCAGCGCGACGAGCGCCAGCAGCCACGACACCCAGAACATCATCGCCAGCACACCGACGATGGTCAGCAGCGAGTTGACGAGCTGGCCCATCGACTGCTGGAGGGTCTGCCCGATGTTGTCGATGTCGTTCGTGGCGCGGCTGAGCACCTCACCGCGCTGCCGCTTGTCGAAGTACGAGAGCGGCAGCCGCGACAGCTTGGTCTGCATGTCCTCGCGCAGCTTGAACATGGTCTTGTTGACGGCCCGGTTCACCAGCCGGGTCGCCACGGTCATCAGCAGGCCGGCCACCAGGAACGCCGCGAGGGCGATCCCCAGCACCTCGCCGACCGCGCCGAAGTCGATGCCCTCACCCGGCGTGAAGTCCGTCCCGGAGAGCATGTCGGCCATACCGCCGTCGCCGCGCTCCCGCATCCCCGCGAGGACCTCGGCCTTCGTCTGCCCGGCGGGCATGTCCCGTCCGACGATCCCGGCGAAGACGAGGTCGGTGGCCCGGCCCAGGATCTTCGGGCCCACGACCGACAGGCTCACACTGCAGACCACGGCGGCGAGCATCACGTAGAGCGTGGCGCGTTCCGGCCTGAACTGCCCGAGCAGCCGTTTCCCGGACTCCTTGAAATTCATCGAGTGCTGGTCGGGACCGCCCCCGGCCATCATCCGCCCCATGGGCCCGGCCATCAGGCTGCCTCCGCTTCCGTCAGCTGCGAGAGCACGATCTCCCGATAGGTCTCGTTGTCCGCCATCAGCTCGTGGTGGCGGCCGGTCCCGACGACCCGGCCCTCGTCGAGGACCACGATCCGGTCGGCGTCCCGGATGGTCGACACCCGCTGCGCGACGATCACGACGGTCGCCTCGGCGGTCTCCCGCGCGAGCGCCGTACGCAGCGCCGCGTCCGTCGCGTAGTCGAGCGCGGAGAAGGAGTCGTCGAAGAGATAGATCTCGGGACGCTGTACGAGGGTACGGGCGATCGCGAGCCGCTGCCGCTGACCGCCGGACACGTTCGTGCCGCCCTGCGCGATCGTGGCGTCGAGCCGGTTCTCAAGACCTTCCACGAATCCCTTGGCCTGCGCCACCTCCAGCGCGTGCCACAACTCCTCGTCCGTCGCGTCCGGATTCCCGTACCGCAGGTTGGTGGCCACCGTGCCCGCGAACAGGTACGGCTTCTGCGGTACGAGGCCGACCGTGCGCGCGAGCAGCCGCGGCTCGACCGTCCGTACGTCGACGCCGTCCACCAGCACCTCGCCGTCGGTGGCGTCGAACAGCCGGGGGACCAGGCCGAGGAGGGTCGACTTGCCGCTGCCGGTCGAGCCGATCACGGCGGTGGTCTCGCCGGGCAGCGCCACCAGGTCGACGGCCTTGAGCACCGGTTCCTCGGCGCCCGGGTAGCGGAACCCCGCCCCGCGCAGCTCCAGATGCCCGTGCCGCCGCAGCTCCAGGACGGGAGCCTTCGGCGGGACGACGCTGCTGGAGGTGTCCAGGACCTCTTGGATGCGCTCGGCGCACACCTCGGCGCGCGGCACCATCATGAACATGAACGTGGCCATCATCACGGACATCACGATCTGCATGAGATAGGCGAGGAACGCCGTCAGCGCGCCGATCTCCATCCCGCCGCTGTCGATCCGGTGGGCACCGAACCACACCACCGCGATCGACGAGACGTTCACCACCGTCATGACGATCGGGAACATCAGCGCCAGCATCCGCCCGGTCCCGAGCGACACCTCGGTGAGGGAGGAGTTCGCCTTGCGGAAGCGCTCCTCCTCGTACGCGTCGCGCACGAAGGCACGGATGACGCGGTTGCCGGTGATCTGCTCGCGCAGCACCCGGTTCACCGTGTCGAGGCGCACCTGCATCGTGCGGAACAGCGGCCGCAGCCGGCGCACGATGAGACTGACGCAGAGCCCGAGCACCGGCACGACGGCCAGCAGCACCCCGGACAGCGGTACGTCGAGACCGAGCGCCAGCACGATGCCGCCCACGCACATGATCGGCGCCGACACCAGCAGCGTGAACGTCATCAGCGTGAGCATCTGCACCTGCTGCACGTCGTTCGTCGTGCGGGTGATCAGAGAAGGCGCCCCGAAGTGACCGAGCTCACGCGCGGAGAACGACTGCACGCGGTCGAAGACGCCCGCCCGGAGGTCCCGGCCGACCGCCGAAGCCGTACGGGCGCCGTAATAAACGGCCCCGATGTTGCAGACGACCTGCACCAGCGAGATGCCGATCATCAGGGCGCCGAAGGACAGGATGTATCCCGAGTCGCCCGCCACGACACCGTTGTCGATGATGTCGGCGTTCAGCGTGGGCAGGTAGAGCGTGGCGCAGGTCTGCAGGAACTGCAGCAGTACGAGCAGGGCGATGGGTTTCTTGTAGGGCGTGAGGTAGGTACGCAGAAGTCTTATGAGCACGCTGGGTCTCTCGGAGTCGGTGACGGGGCGGTTGGTTGCCCCTGGCCCCTATCGTCGAACACTCCACCGGTGTTACCTCAACTGATTAACCCAAGAGAGGTCCAAGAGCGGACCGGCCCTCGGCCCGAAGTCGTAGGCCGCGCGGCTCGCCGCGAGGGCCGGCGGAGGCGCCGGACCCCTCACCGACTCGGCCTCAGGCGCGGAAGGCGCCAGGGTGGGTCTGGTTGCGCACCGACACGTACTGCTGCCGCACCGCCTGCCCCACCGCCAGCTCCTCGCCCGGCTCCAGGACCTGCGCGGCCGCGCCCTGCCAGACCGGCGGCAGCCCCGGCTGGATGGTGCCCTGCGAGACGCCGAGCGCCCAGGCGGCCTGCCGGGCCGCGCCGATCGCCGCGTAGTCCGCGGGCTGCGGCACCACGATCTGCGTACCGAGCAGCGCGGGTGCGCACGCCTGCACCGCGCCCAGCTCCGCGGCCTGGCCGAGCAGGAAGATCCGCCGCACCTCCACGCCCCGCTTGCGCAGCACGTCCAGCGCGTCGGCGAGCCCGCACAGCATGCCCTCGAAGGCGGCCCGCGCCAGATGCTCGGGCCGCATCGACTCCCGCCGCAGCCCGGCCAGCGTCCCGGCGGTGTGCGGCAGATTGGGCGTGCGCTCACCTTCGAGATAGGGCAGCAGGACGAGCCCGTGCGACCCGGGGGTGGACTTCATGGCCAGGTCGGACAGGGCCTCCAGGTCCGGTACGCCGAGGAGTTCGGCGGCGCCGCGCAGGGCCCGTACGGCATTGAGCGTGGTGACGACCGGCAGGTGCATCCCGGTCGCGTCCGCGAGCGAGGTGATCATCCCGGTGGAGTCGATCAGTGCCTCGTGGTGGACGGCCATCACGGACCCGGAGGCGCCGAGCGACACCACCGCGTCCCCGAGCCCGATGCCCAGCCCGAAGGCCGCCGCCATGGTCTCGCCCGTGCCGGCCGAGATCAGCAGTCCCTCGGGGGTCGTCCCCGCGGCCTCCCACGGTCCGAGGACATCGGGCAGCAGGGCCTGGTGGCCGAGCGCCAGCTCCACCAGGTCGGGCCGGTACGCGCCGGTCGCGGCCGACCAGTAACCGGTGCCCGAGGCGCCGCCCCGGTCCGTCGTCCGGCGTGCGGGCCTGCCGAGCAGCTGCCACACCAGCCAGTCGTGCGCCTGGAGCAGCAGGGCGGTGCGCATGGCCGCCTCGGGTTCGGTCCGCGCGAGCCAGCGCAGCTTCGTCACGGGCTGGGCGGCCTGCGGTACGGAGCCCACGGCCTGCGCCCAGGCCTCCCGCCCGCCGAGCGCGTCGATGAGATCGGCGGCGGCGACCTGGGCACGCTTGTCCCCGCCGACCATCGCGGGGCGGATCGTGTTGCCCTGGTTGTCCACCGGGACGAGCCCGTTCTGCTGCGCGGACACCCCGATGGCCTGGACGCCCTCAAGCAGCCCGCCGCCCGCGGCCTCGCCCAGGGAGAGCAGCCAGGCCTGCGGGTCGACGTCAGAGGGCCGGGTACCGTCTGCCGGGCCGTCCAGCGGATGCGGGGCATACCCCTGCCGGAGTACGGCTCCGCTGTCCGCGTCGCAGACGACGATGCGTGTGAATTCGGGCGAACTGTCCAACCCGGCGACTATCCCCATGGCGGAAATTCTGCCGTACCGCCGCGCCGGCTCGGGCCATGGGCGTCGTAGCGGTGTCCGCCGTCACGTGCCCGCGGCGCCGGCCGGGCCGGTCGCGCGGCTCCCAGCGCCCCTGGTGCCGGGGCGCTGAACCGTGCCGAAGACGTGCTGACAGTGCCTGTTGCGGCTGTTGCGGCACTAGGTGTTGGTGGTGGTGCCCCAGTCGTCCGCGGTGCGGGTGGTGCCGTGCCCGTTGCGCTCACGCAGGGAACGCACCCTCTCCGAGACCGAGTCGGGGACCCGGTCGCCCACCTTCTCGCTCACCACGTGGTAGGCCTTCCCGGCGAACTGGCGGCCCTGCTGGGCCGCGGACTCGGCGGTGTTGCGCACCGCGGGGTTCTGCGAGACCTGCCGGGCGGTCTTCCTCAACTGCTCGTAGCGTTCGCGCCCGGCACGCGTGCCGAGCACGTATCCCAGAGCCAGTCCGACGACGAACGTGAGCCGGTAGCGCATGGCGGCCACCCTTCCTCTTGTGAGTCGGTCCCTTGCGGCGGCGCCGGTCGCAGGCGGTTACCGATTGGCGGAGCACCCCCCTGCTTGCGCTAATGTATGTGTCGCAGCGAGCGCACGCCCCTTGGCGAATACCCAGGGAGGTACGTTCGATGCGAGCGAGGCAATCCCCTGTAGCTCAATTGGCAGAGCAGCCGGCTGTTAACCGGCAGGTTACTGGTTCGAGTCCAGTCGGGGGAGCTTCGGTCTTCCGTAGCTCAATTGGCAGAGCAGCCGGCTGTTAACCGGCAGGTTACTGGTTCGAGTCCAGTCGGGAGAGCAACCTGAGAAGAGGACCCCGCGAGCCCCACCGGGGTCCTTTTTCATGCCCGCGGGAACCGCTGCGCCCCAGGTGGGGTCCTTGAGGGCAGGCGAAGCCGACCATCCGAAGCAGGAGATCGTATGAGCGGCTATGCTGCGGCAGACGGCGCGCACACATGTGCGCGACGCGCCGTAATGGGGCGGTAGCTCAGCCGGTTAGAGCAGCGGACTCATAATCCGCCGGCCGTGGGTTCGAGTCCCACCCGCCCCACCACGCGCTACGCGGGGAGAAACGATCTGACCAGCAACTTTGCTGGAGGGTCGGGGGGTTGCAGGGATCTTGGCGGCCCCAATTGATCATGCATCCACGATCCTGAGGCCGGATTGAGGCCGGAGATCACGCGGCGGCGCGCACTGCCTCATCCGGGCCATCGTCGTCGGCGTCGGGGTCGCTCGCCGAGGCATCAGGCCGGCTTTCCCGAACGTGGTCCCCGTACCCGCGGGGAGGGTCCCCGCGGAACATTCCGAACCTCGCCTCACTGCCTCCGGCGCCCTGGATCTGAACGGCGACGCACCCAATGTTGGCGATGTATCTTGATGGCATACATCGTGAATGCTGGAGGTGTCCGATGTCAGTCACACAGATTGATCTCGATGATGAGGCACTCGCAGAGGCCATGCGGCTGATGGGTGTCACGACGAAGAAGGAGACGGTCAACGCGGCCCTGCGGGACTACGTGGCCCGGATCAAGCGGCTCGATGCGGCCGAAAAGCTGGCCGCACGCGGTGCGCGTGGTGAGTTCGAGCAGGCCGCGGCGGCGCATGACGCGGAGAAGCGGGCGCGACGCGAGGCCTTCGAGTGATCACGTATCTGGTGGACACCTCGGCTCTGTGGCACCTGTTTCGTACCCCAGGTGCGTTGCGTCCCTGGGAGGGACACATCGCCGCCGGGGTGCTTCATCTCTGCGAGCCGACACGTGCCGAATTTCTCTACTCGGCAACCAGCCCGTCCCATCGGGATGAGCTCGCAGAGGAACTGGACGCGCTCTGCTTGCTCTCTCCGGTTCCGAAGAACGCCTGGCGTTGGGTCGACACCGCCCAGTACAAACTCACCCAGCGGGGCCAGCATCGGGCAGCTGGAGCGATCGATCTGTTGGTGTGTGCGACAGCTGTACACCATGGGCACACCGTTCTCCATGTGGACAACGACTTCGTGACAGTGGCCGGAGTGCTCAAGGAAGTTCAGCAGCGGGACGTACGAGCCTGATCTTCTGGAGCCGGCTGGCCAACGAGCCAATGAGCAAACGAGCCCTCAGGCAGTACGTGTGGTGAGGTCCTCGTCCGTGATGGGGCGGACCACGCGGCAAGGTGTGCCGAGTGCGACGCTCATCGGCGGGATGCTGCGGCTGACGACGCTACCGGCGCCGATGACCGATCCGTAGCCGATCCGGACGCCGGGCAGGACCACCACGTTGCTGCCGAACCCGGCGTGGAACGGCGGCAGTAGCACCGTGCGTTCACCGACGGAGCCGAAGATCGCAACGAGCAGCGATCGGCGCCTCTCGCTTTCGCTCGGGGGCGTTCGGTTGTACTCGAAAATCTGGTCCGTACGGCGGCGCGAGGCCTGGAAGGCCGCTTCGGACTCCGTGTAGACGAGCCCCTTGGCGATCCGGTCGAGAACTTCTTCGTGGTGAGTGTCCGCCACAGCGGGATATTTCCTTTCGTCTGAGGTTCTTCGTCTGATGCTTCAAGCCGGCCCGGGGCCCGCGGCGGAGCGGCGTGCTGAGCGTGCTGAGACCTTGCCGTACCGTCAATTTTCCCGTTCCAACTCGGCTATCCGCCTGGCGTATTCTCGGGCTATCGCCTCGTTGGGGGCGGCGCTCTTCGCCGACCGGTACGTCTTTGCCGCCTCGCGGGTTCGGCCGAGGCGGTGCAGTGCGTCCGCGCGGACGGCGGACAGGGCGTGGTGGCCGGCCAACTCCTTGGGCATGTTCAGGGCTTCGACGGCGTCCAACTGCGTCTGGGGACCGTCGCGCATTCCCAGGGCGACCGCGCGGTTCAGGGCCACCACCGGATTCGTACGCAGGGCGAGGAGACGGTCGTACAGCGCCACGATGGCCCCCCAGTCGGTCGCGGCGGCGGCCGGGGCGAGGGCGTGCTGCGCGGCGATCGCCGCCTGGAGCGCGTAGGGGCCGCCCGACGCGACCGTCTCGCGGGCGAGGCCCACGCCCTCGGAGATGAGCGAGTGGTCCCAACGCCCGCGGTCCTGGTGCTCCAGGGTGATCAGGCCGCCGTCCTCGTCGAGCCGGGCGGCGCGCCTGGAGTGCTGGATCAGCAGCAGCGCGAGCAACCCCCGTGCTTCCGGTTCCTCCGGTGCCTCGGCGGCGACGAGCCGGGCGAGCCGGATGGCCTCCTCGGCGAGCGGGTCGCGGAGCGTGCTCCCGTCGCTGGGCGCGTACCCCTCGGTGAACACGAGGTAGATGACGGCGAGGACTCCGTCCAGCCGTTCCGCGCGGGCCCCGGGCGGCGGAACCCGGTAGGGGATTCCGGCGGCCGCGATCTTGCGCTTGGCGCGCAGGATCCGCTGCGACACGGTGTCCTCACCGACCAGGAAGGCGCGGGCGATCTCGCGCGTCGTAAGGCCACCCACCGCGCGGAGGGTCAGCGCCACCCGGGATTCGAGGGGGAGCGCCGGGTGGCAGCAGGTGAACACCAGTCGCAGCCGCTCGTCTCCGGGCGGCGGCGGTTCGCGGACCGCCTCCAGCGCGGCGACCTCGACCAGCTTGCCGCGCTCGGTCGTCCGGCGGCGCAGCACGTCCAGGGCGTGGTGCCGGGCGGCGGTCACCAGCCACGCACCCGGTCTGCGTGGCACCCCGTCACGCTCCCAGGCCGGCAGGGCGCGGGCGAACGCCTCCTGCGCGCAGTCCTCGGCCAGTTCCCAGTCGCCGGTGAGGCGCACGATCGTGCCGAAGACAACACCCCACTCGCCGCGATACGCCTCGGCGAGCGCCGCCCGGACGTCTGCCGGCCCGGTCCTCACGAGAAGTCCGTCCAGAATTCGCGCAGTTCGGCGATGCCGGACCGGGCCATGGGACAGCGGGAGAGGTAGTCGATCGCTTCCTCCCACTCACCGTCGATGAACACGACCCCGGTCACCCACTCCGGCACGTCGGTGTACGCGCCGTCGGTGATCAGCAGTTCCCCTCCGCGGCGCCGCACGAGGGTGGCGTCCTGGACCGGACTCAGGTGCTCGCCGCCGAGGTAACGGCCGGAGGCGAGACCCTCGCGGACCCACTCCGCCACCGAGGCGGGATCAGGGGTGTAGGACGGAGCGCTCGGGTCCGTCCGGAGGATCCCGAGAAAGCGCGCGGCGGGCGCGTCGCCCTCGTGCGGGACGTTTTCGGTGCCCCGTCCGAGATCGAGGGCTTCGACCGGCCGGATCTCGATGCGTCCGCCGGTCGCCATCGGGTGCGAGGCCGCGACCTCGATCGCCTCGTCGAGGTCGGCGGCCTCGACGAGGTCGTACCCGGCGATCCACTCGGTCGTCTCGGCGAACGGGCCGTCGGTGACCAGCACCCGGTCTCCGCGGACACGGACTGTCCTGGCTTCGGCGACCGGCTTGAGCGGCATCCCCTCGATACGGACGCCACTCTCGCTCCACCTCTCGACCCATGCCCCCGGGTTCTCGTCGGTCGACTCTCCGGCGGGGTCGGTGGCGACGAACAACATGTACCTCATGACCGTTCTCCTTCCGAACGTCCGAAGTTCCGAACCTCGGAACTTCCGAACGTTTCATGAGGACGACGAAGGGCCATCGCCGAATCCGACACAGCGGCGAAGATTTCTTTTGCCGACAACTCCGTATCTGTCAGTAACTGTCAGTAACTGTCAGTGGTGGCCGCGGTTGGAGACCTTGGACGTGCCGTAGCCCTGCGCCGTCACCTCCAGGTCTCCCGGGTGCCGGTCGTCGCGGGGGCAGGAGACCGTCACCTCCCGCTCCTCTCCCGGCAGCAGCCACAGGTAGTTGTCGGAGTAGCGAGCGGGCAGGACCCGGTCGCCGGAGCGGTGGTCGCGCAGCGCCAGCCTGACCATGGGCGCCACGGAGCGGCCGTTGTTGCGGACCCGGACGGTGAGGGCGATCCGGCCGTCGCGCTGCGCGGTACGGCCGCCGGACACCTCCAGCCTGGCACCGGTGAGGGCGTTCAGGGCCTGGAGATCCTTCGGCCGGTCGTAGCGCCAGTACGTGTTCTCCGACAGCGTGCGGCCGTCGGCGCGGGTCATACGCAGCCGTACCAGGTGCAGCGGGTGGCCCTCGGGCTCCGCCACGGTGAAGGCCGAAGCCGTCGAGGAGGCCGCGAGGTCGATCTTCCGGCGCTGCGGGTCGGCCAGCCGGCGCCCGGACAGGTCCAGGACCTCGGCGCGGACCTCGACCCCGCGCAGCCGCTCGGCCGTGTGGTTGACCGCGACGACCTTCCAGTCGACCGGGTCGGCCTGGACGTGGAGGGCCTCGCTGCCGGACCGGGCGCCGTAGTAGGTTCCGTTGACGTCCAGGTCGTAGTCGTACGTCTGCCACACGGTGCTGTGCCAGGCGGGGTTGGACATCCACAGCAGCAGGCCGCCGGCGTCGTTCCACAGGTTGGCGTTCCACGCCTCGAAGATGGCCCGCATGGACTCGAAGTTGACGAACTGCGCCTTGGTGCAGAAGTCCTCCAGTGAGGCGGACTCGCCCAGACGCTCGTCGATGGCCGCCTTGTAGCTCTGCGGGTTCTGGCCGCCCCGTTCCAGCCAGTCGTGGTGGTTCCACACCAGGCCGATGGGCCACTCCTTCTCGCCGCCGGCGAGACTGCGCATGCTCTCCGCCACCGACACCGTCGGAATGCCGATCTCGGTGTGGAAGCCGAAGGTGCCGTGCGCGTACAGGTCGGGGTCGAAGTACCGCTTGGGGTCGACCCAGGCGTACGGGCCGCTGCCGCTGACCACTCCGGACGCCGAGTTGCTGATGTACGTCACCCCGGGGTGCTCCTGGGCGACGGCGTCGCGGGCGCCCGCGTCGCGGGCGCCCGCGTCGATCTCACCGGACGGGGTCCCCTCGTTGGCGCCGCACCACACCACGACGCACGGATGCGACCGGTAGCGGCGGACCGTGTCGCGCACGTGGTCGAGGTAGAGGGTGTGGTTCGGCGGGTCCAGGAACCAGGCGTTCCAGAAGTCGTTCCACACCAGGAGCCCGTTCTCGTCGCAGCGGGCGTAGAACTCCTCCCGGTTGCTGCTCCCGAGCCAGTTGCGGATCATCGTGAAGTTCATGTCGCGGTGCATCCCGACGACCGCTTCCATCCGCCCGTCGCCCATGCGGCGCAGCAGTTCGTCCCAGCCCCAGTTGCCGCCGCGGCACATGACGCGTACGCCGTTGACACTGATCTGGAGCTGCTTCGGCCGGTTGTCGACCGCCTTCACGTCCGTCCACCGCTCCCCGTCGTCGGAGACCTGGACGGTGAAGGTGAGCGCGTACGCCGTCTCCCACAGCAGACCGATCCGGTCGAAGTCGCGGCCCTCGCCGAGGTCGATCCGGATCCACTGGTCGTCGGTGTACGACGACGACCAGCGGGTGTTGTCGTCGCCGTCGACGGCCGCCGCGGCGGGGTTGGACGCGTTGTCGGTGGAGGACGCCGACGCCGGGGCCCGCAACGCGAGATCGGTGTCCGGGTTCGCGCTGTCCGTGACCGACAGACGCCACAGGGAGGCCCCGTAGCCGGTGGCACGGCGGCCGGCCAGGACGCGGACCCATCGGGCGTGCTGCCGGTCGATCTCCACGGTCTGCTCGAAGCGGTTGGCGCCGGGTTCGAAGACGACCGGGTTCTCGGAGGCGTAGTCGTACGGGCGCAGCCCGACGCGCAGGGTGCGCTCGTCGCTGACCTCGCGGCCGACCGACGTGGTGATCTCCAGGTCGTGCAGGGCGGGGTCGCCGTAGCCGTTGGGCCACCACAGCTCGGGGTCCCGCAGGCGCAGGGCGGGAAAGTCCTTCGGCGCGAAGACGACGTCCGTACTCTCGCCGCCGGCGACCTGGACCTTCCTGCTGACGCGGGCTCGGCCGAGCCGGGCCGCGACCGTCACCGTGCGGGCGTCCGGGGCCGCGTTGCGGACCGGCACGGTGACGGTGACCTCGGCGCGTGAGCGGTCCGGCAGGCCGGGCAGCACCGTGCCGACGTGCGGGTCGCCGATGACGGCGTCGCCGGTGGAGCGCAGCCGGACATGGTTCCAGATGCCCATGACCCGGTCGCGTACGGCGGGCATCCAGTCCCAGCCGGACACCGCCAGATAGGTGGGCCCGTTGCGCATCATCGTGTCCGAGCCGGCGTCGGCGTAGGAGAGGCCGTCGGCGCCGCGGTCGCCGGGGCTCCCGGGGAACGGCATGTGGTCCATACGGACGGCCAGCACGTGCTCACGGCCCTCGGTGAGCTGCTCGGTCACATCGAAGGCGCCACGGTCGGTGGGGTGATCGAGCTCGCCCACCTTGGTGCCGTCGAGCCAGACCTCGGCCTTGTGGTTGATGCCGTCGAACTCCAGCCAGACGCGGTCCCGGCCCTGGCCCCGACCCCGGCCCCGGGCCGCGAAGCCGCGGGGGACGGCGAACGTACGGCGGTACCACCACGCCGATCTGCCGAGCGCCTCGGGTATCCGGAGGTTGTCCATGCCCTTGACCGGGTCGGGCAGGTGCCCCTCGGCCACCAGCGAGGCGAGGATCGTGCCCGGAACCTGTGCGCGCAGCCAGCGGTCGGTGTCGACACCGGGCGAGGAGAGCCGCGCCCCGTCGTCGGTGCCGGCGAACTCGTCGAGGGTGACGTTCCAGCCCGACTCGATCGGTACGGTGCCGTCGTCGGCCACCTTCAGCGCGGGCACCGCTCGGGCACCGCTGGTCCACTCCGTCCAGCCCGTGGCCCGCGGGCGTCTGCCGATGGCGGTGCCGAGCACCTGGAAGGAGTTGAGGCCGAGCGGGTTGTCGTTGGACAGGCCGGTGGCGGTCATGCGGATCCAGCGGGTGGTCACGGGTTTGTCCAAGGTCACCTCGACGGTGCCGCCCGTGGCGGTGGTGCCCTCGTGGACCCGCTGCCAGTTCTTGCCGTCCGGCGAGACCTCGATGCGGTACCCGGTGGCGTAGCTGGAGAGCACCTCCCAGCCGGTCGTGCCGGCCCGGGGGTTGATGCCGCCGGACGGTTTGTACACGGTGTCGCCTTCGGCCGCCTCGAAGACGAGGACGGCGGAGGTGACCCGGCAGCTGCCTTGCAGGTCGACCGCGACCCACTGCGGTTCCCCGGTGTCCGCCGCCCGCCAGCCGCTGCCCGTGACGCCGGTCCGGCTCATGCGGTCGGTGACGAAGTGGGCGGGCGTGGGCGCGTACGCGGTCGAGGAGACCTGGACGGGGCGGTACAGCGCGAGGTCGGCGCCGGTTGCCGTGGCGTCGGCGGCCGTGGTGTCGGCGACGGGTGCGGCGGAGGCGTTGCCGGGCAGCGCGCCCACCAGGCTCACGCTCGCGAGGACGGTGGCCGACGCGGTGAGAAAGGTGCGGCGCGAGTGATCCGCATCCGTGGTGGCGGCGCCTGCTTGGTCGTCGCGCATACGTACTCCTTGATGGGTGGTTCCGCTCTGGACAGGAGAAGGAGTGGGGGAGACGTGGGGATGAGGGGGAGAGGGA
>NZ_LIPP01000519.1 GCF_001418335.1 Streptomyces aurantiacus | reverse complement strand
CGGTTCCCGGGGGGCGGGGGACGCGACGGGCGGTCGTCGGATCCGGCTGCCCACGGGATACGAGATGCATCCGTGGGCGGACCTGCGTCCGGCGGGCGAAGGGCCCGCGAGCGGAAAGAAGTTGTGGCACCAGAGCCCGGGGAGTGCGGGATGACCATCCTTTGCGTACGTTTCCAGCTGCCGCCGATGTACGAGGCCGCCCTGCCCGGGCTCCTCGGTACGTTGGAGGAGTTCACCCCCGTCGTCGAGGCGCTGCCGCCCGACGGGGCGTTGGTGGATCTGCGGGGCGCCGAGCGGTACTTCCGCCGGGACGTCGTGGAACTGGCCTCGCTGATACGGGTACGGGCGCTCGCCTGGCACGGCGTCGACTGCGCGATCGGGGCCGGGCCGGGCCCGATGTTCGCGCGGATGGCCCTGCGGGAGGCCGCCACCGGGGAGACCCGGGTGGTTCCCGAAGAGCCCGGCGCCCGCACGGAGTTCCTGGCGGAGCGGTCCGTGCGGGCGCTACCCGGCGTCGGCACCGCCACCGCCCGCACCCTGTGCGAGTACGGCCTGGACAGCATCGGCAAGGTGGCCGCCGCGCCGCTGTCCACGCTGCAACGGCTCACCGGCGCCCGCCTGGGCCGCGAACTGCACGAGAAGGCGCTGGGCATCGACCGCGGCCGGGTCGTACCGAACGCCGTCTCCCGGTCACTCGCCACCGAACGGCCCTTCCAGCGCGACGAGTTGGACCCCGCGCGGCATCGGCGCGCGCTGCTCTCCGCCGCCGGGGAGCTGGGCGCACGGCTGCGCTCCCTGGAGAAGGTGTGCCGCACGCTCACCATGACCGTCCGTTACGCCGACTGCTCCGCGACGACCCGCAGCCGTACGCTCCCCGAGCCGACCGCCCACACCTCGGCGCTCACCGATGCCACGTACCGCATGTACGAGGCGCTCGGTCTGCAGCGGGCCCGGGTCCGCGGCATCGTTCTGCGGGCCGAGGGCCTCGACCCCGCCGAACAGGCTTCCTACCAGCTCACCTTCGATCCGGTGGACGAGAAGGCGCGCCGCATCGAGGAGGTGACGGACCGGGTCCGGGCGAAGTTCGGGCCGGGGGCGGTGATGCCGGGCGTGCTTGCGGCGTAGCGCTCCGCGAGGGGGCCGGGGGGACTCGGGTCGTGTGATGGCTGCGGGCCGGT
>NZ_LIPP01000518.1 GCF_001418335.1 Streptomyces aurantiacus | reverse complement strand
GGGAGGGGTGGCGGGAGGGACGGCGGACAGGGCGCCGTGCGCCATCCGAGTCCGTACCCGCAGGAAATTTCTGACGGTCCGTGACCTGCGG
This sequence comes from Streptomyces aurantiacus, assembly GCF_001418335.1. Classification (GTDB taxonomy): domain Bacteria; phylum Actinomycetota; class Actinomycetes; order Streptomycetales; family Streptomycetaceae; genus Streptomyces; species Streptomyces aurantiacus. The sequence goes on along the minus strand of NZ_LIPP01000518.1, from coordinate 2,443 downwards.
CGATAACCGAATGTGTTCCTTTCTGTCGGCGTGTCCTCTCACCAGGACGGACCATTCTCGAAATGCGGCCCTGTGCACGGCAACTGAGTGTCTGTCTGGGAGGCGTTCTTTCGCCGACCGACCCGGGGACGTTCCCCGGGGCGCCTTCCGCGGAGGATCACATGCGTAGTACTCGTGCCCTGGCGGTCTCTGCGACAGCGGTCGCCGCCCTCGGACTCGTCGCTCCCCAGGCGGTGGCCTGGGACACCTCTAGCAATATCGTCGCCATGCCCAGCGCCATCGCCCGGGGCGGCCAGCTGACCGTGACCGTCGACGGGTGCCCGAGAGGCGGCACCATGACGTCCAGGGCCTTCCCACGGGCCACCCTCTCGCCGATCAGGAACCACAGCGAGACGTCGAAGGGAACCGCGACCGTCAATCACTCGGCCACGCCGGGCGCGTACGACATCACGGTCCACTGCGACGGCAAGCCGGCGCTGTCGAAGTCCGCCGCCTTCACCGTCATCGGCGGTGTTCGCGGTGGTCTCGGTGGNNCGACCGACATGGCGATCGGCGGCGGGCTCGTCGGCCTCGCGCTCGTCGGCGGCGGGGTGTTCTGGATGCGTCGCCGCTCCGAGAACAAGATCTGAGCCATCTGAGCCCTGCCCCCTTTTCGGATTTCGGAGCCGGGCGGCCCCCTTCGGAGACCGGATCGGATTCCGGATCTCGTCTGAACGGCCCTGAACGGACTTTCGCCCCGGACCCTCAAGGGTTCCGGGGCGAAAGGCCGTTCAGACGCGTCGGCCGCGGCGTGCGCCCGCGTCAGCCGCCGTGTTCGCCGGCGCGCCTGCGCGACCAGTAGTACGCCGCGCCGACCGAGCCGGCGATGAGCGCGGCCCCGAGGCCGATCTCGCCCAGGTCGAAGCCGCCTGCGGTGCCGCCGACGCCCGCCTTGACGCCCCGGTGGACGGGGAGGTGCGTCGGGTTGTCCGGGCGGCCGGTGGCGATGGTGAGATCCGTGTGGCCGGATTCGTGCCCGCACTGGAACCTCACCTCGTACACCGCGCCGGGCTTGGCGTCCCAGTCGACGGCGGCCGAGGCGGTGGACTGCCCCTTGTGGATCGTCACCGTGTCGAAGACACCGGAGGTGACCTTGGTCTCGGATGCGCAGCCGTTGACCGAGAGCGTGACCCGGCCGCCCGCGGCGATGGTCGTCGGCGAGACGTTGAAGCCGAACGAGGTGATGTTGCGGTCCCGGTCCCGATCCCGGTCCTCGTCGCCCTTGGCGACGGCGACGGGTGCGGTGAGGGTCAGGGCGGTCATGCCCAGCAGTGCGGCCGAAGCGACGCGTATCGCGTGCATGGTGAGTCCTCCGGGTCCCGAGGAGCAGCCCGCGGACCTTTTCCGCTGCGCCGTACATGCACCTCGACGATCGAAACGCTAGGAAGGTGCGGGCGCGGGCGCGATCGCAGTAGCGCGAATGGGGCAACGGTGTGGGCCGAACCGGGTAACGCGTACCCGCGCCCGGGGGACGCGCACGGCGTGGCGCCCGCCCCCGGGTACGGGTGTTCCGACGGGCCCCGTCTGGGCTCCGTTACTTTCCGGCGTCGGAGAAATACGCCAGGAACGGCTCGGCGGTCGCCGTGATCCCACGGCCGTAGGGCGCGTCGAAGTCCCAGATGAGGAACAACAGGAAGGCGATCAGGGCGGCGAACAGACCGGCGAGGATCACCTCGCGCAGGGTGCGGCGGATCTGCAGGGCGAAGATCAGCCCGACGGTCACCACCGCTCCGATGGTCAGACCGAACCACACGACGCCCGGCATGGTCGGCGACGTCGACTCCGCGCGGCCGGTGCGCGCGATGTCCGCCGCGGTCACCTGGTCGAGGAGCGGCTGGTAGGCCTGGGCCTCGAAGTCCGTCCTCGGCTCGTAGTCGGTGACGTCGTGGCGGACCCGGGTCAGCAGTTTCTCCCCCCGCGCGGTGACGTGGCCGTCGTCGGCCATGGTCTTCCACTCGGTGGTGACGACGTGGTCGACATAGGCGTCGACGTCGTCGCGGATACGGTCGCGTACGTCGGGAGGGTAGACGCGGACGCGCTCGGAGATCTCGTGCAGCGCGTGCGCCTCCGTCTGAACGTGCTCCTCGGCGAGGCTCCGCGCCTCCCAGACGCCGGCGATGGCCAGGCCGAGCACGATGGCGTACACCACGCCGATCATCATCGTCATGTACTCGATGACGTCCGGAGTGTCGGACGGATCGTCGTCATCGGCGGCCGTGTGGTGCCGTACGAAGGTGACGATGAGGACGACGACACTGGCAGCGGCCATCGCGAGGGCGAGAACAAGCCATTCCGACAAGGATTCCTCCAGGGGTCAGCGCGGGCGCAGCGCGGCAGCGGCGAGCACGGCGGGCGCGGTGATGAGCAGGGTGAGCGACACCAGGGACGGGCCGCCGCGCGGCGG
>NZ_LIPP01000517.1 GCF_001418335.1 Streptomyces aurantiacus | reverse complement strand
CCTGCCTGCCCCCAGCTCCGGACCCCCGGGCCCGGAGCTGGGGGCAGGCAGGACCGGCGGAACGGGCAGGTTCGGGAGGTCCGGCAGGCCCGGCGGGTCGGGTGAACCGGGCAGGACCAAGGACGCCAGGCCGGGCGACGAGGGCACCGGGCTCACTCTCGTCGTCCTGTCGCCCACCGACCCCATGACCCGGGGACAGCTCAGGCGCATGGCCGACCTGGCCCGGGACGAGGGCTACGAAGTGCGGTGGGAGGAGGCGAGGGGCGGCGCGAGCGCGCCCTTCCACACGGTCGGCGGACTCGCGCCCCTGCTGCGGCGCGCGCGGCGCATCGTGATGGGCGACCCCTTCTCGCGGTACGTACAGCTGCTGCTGACCATCACCCGCGCCCGCGACCTCGTCGTCGTGGACGACGGGACCGCGACCATGGAGTTCGTCTCCCAGCTCGCACGCGGTGAACGGCTGGTGCGCTGGCACCGGCGCGGCGGCCGCCCCGGGCCCCGGGACCTGGTCTTCGCACCGGTCTCGGCCCGGGCCCGCCGCCGGCTCACCCCCGGCACCGGACGGCGGGTCGAGGTCTTCTCCGCCATGCCGATCACCGAGACACCCGAGGGCGTCGACCTCACGGCCAACGACTTCGCCTGGACCCGGGCCCGGTTCGGCCCGCCCCGCATCACGAAGGGCGCCGACCTGGTCGGCACGTCCCTGGTGGAGACGGGAGTCGTGGACCCCGACCGGTACCTGGAAGCCGTGCAGCGCCTGGCCGGCACCTACGGAGCGACCCGCTACTTCGCCCACCGCAGGGAGAGCCCCGAGAAGCTGCACCGGCTGGCCGTCGAGACCGGCCTGGAGATCGTCCGGCCGGACCTCCCCCTCGAACTGATCGCCCGGCGCGGCCCCATCGGCCGTACGATCCTGAGCTTCCCGTCGACAGTGGTACACACCCTGCCGCTCGCCCTGGCCGGTACGGACGTCAAGGTCGCCGTCCTCGACATCGACCCGGCCTGGCTCACGGAGAACGCCTCACCCCGCGCCCAGGGCTTCCTGTCGGGCGTCACGGGCACCGCACGCGACATCCACCGCCTGCCGACGGTCACCGCGACCTGAGCCCGCACGGCCGGCCGGTCACGGTGAGCGAGCGACCGGGCCGGCCCGCACCGGCCCCCTCGCCGGTCTCCGCCGCGACCCGTGTCCGACAGTTGAACAGAACCGTTCAGGGACCCGTTTGCGTGGTATGCGTAGAGAACCCATCCGCGGATCCGGTGCCATGCAGAGCGCCGGAAAGCCGGGCGAGTGTACCCAAGCCAGTCAATATCTATGCGCCACGCGGCCAGGTTTTTCTGCCAATCGGGTTGAAGTTTCGCTGATCTCAGGGCAGTTGGCCGTCGCGTCGCCCTACCCTTCAGAGGGTGAACCAACTGATGTCCCGAGAGTCCGAGGCCGAGTCGCCGGGGGAAACACCGCTTCCCGGCGCGCTGTCCGAGGCGCTGCGCGCCGAACTCGTCGCGTTCCGACGTGACTTGCACATGCACCCGGAGCTGGGCAACCAGGAGTTCCGCACCACCGCCGCGATCAAGGAGCGGCTGGAGCGGGCAGGCCTGCGGCCCCGCGTCCTCGACACCGGGACCGGGCTCGTCTGTGACATCGGCGTACCGGACCCCGCGCTTCCCATGCTCGCCCTGCGCGCGGACATCGACGGGCTGCCCATCCCGGACATGAAGACCGGGTGCGCGTACCGCTCGACGGTGCCCGACCGGGCCCACGCCTGCGGGCACGACGTGCACACGACCGTCGTGCTGGGCGCCGGTCTCGTCCTCGCGGACCTCCATGAGAAGGGCCTGCTCGACCGGGCCGTACGCCTGATCTTCCAGCCCGCGGAGGAGGTGCTCCCCGGCGGCGCCCCCGACGTCATCAAGCGCGGCGGCCTCGACGGAGTCGGACGCATCGTCGCGGTCCACTGCGACCCCCGGGTCGACGCCGGGCGCATCGGCCTCCGGTACGGGCCCATCACATCCGCCTGCGACCGGGTCGAGGTCTCCCTCGACGGGCCCGGCGGGCACACCGCGCGACCGCACCTCACCACCGATCTCGTCACCGCCGCCGCCCGGGTCGCCGTCGACGTGCCGGCCGTCGTCGCCCGGCGGGCCGACGCGCGCTCCGGACTCGCCCTGACCTGGGGCCGCATCGAGTCGGGCCACGCCTGCAACGTGATCCCGCAGCACGCCGAACTCTCCGGGACCGTGCGGTGCCTGGACCTCGCGGCCTGGCGGGCCGCGCCCGACCTGGTGCACGCAGCCATCGACGAGGTCGCCACGCTCCACCGGGCCAAGTCCGTGATCGAGTACGTACGCGGGGTGCCGCCGGTCGTCAACGATCCGGACATGACCGATCTGCTGCGCGCCGCGATGACCGCCCGGCTCGGGGCCCACTCCGTGGAGGACACCGAGCAGAGCCTGGGCGGGGAGGACTTCTCCTGGTACCTGGAGCAGGTGCCCGGCGCCATGGCCCGCCTCGGGGTGCGGACGCCGGGCGAGCGGACCGTGCGGGACCTCCACCAGGGGGACTTCGACGCCGACGAGTCGGCCATCACGGTGGGCGTCGAACTCTTCACCGCCGCCGCTCTCCTGGACGCGCAGGGCTGACACGGTACTCATGGACGAAGGGGCGCCTGATCGGTACCCCTTCGTCCGCTTGTGTCACTCGTACGTAACCGGCCGCGGGCGTTCGTAACCAGCCGTCGGCACGAATCGATAACGGCAGTGATGAACCCCGTTCCCCTCCCCGTCTACGCGCGTTACTGTGCGCCGCAGTCAGCGTCGTCAGCGGCGCCGTCGGGGAATATAAGGGGTGCTCTCTCATGCGTCGGATCTCTCGGAGAACCAGGCTTTCCCAAGCCGCTGTCGCCGTCGCGGTCGTCGTCCTCACGGCCGCCGGTTGCGGCGAGACCAGCGACGAGTCGTCGGGCAGCGACACCGAGTCCGGCTCGGGCTCCGGCTACCAGGGCAAGGGCATCGGCCTCGCCTATGACATCGGCGGCAAGGGCGACCAGTCCTTCAACGACGCCGCCTTCGCCGGGTTCGACAAGGCCCGCAAGGAATTCAAGATCGGCGGCAACGACATCGAGCCGAGCGACGGCGAGTCGGACGCCGACAAGGTGCAGCGCCTGACCCAGATGGCGAAGGCCGGCTACAACCCCATCGTCGGGGTCGGCTTCATCTACGCCCCCGCGGTGAAGGAAGTCGCCGCCAAGTACCCGAAGATCACCTTCGCGGTCATCGACGACGCCCAGGTGCAGGCGAAGAACGTCGCCGACATGGTGTTCGCCGAGGAGCAGGCCTCCTACCTCGCCGGGGTCGCCGCCGCCAAGGCCAGCAAGAAGGACCACGTCGGCTTCATCGGCGGGGTGGACATCCCGCTGATCCACAAGTTCGAGGCGGGCTTCGTCCAGGGCGTCGCGTCGGTCGACCCGAAGATCAAGATCGAGAAGCGGTACCTCACCGAGAAGCCCGAGGACGGCGGGTTCTCCAACCCGAGCATGGGCAAGGAGGCCGCCGGCGGTCAGGTCGAGGCCGGCGCCGACGTGATCTACCACGCGGCCGGCCTGTCGGGCCAGGGCGTCATCCAGGAGGCCGCGGCCAAGAAGGTCTGGGCGATCGGGGTGGACTCGGACCAGTACAAGCAGAAGGCCCTCGCCGCGTCGAAGGACTGGATCCTGGGCTCCGCGCTCAAGGATGTCGGCGGCGCCGTCTACGAGGTGACCAAGTCCGTCGTCGACGGCAAGCCGCTCTCCGGCGAGCACCGCGGTGACCTGAAGACCGGCGGGGTGGGCTTCTCGGACTCCAACCCGAAGTACCAGGCGATGACGGAGGTCGTCGCGGCGGTCGACAAGGCGAAGGAGGACATCATCAGCGGCAAGGTAACGGTCAAGACCGAGTAACTCCTTGCCGGCCCCTGCGGGTGCCTCCGGCGGTTTGTTGGGTGCGGGTGGGTGGGGGC
>NZ_LIPP01000516.1:243-1130 GCF_001418335.1 Streptomyces aurantiacus | reverse complement strand
CCAGTCGGTGATGTGCTCGTGGACGACCTTCTGCACAAAGGTCTTCGCCTCGGTGTTGCCCAGCTTGGTCTTGGTCTGGCCTTCGAACTGGGGTTCGCCGAGCTTGATCGAGATGATCGCCGTCAGGCCCTCGCGGATGTCGTCGCCCGTGAGGTTGTCGTCCTTCTCGCGCAGCAGCCTCTTGTCGCGCGCGTACCGGTTGATGAGACCGGTGAGCGCCGCACGGAAGCCCTCCTCGTGCGTGCCGCCGTCGGGGGTCTGGATGGTGTTGGCGAAGGAGTACACGCCCTCGCTGTAGCCGCCGTTCCACTGCATCGCGACTTCGAGGGAGAGCATGCGCTCCTTGTCCTCGGCCTCGATGTCGATCACGGTGGGGTGGATGACCTCTCCCTTGCGGGAGTTGAGGTACGTCACGAAGTCGACGATGCCGCCCTCGTAGTAGTACGTGACGGTCTTGACCTCTTCGGCCTCGTCCGCACCGGCCTCGTCGGCACCCGCCGTGGCCCTCGCCGAGTCGCGCTCATCAGTGAGTTTGATCGTCAAACCCTTGTTGAGGAACGCCATCTCCTGGAAGCGCCGCGAGAGCGTCTCGAAGGAGTAATCGGTGGTCTCGAAGATGTCGCTGTCGGCCCAGAAGGTGACCGACGTGCCGGTTTCCTCCGTGGCCTCGTGCTGGACCAGCGGAGCCGTCGGGACGCCCAGCTTGTAGTCCTGCGTCCAGCGGTGCCCGTCGGTCCTGATGTCCACGGCCACCTTGGTGGACAGCGCGTTCACGACGGAGACACCCACGCCGTGCAGACCACCGGAGACCGCGTAACCGCCGCCGCCGAACTTGCCGCCCGCGTGCAGCACGGTCAGCACGACCTCGACGGCGGGCTTGCCCTCGG
>NZ_LIPP01000516.1:0-208 GCF_001418335.1 Streptomyces aurantiacus | reverse complement strand
GTCGACCACCTCGTACACAAGGTGATGCAGTCCACGCTCGCCGGTCGAGCCGATGTACATGCCGGGTCGCTTGCGGACCGCGTCCAGACCCTCGAGGACGGTGATGGCGCTGGCGTCGTACGAGGCTGTGACCTCGCCGTTCGAGGAATGGGCCCCGCTTTTCGCGCCGGCGTCGGTGGACAGGATGTTCTCGTTGGGGTTGCCGGAA
>NZ_LIPP01000515.1 GCF_001418335.1 Streptomyces aurantiacus | reverse complement strand
GCACTACACAGAGCCGCACCCGTCGGTGAGCAGCCGGATCCGCGGGACAGGCTTGTGCGCCTTCCTGCGGCCTCGGCTTCGTCCCGGAGCGTCTGGACAGATCTCCGTCGCGGTATGCCGACAGCACCGGCCTACAAAGAACCCCGGTAGGAACAGCCACCCCCACGACAGCCAACCCGCCCCACCCCAGCCACTAAACGGCAGCCACTTGGTCACCTCATGACAGCAGACCAACCCACCCCTACAGCGCATGACCAGGCACCAAACAACCAAAAACGGCTGACGCACAAACGCTGCCACCAACACGCCCACTCACAGTCGAACACAGTCCCTTCCTTTCTCATAGAAACCCCCAACACCCCAGCTCACAGCCCACACACCACACCAACTAGGAACCTCTCAATCACAACGGAGTGGCGCGGCCGGTGCTGGCCAGCGCGGTGACCCGGTCCTGCCGACGGCCGTGCTTGGCCAGAGAGCAGGCTTCGACCAGCAGCGCATTGGTGTCGAGGACAGGAAGCAGCGTCGGCCGGTCCAGCACCATGGGGTTGAACGCCGATCCGGAAGGGACCAGCAGCGGCGGTGCCAGATCGGCACGGTCAAGCGTCATGGACCAAGTGTCGTCACCGCCACTGACATACGTGCAGGATTTCCGGTCCGGCACCGGTCCGCTCCGGCAATCAAGCTCGCAACCGCATACGGGAGCAGGCCTGGTCTGACCTCGAGGCCGGACCACTCACCTATCCGCCTACTCCCCCGCCGTGCTGCCCACGAACAACCGGCCGCGGCTGAGCCCACCGGCGGGCGCCCTTGCTTCTCGCTGTAGTCGGCCACAGACGCGATCCGCCAGACCACCTCCTGACCAGCACAAACCTAGCTACCCGGACCACGCAGCCATAAAAGAATCCAGAGCCGATGTTGTGCAGGCGTTCCCTTCGCGCAGTGGGCTGCTTTCCTGCGGAACACACGCAGAATCCGAGCACATGTCCAGGATGACAGCACCGAAAGGTGCTGCGGAAGGTCATGTTCGCGCGGACCGGCATGCTGGTGCCGACCCACCGCCGCGAAGATCTCACTCGTCACAGGAGGCAGCCGTGGTCCGAGACGCTCCGTCGTCGAGTCACTTGCCGCGAACGGCCATCGACGTCGTCTTCACCTACCGCTCTCCTGGAGAGACGGCACCCGAAGGCGTCCGGCCGTGTCGCGAGTCCTGTCGTGCGCGTAAGCGCGAGCAGTGGCGGCTGCCGGCCGAAGACACTCCGGACGACGCCACCACCGACTACCTCCACCGCTACTTCGAGCCCACCGCCCGTGCCATCGACGGCCTGGAGAAGGCCCGGCCTCCTAGACGACGCCTCGCCCTGGACCTGCGCAAACCCCAGGACTACTTCCACCGCGTGTGGTCCACCGCCATCCGCGCCGCCGACCTCGCCGACGGGGGCGCCGACGAGCAGGACGAGTACAGCGATACGTGCACAGCCGGCGACACCGATCCCGAACAGGACGTCGCGTGAAGACCGCCACAGTCCCCGAACCCCGCACGGCTGCGACCCTGGCAGCCCGCCGTCGCAAGACCGAGATCAGCCTTGAGCGCGTCCACGAGGCCATCACCCGGCTCCGGCGAGAGACAGCGCAAATCAGCGTCACCACCCCGCCATGGCAGAGGCCGAAGACCACCGCACCTGGATGCTCACCGACCAGGACGACGAACGCGAAGCGACCTGGCGCGAACGCGCACTGAACGCCGAGGACGCCCTCAAGGCCACCCACGCCGACATCCTCACCCAGCGCGCGCATTGGCGAACTCCTCGGTCACGTCCGCGGCTTGGGAACCGAATGGGCCGAGGAAGCCATCCAGCGGATCACCACCGAGAAACACCACTCTCAAGCAGCGGGTCCGCCAACTGACGACCGACAACCGCACCCTCGGCGAGCGACTCAAGGCCGCCCGGTCCAACATCCGCTTGCAAGTCCGCGGCGTCGCCGACCTCGAGGCCCGCATCGCCAGCCCCACTGGCCAGAGGTGAAAGCAAGTCCCCGAACAGTCGCCGCGGCTCGCGCCGCGACGACTGCATCTCGATCAGCGCCCCAGCGGCGAAAATGAGATGATCGGACTACCCTCAGCCCCGCACAATGACTCATGCTCATCGACCACTGGCCTCTGCTCGGACTGCGACTGACCACGCCTCGCCTGGAACTTCGCCTGCCATCGGGCGAGGAACTCTCCGAACTGGCGGACCTCGCGGCGGAAGGCGTTCACGATCCAGACCGCATGCCCTTCTCCGTCCCCTGGACAGACCTGCTTCCGTCGGAACGAGCGCGCTCGGTGGTTCAGCACCACTGGCTCCAGCTCGGCGACTGGACCCCGGACAACTGGGCGCTGAACCTCGCGGTCTTCGAGCATGGCCAGATCGTCGGTCAGCAGACGATCGCTGCCCGCAACTACGCGTCCCTGCGTGAAGTCAACACCGGCTCCTGGCTCGGTCTTCGACACCAGAGACGAGGCATCGGCACCGAGATGCGCACAGCCGTCCTTCACCTGGCGTTCGCAGGGTTGCAGGCAGCCGAGGCGACCTCCGGTGCCTTCACGGACAATCCGGCATCATTCCGGGTGTCCAGCAAGCTCGGCTACGAGCCAGACGGCATCGAGCGCCTGACCGTGCGCGGCCAGGTCACCGCCATGCGCCGACTGCGGATTTCCCGCGCGCGATGGGAGAAGCACCAGAAAGCAAGCGTCTCAATCGACGGACTCGACGCCTGTCTGTCCCTGCTGGGCCTGACAGAAAAGGCCGACGAACTGCCCGATGGGCTTTGCTGACTGGCTCACCAACCACCTCCACGACCCCTCCACCGAACTCGACGGCCGGGTCGTCGAGCGTCATCACCCAGATGAGCGACAGCAAACGAAGTGAGTCAACGTCACAGACATGTGATCAGGGAATCGTCGCAGTTCAAAGCCGTTATTGAGCTCCTGCGGTCGGTACAGTCGACGAACTGCACAACATCTCGCTGACGACCAGGTCCGGCACCGAGGTCGCCGACACACTGAAGTACTTCTCCGAGCGCATCCCCACGACGTTCGTCTATGCCGGGACCGATGTCGAACGCGACCTGTTCACCGGGACCCGCGGACAGCAGATGGCCGGACGCGGCGGCACCGCGGATCAGGCGCGAGAGCCAGCCGATCATGCCGCCGGTGCGGTCGTGGAGGTAGCGGTCCAGGCCCGGTGAGGCTGCCGGGCTTGTGCGCGTGGAGCCCGAGGGAGTTCTCCACGGTGGCGACCAGTCCCTGCCATTCGTTGTTGTAGGGCAGCGGGGCGGTGGGGATCAGGGTGACGGTGGAGTGGTGACCCAAGGTCCCGGCCATCGACGCGCGCTTCCAGTTCAGGCGGTGCCGCAGGAGCGGAATCCGCCCTCGGGGCGAGTAGGTGCGGCGAACCTGAAGGGAGCAGAGAGACGCCTGATTCGCCGAGGAAGACGATCCAGGCACGTGGGTGCACGGCCCCTTTTTTGCTGCGCGGCCACTCGTGCACGATCCAGCGGGCGGTCTCCGACTCGTCCCGCTCGACCGCCCGCTGCTCGGGCCGTTGCAGGCTCCATCCGGGCCGGCCGGTCAGCAGCCGCCGCACCGACGCCCTCGACAACACCACCCCCGTTGCCGCTGTCATGACCGCGCCGACTCGTTCCAGGGTCCACAGGCCGGCCTCGAAACCATGAGCCCGGGCACCTTGCCCCAACGCGGCCCGGACCATCTCGACCTGGGCGTCGTCCGGCCTGGGCGGGCGCCCGGTAGCTGCCCGTCGCCGCAGGGCCGAAGTACCGCCTTGCTCCCCCACCCGCCACCAGCGCCGCACACTCCCGGCACACACCCCCACCGCCCGCACGACCTCCGCATTCGAAACGCCGTCCCCGGACAACTCGACTGCCCGAACACGACGCGCCTCCGCCAACCGAGGCCGCGACAACAGAGGAAAGGAGGAAGGGAGGAGCCGACAACCGAAAAGGAAGGCTGATAAGCCACCCCGACAACCCCCACCCACACACCCACCACACCCACCGAACTTACGAAAAGATCAGTAAGCGGCGGACGGAGGCGTACGCCCTGGGTCAGTCCATGCCCTTCTTGCCCGGCGTCCAGAACGGCTTGGTCAGGACCGCGCGCCGGTCCCACCCCGCTTCCTGGACGAGCACCCGCCGCACTGCTTGCACGTCCCGTGCCTCCCCGGCGACATACGCGATCCCGCCGGGTTCGGGGGCGAGACGTCGTACCGCGTCCGGCAGTGACGTCTCGCCCCGGAGTACCCAGTCGAGCCGGTCGCCGCCCGCCAGGGGCAGCCGGTCCGCGGCTGTCGACGTCTCGACGCACCCGGAGACGACGGCTTCCCCGGGCAGTGCCGCGAGCATCGCACCGAACGCGACCGAGGCCGTCTCGTCGCCGACGAAGAGGTGGCGGGCGGCGTCGGGACGCAGCGTGAAGGTGCCCTCGGGTCGCCGCAGCCGTACCTGTTCGCCTGGTGCGACGGTGCGGCCCCATCGGGCGCCCGGTCCGCCCGCTGCGTGGTCCAGTACGCACAACTCGACGCCGCCGGACGGGTCGTAGTGCCAGATCGAGTACGTACGGAGGGTGAGTCCGCCGACCAGGATCCGCACCTGCTGGCCTGGCTGGACCTCCAGACCGGCCAGTTGTTCGCCGTCGATGCGCAGCCGACGCATCCGGACGGTGACCTGCTCGGCCTCGGTGACGGTGCCGCGTACGGTCAGAAGATCGAGGACGGGGTTCAGGACAGCGGGCATGAAGGGCTCCTCAACGGGGCGGGTTGTCGTACTCAGCGGAAGACTGAACGCGATAGTACGCGTTTGCGAGATCTCGCGATAGTGCGTGTTGGGGTGATGTCGCCGTGACCGGCGACCACGGCCGCCGTCGCCGCCGGCACCAGCAGAGCGACCGTGCGCAGGGCCGGACCCAGGCCGAAGGTCAGGTCGGCGTGGGCGGACAGCGTGACGCCGTGACCGCGACGCCCAGGGCCGCGCCGGTCTCCCGGGCCGTGATGCCGAGACCGGAGCCCAGGCCCGCCTGGTGCGGCGGGAGCGAGGTCGCCACGCCGAGGGTGAGGACCGGCATGGCCAGGAGCCGGCAGGCATACGTCCAGTACGGAACCTTTTTCATCCTGCGTAGTGGTTCGCTTCGACCTGGTGCAGAACGAGGATGGCCTGCACGATCGCGGTTGCGCGGCGCGGGCAGCAGCGCAGTCTGACCAGGATCTTCCAGGTCTTGAGCGTGGCGATCGCGCGCTCGCCGCGGGCGCGGATCTCCTCGTGCGCCCGGTTGACCGTCTTGTGCCGGCGTGACAGCTTCGGCCGGAACCGGCGCCGCTTGAACGGGGTGCGCACGCTGCCGCTGGCGCCTTGATAGCACTTGTCGGCGAAGGTCACCACGTTGGCGCTGCTGAGCGTGTCGATGATGCGGTGAGTACGGGCGGCGGTCGGGTCGTGGGTCACGCCAGATTGCTTCCTGGACGTAGCGCCAGGCGGTGGCGACGCCGATCTCCAAGCCGGCGGCGAGTCGGGGAGATGTCGCCGTTGCGCAGGTAGGCCAGGGCGAGCAGTGCCTGACGGCCGGGGTTCAGTCTGCGCCATCGGGATTCGCGCTGCTGGCGGTGGCCGCGAATGAGGTCGGCGAGGTGGTGCAGGGTCCGGCTGGACAAGGAAATCGTGGCAGGGCGCGACAGCATGGCGAGGCTCCCGGTCGGGGTGTCGGGTTTTGTTCGATTTGCTGTCCTACCCGGAGCCTCGCCCTCATCGACCCCCCTGCCACCCCGGGCTGACCTGCAAGATCAGGTTGGAAAGGCTCACTATTTGCGAGGACGCCACCCTTGTGCCACCACGGAAGCTAAGCGGCCGGTGCCGAATCGCGGTTCGCCTGACGGTCGCCTACCACTCCTCGCCGGTAGGCGACCGCCAGGCGATGCTCAGGCGTTGTTGGTCGCCGGAATGTCGGTGTCGTAGTGCTTGGCGTACCCGTTCTCGACGCCCACGAGGATTTCGACGATCTCGAAGTAGTGGTCCCAGAACGGCGTCTCGCGCAACGCCTCGATGACCAACTGGAAAGCCCGTGATCGCGTGCCTCCCAGACCCAGATGTCGGTAACACGGGCCGTGTAGAACTCGGTGTCGTAGTAGCGCCAACGTACGTCCTCGGCCTTGTCCTTGATGACGGGCAGAACGCTTTCATGGAAGGCCGCGACGCGCTCCGGTACTGACAGCTCCAACCAGGCGCGATGGGTCTTGAGGAGGAGGAACGCTGTTACGGCAGGCTCGAAGTCGGACATGGAAGATCCCCTCGCAGGGTGCTGGATGGTGGTCACGATGCGGTGCCGTAGGCCCTCGACCAGGCCGGGACGGTCAGATTCCAGTCGGGAAGCTCGCGCGTGCGGGTGCCCGTGGCCCCTCCAGTGCGGGCGACACGACCACGGTCGCCCGGGTGCGTCCGGCTACAGGTGGGCGGTGATGCCGAACTGGTGCATCAGGTCGGTCAGGAGTTCCTGGGCGCTCGCGTGCAGCAGGTCGTCTTCGTCGGCGGGGCTCACCAGGTCGGTCACCGTCTGGATGCGGTGGGGCCGGCGGGCGCGGTCGGCCGACCCGCCTCGATGTCGGCGACGGGGACGATGGCGAGGTCGGGCCCGGAGCCGACGGTGAGTGTGGTCTCGGTACCCTCGTCCGGCGCGGCGAGCGTACCGTCAGGGCCGCCGGTGGCCGTCGCCGCACAGGTGGCTCCTGCCCGAGGTGCCGACTTCGGCGCCGTCGGCCGCACGCAGTGTCAGGAACCACCTGGTCCTCGTAGTCGTCCCCGATCGCGGGGACCACAGGAATGTCACACACCGCGCTCGCGCCGCTCGGCGCGCAGTTGTCGGGCCAGGTCACCTCGGCGACCCCGGCGAGGTCGGAGACGTCGACCGTGAGCCCGCCGTCGGTCACCGGGACGTTCTCGTTGTCGTGGTGGAGGCCGACGTCCAGGGTGCGGGACTGCGGCTGCCCGCCGTCGATGCCAAGGTCTGACTGTGATGGGGGTCTATTACTGATCGGCCTGAGGAATTCGGACGACCGCAGTCCCTGCCTCCAGGTCTACCGCTGTTCGGTTCGGTGGTGCCCCGTCTTCCTCGTCATCCTTCAACAGCAGTGCTGACTGCCGCTCCTTGAGTTCGTTCTGCTTTCCGGGTGAAAAGCTCGCGTGAAGCTGCTCAAACCCGGTCGCCGATATCTGGCCCTGCCGGACGCTGTTCCGCCAGGGCAGCAGTCCGGCCCGTCCGGCACGGAGAAGCAGTTGATCTGCGAAGGCCACGAGTGTCAGCAGGATGACCAGGCCCGGCAAGGTCATGAAGACGGCAAATTCCATGCCACCAGTATTCAGGCCGGGAGTGACGCCGTTTAGCCCTTCAACCGTTTCAGAGTGATGACGGTCTTCCCGCGGCGGACGGCTTTACCCACGTCGTAGCGGGCTGCCCGACGCCTGTTCCTGGGATGGACGTCCGGGGCCCTCTCGCCCTACGATCCGACGGCCCGCTACGCGCGCCGGGACACGTCACCCGTTGGAAAGGGTTCGTCGCACACCTCACCGAGAGCTGTGATCCTGACGGCGTCAGCGTGATCACAGATACAGATGTGGCCACCACCGACACCATCGGCTACGACGCGAAGGCGCAGCCCGGCAGCCACACCCGGCTGAAGCACCGCAGGCTGCTACCCGCCCAGCATCTGGTCGACGGCGGTTACACCTCCCTGGTCCATCCGGAACAGGCAGCCCGCGAACACCACATCACAGTCACCGGACCGCTACCGCCGTCCCTGCCCGGTCCGCACCCGCTGCACGACCACCACCGACAGCGCCCGAACCGTGGCCTTTTCTCCCGCAAGAATTCCGCGACCTGCAACTCCGAGTCCGCGCCGAGCAACAGACACACCCGGATAGCAGGCCACCATGTCACAGCCCATCGAGGTGATCGGCGGGATCGACACCCACACCGACGTTCACCAGGCCGCCGTCATCGACACCATCGGCCGACACCTGGCCACCGAGGCGTTCCCCACGACGCCTGCCGGTTACCGGGACCTGCTGGAGTGGCTGCACTCCCAAGGCCAAGTGCTGGTTGTGGGCATGGAGGGCACCGGCTCCTTCGGCGCCGAACTCGGCCGCCACCTCCGAGCCAACCAGATCGCCGTCATCGAGGTGGACCGACCCGATCGTCGAGTTCGCCGAGCGGCGGGGAAGTCGGATCGCATCGACGCCTACGCTGCCGCCACCGCAGTACTCGCCGGCCGCGCCACGGGCACCCCGAAGCACCGCGCCGGCGCGGTCGAGG
>NZ_LIPP01000514.1 GCF_001418335.1 Streptomyces aurantiacus | reverse complement strand
TCAGGGGCGCGGGGAACTGCGCGCTCAGCCACGGCCGGTCCGCACCGAGAAACCGACCCGAGCCCCTCGGAGCGCGCCGCGTACAACCAGAGCATCATGACAGCTCCTCCCCTGGTCGGATCTTTGGCGGGCTCGGCGGGTGAAGGTGTATGTCCCGCCGTACCGTCGGGTGCATGACGCACATCGACGCGGGCGCCGAACTCGATCCCGTGCATCCCGTTCCGCTGCCCGCGAGTGCGGCCCGGGCGGGGGGTCTCACCACGGCCGAGGTCGCCGAACGGGTGGCGCGGGGCGAGATCAACGACGTACCCGTGCGCAGCAGCCGCTCCGCGGCCGACATCGTCCGGGCGAACGTCTTCACCCGGTTCAACGCGATCATCGGTGTGCTCTGGATGATCATGATGTCCGTCGCGCCGTTCCAGGACACCCTGTTCGGCTACGTCATCCTCGCGAACACCGGGATCGGCATCCTCCAGGAGCTGCGCGCGAAGAAGACCCTGGACTCGCTCGCGGTGATCGGCGAGGCGCGGCCGACCGTCCGCAGGAACGGGGCCGCCACCGAGATCGCCACGGCGGAGATCGTGCTCGGGGATTTGATCGAGATCGGGCCCGGCGACAAGATCGTCGTGGACGGCGACTGCGCCGAGGCCGACGGTCTGGAGATCGACGAGTCGCTGCTCACCGGTGAGGCGGACCCGGTCGTCAAGCAGCCCGGCGACCCGGTCATGTCGGGCAGCTTCGTGGTGGCGGGCGGTGGCGCGTTCACCGCGACGAGGGTGGGGCGCGAGGCGTACGCGGCGCAGCTGGCCGAGGAGGCGAGCCGCTTCACGCTCGTCCACTCCGAGCTGCGGACCGGTATCTCCACGATCCTCAAGTACGTGACCTGGATGCTGGTCCCGGCCGCGGTGGGCCTGGCCATCACCCAGCTCGTCAGCAAGGACAACGACGTCAAGGACTCGATCGCGCGTGCCGTCGGCGGCATCGTGCCGATGGTCCCGGAGGGCCTGGTCCTGCTCACCTCCGTCGCCTTCGCGATCGGCGTCATCCGGCTCGGCCGCAAGGACTGCCTCGTCCAGGAACTCCCCGCCATCGAGGGCCTCGCCCGCGTCGACACGGTCTGCCTCGACAAGACCGGCACCCTCACCGAGGGCGGCATGGACGTCACCGAGCTGCGGCCCCTGGGGAACAGCGACGGCTCCCACGACGAGCACGGGTCGTACGACTCCTACATACGCAAGGTGCTGGGCGCCCTCGGTGCGTCGGACCCCCGGCCGAACGCCTCGCTGCAGGCGATCATCGACGCCTACCCGGACGGCGGGGAGTGGCGCGCCGAGAGCGCGCTGCCCTTCTCCTCCGCCCGCAAGTACAGCGGCGCGTCCTTCACCGAGGGAGCCGGTGAAGGCGGGAGCGGGGGCACATCCAGTACGTGGCTGCTGGGCGCCCCGGACGTGCTGCTGCCCGACGGGGACCCCGCGCTCGCGGAGACGGAACAGCTCAACGAACAGGGGCTGCGGGTCCTGCTGCTCGCCCGGGCCGTCAGGGACCTCGACGACCCGCGCGTGCAGGAGGGCGCCCGGCCGGCCGCGCTCGTCGTCCTGGACCAGCGGCTGCGGCCCGACGCGGCGGACACCCTGCGGTACTTCGACGAACAGGACGTACGCGCCAAAGTGATCTCCGGCGACAACGCCGTGTCGGTCGGCGCGGTCGCCGCCAAGCTCGGCCTGCCCGGCGCCTCCGCCACGGTCGACGCGCGCCGGCTCCCCGCCGGGCGGGAGGAGATGGCCGAAGCCCTGGACGCGGGCACGGTGTTCGGGCGGGTCACCCCGCAGCAGAAGCGCGACATGGTGGGCGCGCTCCAGTCGCGCGGCCACACGGTGGCGATGACCGGCGACGGCGTGAACGACGTACTCGCCCTGAAGGACGCCGACATCGGTGTCGCGATGGGCTCGGGCTCGGAGGCCACCCGGGCGGTCGCCCAGATCGTGCTGCTGAACAACAGCTTCGCGACGCTGCCCTCGGTGGTCGCGGAGGGGCGCCGCGTCATCGGCAACATCACGCGCGTCGCGACCCTCTTCCTGGTGAAGACGGTGTACTCGGTGCTGCTCGCGGTGCTGGTGGTGTGCTTCCAGGTGGAGTACCCGTTCCTGCCGCGGCACCTGACCCTGCTGTCGACGCTGACGATCGGCGTGCCGGCGTTCTTCCTGGCGCTCGCGCCCAACAAGGAGCGTGCGCGACCGCACTTCGTGCGGCGGGTGATGCGGTACTCGATCCCGGGCGGCGTCGTCGCGGCGGTGGCCACCTTCACCACGTACCTGATCGCTCGCCACCACTACACCGGTGAGGGCGCGCTGGACGCGGAGACGAGTGCGGCGACCCTGACGTTGTTCCTGGTCTCCATGTGGGTGCTGGCGATCATCGCCCGGCCGTACACCTGGTGGCGGGTGGGTCTGGTGGCCGCGATGGGGCTCGGGTTCCTGCTCGTGCTCGTGGTGCCGTGGCTCCAGGAGTTCTTCGCGCTGAAGCTGGTGGGGACGACGCTGCCGTGGACCGCCGTCGGGATCGCGGTGGTGGGCGCGGGTGTCCTGGAGCTGGTGTGGAGGGGCGTCGACCGGAGGTTCCCCGCGTAGGACTCGTCAGGTTCCCCGCGTAGGACTCGTCAGGTTCCCCGCGTAGGGCTCGTTCGTAGGGACCCCCTCCAGGTGTGGCGCGCATCACGTCCGGAGGAAAACCTGCGGGCCTGTCCGGGCGTCTAGCCGGTGTGAGATCAGTCAGGGCGGCGGCGGCGCTGCACCAGGTGGACGAGGAGCGTCTCGTCCGGCTGGTGGCGAGAGGCGATCGGGCCGCGTTCGAGGAGCTGTACGGGCGTACGTCGCCGTGGCTGGCGGTGCGGCTGCGCCGCCGGTGCGTGGACGAGCAGATCGTCGCCGAGGTCATGCAGGAGACGTATCTGGCGGTGTGGCGCGCGGCGGGCGCGTTCGCCGGGGCCGCGGTCGGCGGGTCGGCCACCGGCTGGCTGTGGACGATCGCGGCGCGCCGCCTGGTCGACGCGTTCCGGCGCCGGGCCCACCACGCGGAGCCGCCGCCGGCCGCCGCCGTGCCCGACGCGGCGCCCGCCGCCGAGGAGGAGGCACTCGCGGCGACCGTCGGCGGTGACGTCGGGGACGCGCTGCGGTGCCTCGCGCCCGAACTGAGACAGGTACTGCAGGCCATGGTGCTCGACGGGCTGTCCGTCCGGGAGACCGCGGTCCTGCTCGGGCTGCCCGAGGGCACGGTCAAGACCCGTGCCCGCCGGGCCCGGATCGCGATGCGGAGGGCGCTGGCATGAACCAGGAACATGCCTCGGAACATGCCTCGGAACATGCGTCGGAACATGCGTCGACGCGGATCATCGAGGGGTACGCACACGGCGGCACCGGCCTCGCCGCCGACGAGGTGTGGGCCGTGGAGGCCCACCTGGAGGCGTGCCGGACGTGCCGTGACCGGCTGTCCGCCGCCGTCGGTGCCGGGGTGCCCGCCGTGGCGTCGCTGGTCGACACCGTGTGGTCCCGCCTCGAACCTCAGTTGGCCGTGACCCGTACGATGCCGCGCCGGCGGCGCCGGCCGGCGCGGTTGTCGCGGTGGATGACGCCGGTGATGGTGCCGTGGCTGGCCATGGTCGTGGGCGTGGCGCTGCTGGCCCTGCTGCTCGACCTGGCCGACACCGGAACCGGTATCGGCACCGGCACCGGTTCCAATACCGGTTCCGGTTCCGGTTCCGGCGGGGTGTCGCTGGTGCTGCTGTTCGCGCCCGTCCTGCCCGTGCTCGGCGTCGCGGCGTCCTGGTCGCGCGGCCTGGACCCGGCGTACGAACTGACGGCGTCGGCGCCCAGGGCCGGGCTCCAGCTGGTGCTGCGGCGCACCGCGTCCGTGCTCGGCGTGGTCGTCCCCGCGCTCCTGCTGGGCGGCTGGGCGACGGGGGTGATGGTGGCTCAGTGGCTGCTGCCCTGCCTGGCCTGCACGGCGGCGACGCTGGCGCTCGGCGGTGTCGTCGGGGTGACCCGCGCCGCCGTCGTGCTGGCCGCCGTGTGGGCCGCGGTGGTCGTGGCGCCGACCCTGGCCACCAGCCGTACGGCCGTCGCCCTGCGGACGGACGGCCTGCCCGCGTGGGGGCTGGTCCTCGCACTCGGCGTCGGTGTCGTGATCGCCCGCAGAGGCGCGTACTCCGTGCTGGAAACCCATCGATGACCCATCGATCACCAACGGAAAGGACCAACACATGACGTCCGCGGTGAGCGCCGCCGACATCGCACCGACGGCCTACGCCTGGGAGATCCAGGCCACCGGGCTGAAGGTCAGGGCCGGCAGGAAACGGATGGCCGTCGACGGACTGGACCTGTCGCTCGGCATCGGCGTACACGGCCTGCTCGGCCCCAACGGGGCGGGCAAGACCACCCTCGTCCGGGCACTGGCCACCGTGCTGCGCCCCGCCGAGGGCACCCTGGAGCTGCTCGGCGAGTCGGCGGGCGGCCGGGGCGAGCACCGTGCGCTGCGCCGCCGGATCGGTTACCTGCCGCAGGAGTTCGGCCACTACAAGCGCTTCACGGTGCGCGAGTTCGTCGAGTACATGGCGTGGCTGAAGGAGGTACCGAAGGCGGAGATCCCCGCGGCGGTGCAGCGCGCCGTGGAACGGGTCGGTCTGGCGGACCGCGCCGACGACAGGCTGAAGTCCCTGTCGGGCGGCATGGTGCGCAGGGTCGGCATCGCCCAGGCCATCGTCAACGACCCGACGATCCTGCTGCTCGACGAGCCGACGGCCGGCCTGGACCCGGCGCAGCGACTGCGGTTCCGCGAGCTGCTGCAGGAGCTGGGCACGGACACCTGTGTGCTCGTCTCGACCCATCTGGTGGAGGACGTCGCCGCCGCCTGCACCGACGTGGTGCTCCTCGCCGAGGGGCGACTGGTCTTCCAGGGCACCCCGGACGACCTGGCGGCGGCGGGCGGCCCCGAGCACGTGGGCGACAGCCCGCTGGAGCGCGGCTACTCGGCACTGCTGCTCAACCCCGCCCAGGAAAGGGGCACTTGGTGAACGGCGCTGTCCTGCGCATCGAGCTGAGGCGTTCCGTCGCCCCGTGGGCGGGCGCCGTGGTCCTGACGACGGCGCTGGCGTTCCTGTGCCTGCTGGACGCCGCCTGGTCCAGGGGGCCCACGGCGTGGACGGCCCAGTGGACGTCCCTGGCCCTGTGGACCCGGTCCCTGCTGTTCTACCTGTGGCCGCTCGCCGTGGGGCTCGGAGCGCTGCAAGGCCTGCGCGACCACCGCTCGAAGATGTCCGAGCTGCTGACCAGCACGCCGCGGCCCGCCTGGCAGCGCGCGGCCACGACGGCGGGCACGACGGCGCTCACGCTGGCCTCCGCCTTCGCGCTCCTCGTCCTCGTGGGCGGGGTCCAAGTGGTCGCCAACAGCGGGTACGCGCACCTCGGGTGGCTGCCGATCTCGCTGGTGGGGGCGCTCTCCCTCGTCGCGGGTGCCGTCCTGGGCATGGGGGCCGGGCGGGCCCTGCCGTCCGTGCTCACCCCGCCCGCGCTGGCCATGGGCGCCTTCGTGTTCACGGTTCTGATGAACGCGTCGCTGGGCCGGACGGAGACGGCCACGGCGTCGGGGGTTCCTCGCACGGAGCCGAACCGGATCTCGCTGCTGTCACCGGCGGTGGAGGAGGTGCGCGACACGCTCGTCACGCTCTCCGCCTCCGTGCACGTCGGGCAGACGCTCTGGCTGCTCGGCATGGCCACGACCGGTTTCGCGCTGCTGGTCGCCGCGAGCCCGCGGGCCCGGCTGCTCGCCCTGACACCCGTCCTGGCGGGCGCGGCGATCGCCCTGCTCGTCCTGCCCTCCGACCCGCGCCGGATCTACGTCCTCGACGAGGCCGCGGCGGAGCCGGTGTGCGAAGGACTGGTGTGCGTGACCAGGACGCAGCAGGCCCGCCTCCCCGACCTGGCGGGTCCCGGCAAAGAGGCGCTGCGCCTGCTGCACGGCGCCCTGGGCGGGCGGGCGCCGGTCTCGATCCGGGAGAACACCGCGGTACTGCCGGACGGCTCCACGCCGCGGTGGTCCCGCGAGACCGTGCTCCTCGACTTCGGCGACGACACCGCCCTCACCACCGCGAAGGGCGAGGAACTGACCCGGGCCCTGATCGCCAAAGCCATGGTGCCGGGGTGCACCCCCACCGGCTGGAGCAGCTTCGGGCAGGACCAGTACGCGCAGGCCGTCGCGGTCGGCTGGGTCCTCGGGGACCGGGGGGACCTCGGGCCGCTGCCCGGCACCGGCTCGGCGGCTGCGCGCCGCGAGGTCGACGCCGAGGCCCGCCCGGTGTGGCGGAAACTCAGGGCACTGCCGCGGGCCGAACAGCTCGCACGGATCAACGCGATGCGCGCCGCCGCGCTCTCCTGCAAAGGCGACGCGTTCGACGTCCTGTCCGGCGGCGGTGCGTCCCGGTGAGATGGCTGATGCTGTACGCGCGTTCGCGCCAGGTACCCGCATCGCTGGCCGCGGTGGTGATCAGCGCGGTGGCGGGGTGGGCGCTCGCCCGGGACGGGGGCGCGGGGCCCGCTGACCCGCGGCTGCCCGTGCTGGTCCTCGCCACGGGGACGATGGCGGCCTCGGTCGGACTGGGCGGGCAGGACCTCGCGCTGGACCGGACGGCCGCGATCAGCTGGCTGCCGCGCAGAGCGGCGCATGTGCTGCTCGCCGGCGCGGTGGTCGCAGCGGCGCTGCTGACGGTGCAGACAATGGGGGAGTCCATGGCCGACACGGCGTTCGTGGTCCGGAACAGCGCGGGCCTGATGGGCCTGGCCGCCCTGGGCGCGGCGCTGGCGGGCGCCCAGTACGCCTGGACACTGCCGTTCGCCTGGCTCGCGTTCGCACTCTCCGCCCCACCCCCGACGAACGTACCGATGCAGATGGCAACGTGGATGCTCCTCCCACCCGACACAACAACAGCCACCTGGACAGCCCTGACCCTCACAGCGGCAGGCACCGCGGCCTACGCGCTAACGGGCCCAAGAAGATGAACAGGGGCGCGGCTGCTCTTCAGGGGCGCGGGGAACTGCGCAATCTTTTGCTTCTAAGGGGCGCGGGGAACGGCGCAATCTTTTAGGGGCGCGGGGAACTGCGCGACCAGCCCCCACCGGCCCGCACCCGAAACGACACGACACGACACGCTCACCCCCCGGACGTATCCAACTCCGCATCCTCACTGATGCCGGCACAGTCGTACGGATCCTTCAGCCACCCGTCCGGCAGAACAACCCTGTTGTTGCCGGACGTACGCCCACGCGGCCCGTCCGCCCCCACCGGCCACGCCTGGTC
>NZ_LIPP01000513.1 GCF_001418335.1 Streptomyces aurantiacus | reverse complement strand
GACACCCGAACGCCGGACCGGTTCCCCCCGGTCCGGCGTTCGGGTGTCCGGGCGTGGTGTCAGACCTCCAGTCCGCTCTCGATCTTCTTCAGGCTGTGCCGGGCCAGCGCCAGGTTGCCGCGGCTCCGGTCGAGCGCGAGATACAGGAAGAGCGTTCCGCCGCTTGAGGTGAGCGGGCGTATCAGGTGGTACTGCTTGCCCAGCGTGATCAGGATGTCCTCGATGGTGTCGTCCATGGCCAGCGTGGACAGCGTCCGCATCTTCGCGCGCACCACTTCGGTGTTGCCCGCCGCCGCGAGTTCCAGGTCGAGCGTGGGTCCACCGCCGAGCGTGCCGAGCGCCATACCGCTCTCGTAGTCGACGAGGGCGACGCCGATGGCACCGTCCACGGACATGGCTTCCTTGAGCGCGGTCTCGATGTTCATGTTGCTCCAGTTCCTCGGTGACCCTGTCCGGTCGTTGCTTATACAACTACGATCGAACACAAGAGAGTAGTGCGCCACAAAACGCAAAATATGGTGTCTGTTGCGTAAGTTGAGTCTCAAAGTAGTGTTGCGACGTCAACACGTGAAGGGGGAACGGGGAAATGACGACGGCCGTTGACGCCTCCCTGGTCCGGCTCCTCGACTCCCCCGGGATCACCGGCCTCGCCCTGGTCGACGCGGTCACCGGTCTCACCTACGGGGTGGCCGGAGACGCCGACGAGGCCGGCGACGGCGCGGAGTGCGCCGAACTCGCAGCCCTCATCGCCGAACGGCTGGGACGGGCGGGCGCCGAGGGGGAGTTGGAGAGCGTGATCACCACCAGCACGCACCGCCATCACCTGCTGCTCTCCGTCGAGCGGCCGGCCGGCGATCCGTTGCTGCTGACCGCGGGCATGGACCGGGAGCGGGCCAACCTGGCGCTCGCCACGCGGAGTCTGGGCGACCGGATCGCCGAGGTGCTCGTATGACGAC
This sequence comes from Streptomyces aurantiacus, assembly GCF_001418335.1. Lineage (GTDB taxonomy): Bacteria > Actinomycetota > Actinomycetes > Streptomycetales > Streptomycetaceae > Streptomyces > Streptomyces aurantiacus. The sequence goes on along the minus strand of NZ_LIPP01000513.1, from coordinate 871 downwards.
GGCCACAGCGGCGGCGCGCAATCTGCCCGCGCTCCTCCAGGGTTTGTACGAAGAGGGCTACAGCGGCACCGTCCGGGTCTCCGGTTCCCCCGGCGGAACGATTCATCTGAGGGACGGCCTGATCGGCGCGGTCGAGACACCGGGCGCCCCGACCGCCACCTCGGTACTGCTCACCCCCGGCCGCATCGACGACGAGAGCTGGCTGGCCGCCTGTGCGGTGGAGCGCGACACGGAACGGCTGGGCGCGCATCTGGTCGCCGCCGGACTGATCGGCGCCGCCGAGCTGGAGATCGTGTGCACCGCAGCCGTGTTCGACGCGGCCTTCGCCATGGCGGTCGGCCCGCCCGGAAGCTGGACGCTGGGCGACCCGGAACCCACCTTGCTCACCGGGTCAGGTGTCGCGCCCCGGCGGCTGACCGAGGAGACCACGCGGCGCATCGTGCGGCTCTCCGGTCCGTGGGGGGCGCCGGGGGAGCTCGCCCGGATACGGCCCGCGCCGGTTCCGGACGCAGGGCTGCGCCCTGGTCTTTCGGACCGCCACCGGTCCGTACTGAGCACCGTCAACGGGCGCCGCACCGCACGGGACATGGCCTTCACGCTCGGACGCGGGCTGTACGCGATCATGCTGGATCTGACCCGCCTGGAGGCGCGGGAACTCATCCGGTGGGAGACGGGCAGGGCGGCGGACGGCCGGCCCAGCACCGCACCGCGCGTGCTGCCGGGACGCGGAGCCCCGGACGCGCCGCCGACGAGGCTCACGCCGACCGGGTCGGCCCCGAAGGCCGCGCCGCTCCCGAAACGTACGCCCGGCGGCGCCTCGCGGCCGGGGCCGGGGGAGGCCCAGGCGCGGGAGGGCCCGCCGGGGCAGGGG
>NZ_LIPP01000512.1 GCF_001418335.1 Streptomyces aurantiacus | reverse complement strand
GGCCCAGCGGCAGGAGCCGAAGGCGACCCGTACGGTCTCGTGGTCGTCCACCGGGGTGTGGATGGCCGAGGGCGGGAAGGGGGAGTCGGGGAGGGGCCAGACCTGTGCCCCGTCGAACAGCACCTCGTACGGGGTGACGGTGCCCGGTGTCAGCCCGGTCACCGGTATGAGGGCGTAGTGATGGCCGGCGATCTGGAAGGTGCGGGCCGCACCGCCCGAACCGTCCGCGCAGCGCACCTCGGCGGTGGCCGGACGGCTCGCCTCGACCCACACGGTCGCTGACGAGCCGTCGACGTACCTCAACAATGGACCCAGGCGCAGGCTCGCCACGTGATCACCCTCCTCCGTCGCCCCGTACGGTACGGAACGACGGAGACCGGTGGGGAGGTTCCGGCGAGGGACTTGGTGAAGCTCGGGTGAGGGACCGGGTGAGGGACCGGGTGAGTTCCGGATGAGTGCCGGATCGGCGGACGCTCGTGAGGTCCGGGTCAGCAGCCGCTCAGGACCGAGCTGAGCTTGCTCTTCTCCGCCGAGTCGACGGAGAGGTCGTAGTAGTACTTCACCTGGACCCAGGCGCGGACGTACGTGCAGGCGTACGCCGTGCGGGACGGCATCCACTCGGCGGGGTCCTGGTCGCTCTTCGACTGGTTCACGTTGTCCGTGACGGCGATGAGCTGCGGGCGGGTCAGGTCGTTGGCGAAGCCCTGGCGCTGCGCGGTGGTCCAGCTGTCGGCGCCGGAGTCCCAGGCCTCGGCCAGCGGCACGAGATGGTCGATGTCGAGGTCGGAGGCCGCGGTCCAGGTCGCGCCGTCGTAGACCGAGTACCAGGAGCCGCTGGTGGCGGCGCAGGCGGAGCTGGTGACGACGTTCGTACCGTCACGCTTCAGGACGGTCTCGCGGGTGTTGCACGTGCCACTGATGGTGATCCAGTGCGGGAAGAGATCCCGGTCGTACCCGGTGCGGTCCTCGGTCGCCACGGTGAGCGAGGCGAGGTAGGTGCGGGCGGTGGCGGCGCTGACCGGGGTGGGCAGTGCGGCGGAGGCGGCCGGGCCGTTGAAAAGCCCGACCATGGCTATCAGTCCGGCGAAGGCGGCCACTAGACTCAGCCGTCGACGCGCGTAGAACTTCGGCATGCGAACTCCCTTGGGGTGGGGGGAAGTTGACCTGCGAGCAATGCATGGTCTCGGCGGCCGGTTTCCGGGAGATGTGCGTCAGGTGAGAAGTTAGTGACGTGTACATGACACGACAAGGTCTCCGACGGGACTTTCGCAGTGGCCCGTCCGTTTTGTCATGCCCTCATGCGGAATGGGTTTCGGGGGCGGAACGGGTTCGCGGCGGTGGGTAGCGGGATTGCCCCTTCTTTTTGTACCGTGGGGGAACAAAGTGGTTCCCGCTCGCACTCCCTGACCGGCGGGCGGGGGCCACCTTGTTTCCCGGGGCCGCGCAGACCGCGCAGGGACCCCTCTTCCACGCTTTTGGAGCCTGCCGATGACGGCCACGACCGTGCTGACCGCCCGCGCCCTGCTGCTGGACATGGACGGCACCCTCGTCAACTCGGACGCCGTCGTCGAGCGGGTCTGGCGCCGCTGGGCCGACCGGCACGGGCTCGACGGGGACGAGGTCATGAAGGTCGTCCACGGGCGGCAGGGGTACGCGTCGATGGCCGTGCTGCTGCCGAGCCGGCCCATGGAGCAGAACTACGCGGACAACGCGCGCATGCTCGCCGAGGAGACCGCCGACATGGACGGGGTCGTGGCGATCGAGGGGGCCGCGGAGTTCCTGGCCTCCCTCCAGGGGGTGCCGCACGCTCTCGTGACGTCCGCGGATGTGGCGCTGTGCGCCGCGCGTATGGGGGCGGCGGGGCTTTCCCTGCCCGAGCGGCGGATCACGGCCGAGTCCGTGGGGGCGAGCAAGCCGGACCCCGAAGGGTTTCTGAAGGGGGCGGCCGAGTTGGGGGTCGCGCCTGAGGACTGTGTGGTGTTCGAGGACTCGGGGGCGGGCATCTCGGCGGGGCGC
>NZ_LIPP01000511.1 GCF_001418335.1 Streptomyces aurantiacus | reverse complement strand
GCTGTACCCCCCCGTGACCACCCAGCCGCACCTCCGGGAAAGCCGTACCTCCCGGCAGAGGGAACCGGCTAGCGTGCCGTACATGACCGCCGCCGAAGAACCGAACACCGCACACCCCCGCTTCGCCGAGGCCGTCCGGAAGCTGGGCCTGGCCGACGACCTGCTCCCGCGCATCCGCCGCTTCCCGGAGGCGACCCGCACCGCAGCCGAGGCCGCCGCGGCACTCGACTGCGAACTCAGCGAGATCTGCAAGTCACTGATCTTCGCCGCGGACGGCGTCCCGGTCCTCGTCCTCATGGACGGCTCGTCCCGAGTGGACCTCGAACTCGTACGACACGCGCTGGGCGCGGAGAAGGTCACCAGGGCCAAGGCGGACATCGTGCGAGAGACGACCGGGTACGCGATCGGCGGCGTGCCTCCCTTCGGACACCGCAGCAAGACCCGCGTCCTGGCCGACCGTTCACTCCTGGACCACGACATCGTGTGGGCCGCGGCAGGCACCCCGTACAGCGTGTTCCCGATGGCACCCAAGACCCTGATCGACCACGCCGGCGGCACGCTGGTGGACGTCCGCGAGCAGATCGAGTGAGGGCGACAAGATGGGGCTGACGCTTTTCCCGGGCGACGACGTGACGAGCAGCCCGGACATCTCCTGGTCCTACAGCGGCTTCAACATGTTCAGGACGTGGTTGGCCAAGGCCGAGGGTTTTACGCTCGCCGAGATGGACGGGTTCGGCGGAGACCACCAGTGGTGCGGCGTCTCCACCACGCTGGCGCCGCTGCTCAACCATCCGGACGACGCCGGCCCCGACCTCACTCCCGCTCAATGCGCGGCCATGTTGCCCAGGCTGCAAGCTGTTCTCGACCAACACCAGCCCGCCGACAGCGACCCCGTCCTGCGACGGCGCATCGCAGACGTCGGTCAGCTGGTCACCGTCCTACGGTTCTGCGTGGACAAGGACGTTGAGCTCATCTTCGGCTGACCACGGGAGCGTGGACCGACCGGCCGCTGAAGAAACGGCCCGGGTCACGGACCACCTACGACCCCCAATGCCGCGTCGTCCGCAGCCCACCGCTCGCCAAGCGCGCCTCGGCCTTGAGTTGCGCAAACTGCGCGAAGCCGCAGGGCTGAAGGCGCGCGAAGCTGCGGCCCTGATCGGAGCCGATTCTGTTCAGATGAGCCAGATCGAGTCAGGCATCTCCGGAGTGAGCGCGCAACGGTTACGGCGTCTGGCTTGCAACTACGCGTGTGCGGACGGCGAGTTGGTGGACGCCTTGGTCGCCATGGCGACCGACCGTGCACGCGGCTGGTGGGAGGAGTACCGGGGTCACCTGCCGACGCCGTTCCTGGACCTGCCCGAACTGGAGCACCATGCCAAGTACCGGTGGGACGTGGAGTTCCTGCACATCCCGGGCCTGTTGCAGACACCGGACTACGCGCGGGC
>NZ_LIPP01000510.1 GCF_001418335.1 Streptomyces aurantiacus | reverse complement strand
CCCTCCATCCCCTCCGCCGGTTCCGTCGTGCAGGACGCGGACGCCGACCGCTCGGTCGCCCTCGAAGATGACGCTGTCCACCAGGGCGCCGCCGCGGACGGTCAGGCCGGGCAGGTCGCGTGCGGGTTCGAGGTAGCCGTCGTTGACGCTGACGCGGCGTGCGTCGCGGGAGTTGATCGGGTAGGGCGAGACGCCGGTGGCGCCGGGGGCGTTGACGTCGGGCGCCCATCCCCATCCGGCGGCCAGGGCGGAGTCGGCCAGGACGCGGTCCACGGCTCCCCAGGCGGCCTCGGGGGTCCGGTGGACGGGGGTGGGGCCGCCGCGACCGTGGTAGGGCTCGTCGCCGAAGTCGCCGTCGTCCTCAAGCTTCGCGAAGTACGGCAGTACGTCGTCCGGGGTCCAGCCCCGACACCCGAGGGCGGCCCATTCCTGGAAGTCCTCCATCGGCGGCCGGATGGCGATCTGGCCGTTCACGGACGAGCTTCCGCCGGCGCCCCGGCCGCGCCAGTACGGGGCCTGCGGCTGCTTGTCCGTCCGTGCGGCGGTCAGGCCTGTCCAGAGAAGGCGCACCGCGGTCGCCGGGTCCATCAGGGCCACCGCGGGGTTGGGCGAGCGCCACGCCTCGGGCATCTGCGCGGAGCGGTAGTCGGGGCCCGCCTCCAGGAGCAGTACTCGTCGGCCCCGGGCGGCGGTTCGGGCGGCCAGTACCGCACCGGCCGAGCCCGCGCCGACCACGATAAGATCCCAGCTGCGTTGTGCCATTGCTGCACCCCTGGATGTGTGAACGTCGGCTAGTCCGGCGCGGAGGCTCCGGTGTGGATGCTCCGGCGCGGATGTTGGTAATCTGACGCCACCCAGTTTGTTCAGTCAAGAGTGAACATTCATTTTTTTCTGTACGGGAGGGGTCGATGTCGCGAGCCGCCGACAACGGCGAAGCCGCGGATGACGGTCGGCCGGCAGCCGCGAGTGATGGTCGACCGGCCGCCGCGGCCGACGGACAGCTGATCGAGGACTTCGGTCTTCGGATCGGGCGGGCGATGAGCTGGCCCCCCATGGCGGGGCGGCTGGCAGGCATCCTGATGCTCAGCCCGGACCCCATGACGCTGTCGCAGTTGCAGCAGGCGCTCGGCGCCAGCAAGGGGTCCGCGTCGGAGATGACCCGCCTGCTCATCACCCACGGCACGGTCGACCGCGTCAAGGTGCCCGGGGTGCGCCAGGCCGGGTACGAGTGGCGCTCCGACGCCTGGAGCGGCTGCCTTCAGTACCAGCTCGACCAGACCAGGCAACTGCTGGAACTCGCCGAGGCCGCGCGGGAACGAGGAGGCGCGCTGCCGCCCGTCCAGCGGGGCCGGCTGCGCGACATGCACACCTTCTACGCGTTCATGGTCGAGCAGTTGGAAGGTCTGCTCGACGAGTACCGGCTACTGCTCGACGTCGACGTCGACGTCGACAGAGCGTAAGGCGTGATCCGCATCCCGCTCGGCCAAAGCGGCCAAAGCGGCCAAGGCGGCCGAAGCGGCCAAGGCGGCTAAGGGAAGACCCCGAGCGTCGTCCCCGTGGATCCGTCCGCGCCCTCCGTCGCGCCGCCGTCCGTGGTGCCGCCGTCCGTCGTCGTGCCGCCGTCCCCTGTGGTGCCGCCCGAGCCGTCGCCGGTGGTGCCTCCGTCGGCTGTCGTTCCGCCGTCGGTGGTGGTGCCCCCGCCGTCCGTCGTGGTGCCTCCGTCGGTCGTCGTTCCGCCGTCGCCTGTGGTGTTTCCGCCGGTGATGGCGCCGCCGTTGTCCTGCCCCTGGGTGTCCGGGGTCTCCTCGCCGCCGGTGCTCGTGCCGCCGTCGTCCTGGCCGCCGATGCCGGTCCCGTCCCCGTCCTCGTCCCCGTCGGGGGCGCCCGACGGCAGTTCCTGCTGCCCGGCGCCCGGCTGGAGTTCCAGGTCGAAGTCCTGGACGGCGACGCCCTTCAGCGCGGCCTTCGTGTACTGGGCCCAGATCTGCGCCGGGTAGCCGCCGCCGTTGATGCGCTGCTGCCCGAGTGCCCCGTACAGCGACTTGTGGGCGCCCGTGTCGGGGTCCTGGCCCATCACGGCGACGACCGTGGCGAGGTTCGGGGTGTAGCCGGCGAACCAGGCCGCCTGGTCCTCCTCCGCCGTTCCGGTCTTGCCGGCCACGGGGCGTCCGGCGGCCTGTGCGGCCGTTCCGGTGCCGCTCTCGACGACGCTGCGCAGGATCGAGGTCGTGGTGTCGGCGGCCTGACGGCTGACGGCCTGCTCGGTCTGCTTGCCGGGCAGCTTCACGTCCTCCGAGCCGTCCTTGGTGATCTTCTCGATCAGCGTGTACGTGCCGTGCTTGCCGTGGTTGGCGAGGGTCGCGTACGCCTCCGTCATGTCGAGGACGCTCGCGGTGGCCGTGCCGAGCGCGATGGACGGGGACGCGCTCAGGTCGGGGGTGTCGGACGGGATGCCGAGGTCGACGGCGGTGTCCTTGACCTTCGCGGCGCCGACGTCCACGGCCATCTGCGCGTACACGGCGTTCACGGACTTGTCGGTGGCGGTGCGGACCGGGATCCGGCCGTACGAGGCCTGGTCCTCGTTCTCCGGGGCGTACCGCTCGCCGCTCCAGCCCTGTACGGCGCGTCTGTTGGTGCCGTCGTAGAGGGTGTTCGGGGTGATCGTGCGGCCGTCCTGCGTGACCGCGTCGTTCTGCACGGCCGAGGTGAACACGAACGGCTTGAAGATGGAGCCCACCTGGTAGTCCCGGCGGGTGGCGTTGTTGTAGTACTGCTTCGTGTAGTCGATGCCGCCGTACATCGCGAGGACCTTGCCGGTCTTCGGGTCGATGGAGGCACCGCCCGCGCGGACGTAGTTGTCGACCTTGCGGTCCTTCTTGTCGAGTTCGGCCGTCACCTGGTCGTCGACGGCCTTCACGAAGGCGTCCTGCTTCGGCTTCTGCAGGGTGGTCGTGATGCGGTAGCCGCCCGCGTTCAGGGCGTCCTCGTCGAGGACCTTGTGGTCGGTGAGGTAGTCGTTGACGGCCTTGACGATGTAGCCGCGCTGGCCGGACATGCCGGCCGCGATGACCGTCTGCCTGGGCGCCGGGAACGTGACGCCGGCGCGCTCCGACGCGGTGATCCACTTCTTCTTGGCCATGCCGTCGAGCACGTAGTTCCAGCGGGCCCGGGCCGACGGCTTGTTCTCGGGGTGGGCGACCACGTCGTACTCGCTCGGCGCGTTGAGGAGCGCCGCGAGATACGCGCCCTGGCCTGCCGTCAGGTCCTTGGCGTCGACGCCGTAGTAGGCCTGGGCGGCGGCCTGGATGCCGTAGGCGTTGCGGCCGAAGTAGCTGGTGTTGAGGTAGCCCTCAAGGATGTCGTCCTTGCTCTTCTCGCGGTCCAGCTTGATCGAGATGAAGAACTCCTTCACCTTCCGCGAGACCGTCTGCTCCTGCGCCAGGTAGTAGTTCTTCACGTACTGCTGGGTGATCGTCGAGCCGGACTGCCTGCCCTTGCCGGTGGCGGTGTTCCAGCCGGCGCGGACCATCGCCTTGGGGTCGACCGCGGACTCGGTGTAGAAGTCGCGGTCCTCGGCTGCCAGTACCGCGTGCTGGGCGTCCTTGGAGATCAGCGCCAGGGACACGTTCTCCCGGTTCACCTCGCCGTCGCGGGCGAGCTGGCTGCCGTCCGCGTACAGATAGACGTTGCTCTGCTTGATCGCGGTCGCGTTCGCCGAGGGGATCTTCACCAGGTAGTAGCCGAGAGCGAACAGGCCGACGAGCAGCAGGATTCCGACGACGAACGTGCCGAGCACCATCCGCCAGGTCGGGATCAGCCGTTTCCAGCCGGTGCGCTTGGGCCGCTTGGGGCGCCCGGCATCCTTGGCACCTTTGGGCTTCTTGCCGGAGGCGTCCTCGGGCGCCCTCGGTGCCCAGCCCTCGCTCGGCTGCTGCGGCTGCGGCTGGTCGTTCATCTCGTGCCGTACTCCCGTTTCGCGTCGTACGCCCCCATACGCCTGGTGCGCCCCTCCTTTGAAGACTGTCGCATCCGGTGATTCGTTCCCGGCGCGTGGCACGCGTCGCGGGGAAAAATGCCTGGCACGCGGCACGGCCGCACGGCTAGGCTCTTGCGCTTTGGCCCAGACCGGTTGAAACGGCTGAAGGGAGCCCTTGGTGGGGGCAGGGAGGTTGTACGCGGCCGTCGCGGCGAGCGGTTTCCGGCGGTACGCGACCTACCGGGTGGCCACGGCCGCCGGAGTGTTCACCAACACCGTCTTCGGGCTGATCCTGGCGTACACGTACATCGCGCTGTGGGACGAGAGGCCCGGCCTCGGCGGGTACGACCAGGCCCAGGCGGTGACGTACGTGTGGATCGGGCAGGGGCTGCTCTCCGTGGTCGCGGTGATGGGCGGCGGCTTCGAGGACGAGATGATCGAGAGAATCCGTACGGGTGACATCGCGATCGACCTCTACCGGCCCGTGGACCTCCAGGCGTGGTGGCTGGCGGCCGACGCCGGGCGGGCCGCGTTCCAGCTGGTGGGGCGTGGGGTGCTGCCGATGGCGCTCGGAGGGCTCGTGTTCCGGCTCGCGCTGCCGACCGATGTCGGGACGTGGCTGGCGTTCCTGGTGGCCGTGCTGCTCGGGGTCCTGGTGAGTTTCGCGCTGCGCTATCTCGTGGCGCTCTCGGCGTTCTGGTTCATGGACGGGGCGGGTGTGCAGCAGCTGGCCGTCCTGGCGGCGATCTTCTTCTCCGGGCTGACACTGCCGCTGAACGCCTTCCCGGGCGCCCTCGGGGAGCTGGCCCGCGCACTGCCCTGGTCGGCGCTGATGCAGACCCCGGCGGACGTACTGCTCGGCGAGCGCACGGGCAGCGGGCTGCTGCGCACGTACGCCGTCCAGGCCGCCTGGGCCGTCGCGCTGCTCGCGGTGGGCCGGCTGGTCCAGTCGGCGGCGACCCGCAGGGTGGTGGTCCAGGGTGGCTGACCTGAGGAATCTGAGGGGCCTGAGGGACCTGAGGGACCTGAGGGGCCTGAGGGACCTGAAGGAGCGGCGCGACGCGGACTCCGGGTTCGCGCCGGCGGGCCGTTCGCGGCTGGTGGACGGGCTGCGCGCCTACCGGCTGATCGCCTGGATGTGGATCCGCTCGACGATGGCGTACCGCGCGTCCTTCGCGATGACGGTCTTCGGCAACTTCGCGGGAAGCGCGCTCGACTTCGTCGCGATCCTGCTGATGTTCTCGCGGGTCGACGAGCTCGGCGGCTACTCGCTGGGCCAGGTGGCGTTCCTGTACGGGCTGTCCAGTGCCGCGTTCGGCCTCACGGACCTGGCGCTCGGCTCGGTGGACCGGCTCGGGCAGCGGGTGCGCGACGGCACGCTCGACACCCTGCTCGTACGGCCCGCACCGGTGCTCGCGCAGGTCGCCGCGGACCGGTTCGCGCTGCGCCGCCTGGGCCGGATCACCCAGGGGCTGCTGGTCCTCGGGTACGCGCTCTTCGTCGTCGACATCTCCTGGACCCCGCTGAAGGTGCTGCTGATGCCGGTGATGGTGGTCAGCGGGGCCGCCATCTTCGCCGCGGTGTTCGTGGCGGGCGCCGCGTTCCAGTTCGTGGCGCAGGACGCGTCCCAGGTGACGAACTCGTTCACGTACGGCGGTACGACCCTGCTGCAGTACCCGCCCACCGTCTTCGCGAAGGACCTGGTGCGCGGGGTGACCTTCGTGCTGCCGCTGGCCTTCGTCAACTGGCTGCCCGCGCTGTACGTGCTCGGGCTGCCGTATCCGCTCGACCTGCCCGAGTGGGTCGCGTTCCTGCCGCCGCTCGTGGCCACCGCCTGCTGCGCGCTCGCGGGCATCGCGTGGCGGGCAGGCCTTCGTTCGTACCGCAGCACCGGGAGCTAGCCGCACATGGATTCCAGCCAGGACACCGACCACACCGACCACACCGACCGCACCGATCACACCGACCCCGCCCCCGATCCCCACCGTCCCGACACCGACCCTCACCACCCCGACACCGACTTCATCCGCCTCGACGGCGTCGAGAAGGTCTTCGACGTACGCAAGAAGACCGGCTTCCTGCGCAGTGAGCGGCGGCAGGTGCGAGCGGTCGACTCGATCTCCTTCACCGTGTCGCGCGGCGAGATGGTCGGCTACATCGGACCCAACGGCGCCGGCAAGTCCACCACCATCAAGATGCTCACCGGTATCCTCACGCCGAGCGGGGGCCGCCTGCGGGTCGCAGGCATCGACCCGTCCCGCGAACGCACCCGGCTCGCGCAGCGCATCGGTGTGGTGTTCGGGCAGCGGACCACCCTGTGGTGGGACCTCCCGCTGATCGACTCGTACCGGCTGATGCACCGCATGTACCGCATCCCGGACACCCGGTACGCCGAGAACCTCGACCGGTGTGTCGAACTCCTCCAGTTGGGCGACCTGTTGGACGTACCCGTACGGCAGCTCTCGCTCGGGCAGCGGATGCGCGGGGACATCGCGGCGGCGCTGCTGCACGATCCCGAGGTGCTGTACCTGGACGAGCCGACGATCGGGCTCGACGTGGTCAGCAAGGTGCGGGTGCGGGAGTTCCTGCGGGACCTCAACGCGGACCGCGGCACGACCGTCCTCCTGACGACCCACGACCTCTCGGACATCGAGCAGCTGTGCCGGCGGGTGATGGTCATCGACCACGGACGCCTGATGTACGACGGTCCGCTCACCGGGCTGCACGAGATCGGGGAGAGCGAGCGGACGCTGGTGGTGGACCTGGAACGGGAACTGCCGCCCATCGACGTGGAGTCGGCGCGGGTGGTGAAGGTCGAGGGGCCGCGGCAGTGGCTGGCCTTCCCCGCGGCGCAGTCGGCGGCGCCGCTGGTGGCGCGGATCGCGGCCGAGTACCCGCTGGTCGACCTGTCGGTACGGGAACCCGACATCGAGGCGGTCATCAGCCGCATGTACGCGGAGAAGGCAACCTCGTAGGCTGCTTCCCATGACGGACGAACTCCCCGACAAACTCCCGGAACTGCGTGCTTCCGACGCCGACCGCGAACAGGTCGCCGAAGTGCTGAGGGACGCCCTCACCGAGGGCCGCCTGGACATGGAGGAGTTCGAGGAACGGCTGGAGACGACGTACAAGGCGCGTACGTACAAGGAGCTGGAGCCCATCACCCGGGACCTGCCCGCGCCCGGCGTCTCCGCGCCTGTTCCGCTGCCCCCTCACGCCGTGTCGATGGTCAAGGGGCCCGCGGGCACCGGGAACTGGGCGAGCCGCATCGTCGGCGGTGAGGGTTCGTCCCACTGGGGCGTCGCGATCATGTCGGGGTTCGAGCGCAAGGGGCACTGGACCGCGCCGAGGCGGTTCAACTGCTTCGCGTTCTGGGGCGGCGGCGTCATCGACCTGCGCGAGGCGAACTTCGCCGACGGCGAGATCGTCGTCAACTGCGTCGCGGTCATGGGCGGGATGAGTGTGATCGTGCCGCCCGGCGTCGAGGTCGTCGTCCGGGGAATCGGCATCATGGGCGGCTTCGACCACGGCCAGGAGGGTGTGCCGGGGGAGCCGGGCGCTCCGCGCGTCGTGGTCAAGGGGTTCGCGTTCTGGGGCGGGGTGGGTGTCGAGCGCAAGGTCACCAAGGCGGAGCGGCTCCGCCTGAAGGAGGAGCGGCGGCGGGAGAAGTTGGAGCGGAAGG
>NZ_LIPP01000051.1 GCF_001418335.1 Streptomyces aurantiacus | reverse complement strand
GGGCGGCGGGGGCGAGGAAACCCCCCGTCAACCGACCCGTGCCGCCTCCTGCCCCTCCGCTTCCCCCTCGGCGGCAGCCTTCCCGCCAGGGAACACCCTCGCCAGCCATCCCGACCGCCCCGCCGCCAGCGGCCCGAGAACGGCCAGCACGAGCACGTACCCCGCGATGAAGGGCGACAGCCGGGCGTCGAGCCCCGCCACCGCGGCCATCGTGGCGAGGATGAGGGCGAACTCGCCGCGAGCCAGGAGCGTGGTGGAGATGTTGGCGGCAGGGCCGGGCCCGAAGCCGTAGACACGGGCCGCGCCCAGCCCCGCCAGCACGTTCATGACCAGCGTCAGCGCCACCGCCGCCAGGACCGGCCACAGGACGGTCGGGAGGTCGCCCGGGTCGATGGAGAGCCCGAAGGCGAAGAAGAACATCGCGCCGAAGGCGTCCCGAAGCGGATGGACCAGCTTGAGTATGCGCGGTCCTGAGGCCGTGCTGCCGAGCATCAGGCCGACCATGAACGCCCCGATCGCGTCCGCGACCCCGAACCACTCCGAGACCCCCGCCATGAACACGGCCGCGCCGAGGAAGGAGATGACGAGCAACTCGTCGTCCTTGGTGTCGAAGAGGCGTCCCACGATCCGCGTACCGAAGCGGGCGGCGAGCGCCAGCAGCAGGAGGAAGGCGAAGGCCTTGCCGCCGTCCAGGACCGCCGCGCCGAGGGAGTCGGAGCCGGACAGGATCGGTTGGAGGGCCGCCAGGTAGAGGGCGAGGAAGACGTCCTCCACGACGATGATGCCGAGGATGGGCTTGGTCTCCGGGTTGCCGAGCCGCCCCGTGTCGACCAGCACTTTCGTGACGATCGCGGACGAGGAGATGCCGAGCACTCCGGCGAGCACCAGCGCCTCGGACGTACCCCAGCCGAGGGCGAAGCCGAAGCCCAGGCCCGCGCCGACGTTCAGGGCGAGGTAGGTCCCGCCGGCGAGTGCCATCCGGCGCCCGCCCGCTCTGAGGTCGTCCATGTGGAATTCGAGGCCGAGGTAGAAGAGCAGGAGCACCAGGCCCAACGCGGAGAGCATCTCCATGTCGTGCGGGTCGGAGACGAGCACGAAGCCGGGCGTGTGGGGGCCGAGCAGGATTCCGGCCAGGATGAAGAGGGGAATGGTGGGGAGCCCGATCCGGGCACCCGCGCGGGCGAGAACGGCGGCGGCCAGAAAGGCGCCGCCCATGGCGATCAGGAGCTCTGCGTGTCCGATGGGTCCGTTCCTCCATGGTCTGGTGAGTCAAGGGGAGGTCAAGGAAGCGTCAGTAGTTAGTTTACCAAATGATTAAGGATGGCAATGGGGCGCTGTTTGCGTGACGGTTCACGTGACGGGGGCACACTCGACACATGACCGACAACGAGTGCCCGACGCCCGGGGCCACTCCGCTGGCCCTCGCCGAAGTCGAGGCTCTGGCGTGCGACGCGCACGCGGCTCAGACCGACAAGGCGGGGCGCCCGTACGCCGAGCATCTGCGGGCGGTGGCCGACGGGGTCCGGGCCCGCGGCGGTGACGAGGAGCAGATCGCCGCCGCCTGGCTGCACGACTCGGTCGAGGACGACGCGCTCTCCGAGGACTGGCTGCGGGGGGCCGCGCTCTCCGCGCGTACGAAGGACATCGTGCTGGCCGTCACCAAGCGGGCGGGCGAGCCCCCGGAGGCGTACGCCGGGCGCGTACTGGCCACACCGGGAGCCCTACTGGTGAAGGAGTCCGACCTGGCCCACAACGCGGACCCGGCAAGACTGGCGACCCTGACCGAGCCGACCAGAACCCGCCTGACCCAGAAGTACGCGAAGATGCGCGAACTCCTGGGCCTTGCCGGGCCCGGCGCCCCAAAGGGGCGCGGGGAACTGCGCGCCCAGCCACAACGGACCCGCAGTCGGGGCTAGGGCTAGGGGCCCGGGGCTCAGGCCCTGGCCTTGGCCCGCTCCCGGGCCACCTCCGTGGCGTCCCGCCGAAACGCCCACTCCATCTTCGGCTCCATCGCGAAGCGGAACACCCGCTGTACGAACGGAGTGCACAACGCGGTGATGAAGGCCGCGGCGAAGACCGACACGAGCACCTCGCCGACCGGATGGTTCAGCCAGGCGTAGTCGTCGTACCAGCCCCAGAAACGGGAGCCCTTGGCCAGGAAGCCGTGCAGCAGGTAGCCGTACAGCGTGCCCGCGCCGAGCACCGTGAACCACATCTTGCGGCGCGGCACCCACGCGAAGAAGCACGACGTGAGCACCATCGAGCAGCCGAACATCGCGAGCGTCATCACGACACCCGCCCACCAGGGCGCGCCCAGCTCCTGGGCACTGTCACGGTGGTAGAACCAGGCCGAGTTCATGCGCGGCCCCGCCCAGTACGCGAAAGCCAGCGTGAGCGCGAGAACCGGCACCGACAGGACGCGGACCTCACGGCGCCGCATCAGCTGGAAGTGCTCCGGCTTCATGAACAGACCCACGACGAAGAACGGCAGGAACTGCAGAACGCGTTGGAGGTCCAGGTCGTCACCGATGTCGGGGGAGACGGAGGCGAGGACGGCGACGGCGAGCGCGAGCGGTACGGGCCAGCGCACGACCTTCCACAGCGGGACGGTCAGCCGCCACACGAACAACGCGACCAGGAACCAGGTGAGGTACCAGGGGTCCAGCAGGCTGATCGGGTGGCCCGGGTCGTCATCGGCCCACTTCTTGAAGAGGGAGTACGCCACCTCGAAGAGGACGTACGGCACGGCTATACCCGTGACCAGCCGCCGCAGCCGGTCGGGGCGCATGTCGAAACTGCGGGAGAAGTAGCCGGAGATGATGATGAAGGCCGGCATGTGGAAGGTGTAGACGACCATGTAGAGAGCCTCGGCGGCGCGGCTGTGGTCGGTCAGCGGTTCCCAGGCGTGGCCCATCGCGACGAACACGATCGCGAGGTACTTGGCGTTGTCGAAGAACGCGTCACGCTGCTTGGCGGGTCTGGCGTCCGGCCCGGCGGCGGTGCCCGCCTGCGGAGTCCGCGGCGTCTCGGACGGGCGCGGGCCCGGTACTCCCGGCGCCGGTGGCCGGGCCGGCGGGAGTGGAGCGCTCTGTTGGCCGTGCGGGCGGAGCGAGTTCGTCACAGACCCTCCCACCAGGAGCTGGGGGAGTCGATCCGCGACCTCGCTGCACATGCGGGGGACGAGGCAGCGTAGGACATCTGAGGCACCCTAGCGTTGTCTGTGGGATTCCGTAAAACCCCTGAGTCGATTCCTGCATATCCTCCTGCGGGTACCCGGTATTTGATGAAGTTGACATGGCGACGACTATGGCGATCCCCACACTGTGTACGGGTGTTACGCCCTGATTCGTCATGACTAAACATCGCATACCACCCGCGGGCGACTCTGGTGAAATGTCCGGTTGAGTCGCCTTTAGTGACCTGTTAATGACCCGCCGGCGACTGGCTGGTGACCCCTCCAGCAGGGTCATCGGTGTGCCTGTGGCAACAATTCGAATTACCTGCGAACAGGTTGTGTGCAGAGGTGGGTGGACATGGCAACGATCGCTCTTGATTTGTCGTGTGAGAGACCCCTCGAATTGCCGTACGGAGCCCGGCCGTTCGCGTCGACGGCCGATGGATGCCCCACCCGCCGCATACGGCGGGGCTGTTGGTGGCACGATGGTTCTGGCGGGGGTGTGCGGGGCTGCACCTCCGGGCCGGGAGAGCGGACCGACCGTAGGGTGTGATCAGTTGTGGCCATTTCGCTGTCAGTGGTGCTGCTGTTGGGGATCGTCCTGGTGGTGTTGATACGGGGTGGATCGATCAAGGGAGGGCCGGCGGTGGTAGCCGTGCTCTTCGGATTCTTCCTCGCGTCCACGGGCATGGCGGACGACATCCAACGGTTCCTCGACTCGGTGGCGGAGACCATCAACTCGATCCAGTTCTGAGCGGATTCGCACCAGCCCGAGCCCGGCACTCGAACAATCCCCCCGGCTCCCGGGCTTCCCGGCTCCCGGGCTTCCCGGGCCCTCCGGTGGACGCAGGGCGCCCGTGACCGTCGTACGACCTTGTCGTCGGCCGTACGACCCCTCGTCGAAGGAGCCCGCCGACATGGACCCGAAGACCACCGCCTGGCAGTTGCGCGAGAGCTGGGAGAGCCCGATCGGGACCCTCCGGTGGGACCGCCTCGGGCCGCAGGACGGCCTGCCGGTGGTGCTGCTGCACGGCACCCCGTTCTCGTCCTACGTGTGGCACGAGATCGCCCCGGCGCTGGCCGCCGAGGGGCACCGGGTCCACGTCTGGGACATGCCCGGCTACGGACAGTCCGGGAAGAGCGAAGGCCAGGACGTCTCGCTGAGGGCGCAGGGCGAGGTGTTCGCCGAACTCCTCGGTGTCTGGGGTCTTTCGAGGCCCTCGGTGGTCGCGCACGACTTCGGAGGCTGCGTCTCCCTTCGCGCGCACCTGCTCCACAAGGCCGAGTACCGGCGTCTCGCGCTGGTCGACCCCGTCGCGCTGGCGCCCTGGGGCTCGCCCTTCTTCCGCCTGGTCGCGGAGCACGCCGACGTCTTCGGCCGGCTCCCGGCCCCGCTGCACGAGGCCCTGGTCCGTGAGTACGTGAGTTCCGCGAGCCATCGCGGACTGCGGCCCGACGTCCTGGCCGGGCTGGTCGCCCCCTGGACGGACGAGGCGGGGCAGGCGGCGTTCTACCGGCAGATCGCCCAGGCCGACCAGCGTCACACCGACGAGATCCAGGACCTGTACCCCACGATGGCCCTGCCCGTCACGGTCTGCTGGGGCGCGGAGGACACCTGGCTCCCGCCCGCCCGCGGCGAGGAACTGGCCGCGCTGATCCCGGGCGCCCGCCTGCGCACGATCCCGGACGCCGGCCACCTCGTCCCGCTGGACGCCCCGGCCCGGCTGCTCGCCGCCCTGCTCACGTTCCTCGGCGACTGAGCCGGCCCGACACGGAGCAATGAACGGAAGAAAGAACGGAACAAAGAACGGAACAAACAGAGAACGGAACAAAGGGACCGGAAACGCGTCAGGGCCAGGCGGAGGAACGAACCTCCGACCTGGCCCTGACCTGTCGAGAGCGGGCGACGGGAATCGAACCCGCGTAGCTAGTTTGGAAGACTAGGGCTCTACCATTGAGCTACGCCCGCACACGTGCGCCGCAGGTCAGTGACACGCGGCACTGGAGCATCCTAGCGGGTCGTGCCCCCTCGTCGCACATCCCGTTCCGGTGGGTGGGGGCGCCCCGTGAAATGGGGGAGTCGCACGGTCCGCGGGCATGTACCCTACGTGTCGCACCAGACGGGGTGTGGCGCAGCTTGGTAGCGCGTCCGCTTTGGGAGCGGAAGGCCGTGGGTTCAAATCCCGCCACCCCGACCACCACGCCGGAACCAGCCTGCCGGACCGCAGTGCCGGACCTCCGTGCCGGGTCATCGCAAGATCACCTTTTGGGGCGTGTACCGGCTGCGGCTAGTATGCAGACTGCGCGCCCGTGTGTCTGCATTGTTACGTCCCTCAAGGGTCGCCAACAAGGGCCGCCAATCCACTGGGACTCCGCCGTATCCGGCAGGGATCGTCAGTGGAACCCCAAGAAGTCAGCCCCCAAGGAGACCGAACCGTGAAGAGCGCCGTGGAGACCCTGAACCCGACCCGGGTTCGGCTCAGCATCGAGGTGCCCTTCGAGGAGCTCAAGGACAGCCTCGACGCGGCGTACAAGAAGATCAACCAGCAGGTCACGGTGAAGGGGTTCCGGAAGGGCAAGATTCCGGCGCGCATCATCGACCAGCGGTTCGGCCGCGGTGCGGTTCTGGAGGAAGCGGTCAACGACGCGCTTCCGAAGTTCTACACCGACGCGGTCAACGAGTCCGAGCTGAACGTCCTCGGCCAGCCCGAGGTCGACATCACGGAGCTGAAGGACGGCGAGACGCTGAACTTCACCGCCGAGGTCGACATCCGTCCGACCATCGAGATCCCGGACTACTCCGGCATCGAGGTCGAGGTCGACGCCGTCGAGGTCGGCGAGGAGGACATCGACAAGGCCGTCGAGGAGCTGCGTGAGCGCTTCGCCTCGACCAGCCCCGTCGAGCGTGCCGCCGAGGAGGGTGACGTCGTCACCCTCGACCTGGAGGCCAAGGTCGACGGCGAGGTCCTGGAGGACGGCGTCGCGAGCGGCGTCTCCTACACCATCGGCTCCGGTGAGCTGCTGGAAGGCGTCGACGACGCCGTCACGGGCCTGGAGGCCGGTGGCGAGGCCACCTTCGCCTCCGAGCTCAAGGGCGGCTCGGCGGCCGGCAAGGAGTCCGAGGTCACCGTCAAGGTCACCCAGGTCGCCAAGCGTGAGCTGCCCGAGCTGGACGACGACTTCGCGCAGCTCGCGTCGGAGTTCGACACCCTCGAAGAGCTCCGCGCGGACAGCCGTAAGCGCCTTGAGAACATGAAGCAGTACGACCAGGCCACGCAGGCCCAGGAGCGAGTCCTGGAGAAGCTGCTGGAGCTCGTCGAGGTGCCCGTCCCCGAGAAGCTCCTTGAGGACGAGATCAACACCCGCAAGCACAACCTGGAGCACCACCAGCTCGGCCAGATGGGCCTGGACCTGGCGAGGTACCTGGAGATCCAGGGCCAGACGGCCGAGGAGTTCGAGGCCGAGACCAAGGAAGCCGCGGTCAAGGGCATCAAGACGCAGTTCGTCCTGGACGAGCTCGTCAACAAGGAGAAGCTGAACGTCAACCAGGAGGAGCTCACCGAGCACCTCATGCGGCGTGCGGCCTCCTCCAACATGTCCCCCGACCAGTTCGCCCAGCAGGTCGTCGAGGGCGGCCAGGTTCCGTTGCTGGTCGGCGAGGTCGCCCGCGGCAAGGCCCTTGCCGTGGTCGTCGAGGCCGCCACCGTCAAGGACACGAACGGCGAGATCGTGGACCTGGACGACGACGAGGACGAGGACGAGGTCTCTGCCGAGGGCTCGACCGAGGAAGCGGCTGAGGACGCCCCGGCGGCCGCCGACGCTCCCGAGGCCACCGAGGCCAAGCCTGAGGCCTGATCCGCCTCGTCAGTACGTACTGCGGGCCCCCAGGACACGTCCTGGGGGCCCGCAGGGCCTTCCAGGGGCGCGGGGAACTGCGCGACCAGCCCCCACGGGGCCGCAGTCGCGTCTGCCTCCGACGGCCGTTCGGCGGGTGCGGCTTGTCGTGGGTTGCTCGCGCAGTTCCCCGCGCCCCTGGTGGGGCGGGCCCCGGCGAATTCCCTGCTGAACCCAGCGGAGCGCATGCGCTCACAGCGAACAGTTCCTTCTCCGGGATTCCCCGGAGGGACCCGCGCGTTAGGGTCCATGAGTACGAGGGCGGGGTAGTCCCCGGAGCCGTCCGACACGGCACGCACACGGGGTCCCACGCCCCCAGCAGAAGACGTGTAGACGGCCCGGCGCCGTCGTAAGACGAGCAGGTGGATACGTGACGAATCTGATGCCCACAGCCGCCGGCGACCCCATCGGTGGTGGCCTCGGCGACCAGGTCTACAACCGGCTGCTCGGCGAGCGGATCATCTTCCTCGGCCAGGCGGTCGACGACGACATCGCCAACAAGATCACGGCGCAGCTGTTGCTCCTTGCCTCCGACCCGGAGAAGGACATCTTCCTCTACATCAACAGCCCCGGCGGCTCGATCACCGCCGGCATGGCGATCTACGACACCATGCAGTACATCAAGAACGACGTGGTGACGATCGCGATGGGCATGGCGGCCTCCATGGGCCAGTTCCTGCTGAGCGCGGGTACTCCGGGCAAGCGCTTCGCGCTGCCGAACGCGGAGATCCTGATCCACCAGCCCTCGGCCGGTCTCGCCGGTTCCGCGTCGGACATCAAGATCCACGCCGAGCGGCTGCTGCACACCAAGAAGCGGATGGCGGAGCTGACCTCCTTCCACACCGGCCAGACCGTGGAGCAGGTCACCCGCGACTCGGACCGGGACCGCTGGTTCGACCCGATCGAGGCCAAGGCGTACGGCCTCATCGACGACATCATGCCCACCGCTTCCGCAATGCCGGGTGGCGGCGGCACAGGGGCGGCGTAGGGCGGCTCACGCCGACCGGGCGTCGGCGCAGGCCGACACCAAGCCCCTCAGAGCCCCCAACCGACCGCCTCAGCCCTTACCAGGCTCTTCAGGAGACACAGTGAACGACTTCCCCGGCAGCGGACTTTACGCCCGGACGCAGGCCGAGTACACCGGTCCTCGCGCGGAGTCCCGTTACGTCATCCCGCGCTTCGTCGAGCGCACCTCGCAGGGCGTCCGTGAGTACGACCCGTACGCGAAGCTCTTCGAGGAGCGCGTGATCTTCCTCGGCGTGCAGATCGACGACGCCTCCGCCAACGACGTCATGGCGCAGCTGCTGTGCCTGGAGTCGATGGACCCCGACCGTGACATCTCGGTCTACATCAACAGCCCCGGCGGCTCCTTCACGTCGCTCACCGCGATCTACGACACGATGCAGTTCGTGAAGCCGGACATCCAAACTGTTTGCATGGGTCAGGCCGCCTCGGCCGCCGCGATCCTGCTCGCGGCCGGCACGCCGGGCAAGCGCATGGCCCTTCCGAACGCCCGTGTGCTGATCCACCAGCCGTACAGCGAGACCGGCCGCGGCCAGGTCTCGGACCTTGAGATCGCGGCCAACGAGATCCTCCGGATGCGCGCCCAGCTGGAAGACATGCTGGCCAAGCACTCGACGACGGCGATCGAGAAGATCCGCGAGGACATCGAGCGCGACAAGATCCTGACGGCCGAGGACGCCCTTGAGTACGGCCTGATCGACCAGATCATTTCGACCCGGAAGATGAACAACGCTTCGGTCGCGTGACGCAGCGCTGTATCGTCTGCCGCTCCTTGACGCGGTTCACGACAAAGTGAACCGCGCCAAGGGGGGCCCGAACGGGGGGCTCGGCAAGGTACCGTCGGACATAAGGCAGCACCAGGAGCCGCTGGACCTAGGCGTCTCCCAGGCGAAGGGGAAGCACACCGTGGCACGCATCGGTGACGGCGGCGATCTGCTCAAGTGCTCGTTCTGTGGCAAGAGCCAGAAGCAGGTCAAGAAGCTCATCGCAGGCCCTGGTGTGTACATCTGCGACGAGTGCATCGATCTCTGCAACGAGATCATCGAGGAAGAACTCGCGGAGACGAGCGAGGTGCGCTGGGAGGAACTGCCCAAGCCTCGTGAGATCTACGAATTCCTTGAGGGGTACGTCGTAGGCCAGGAGTCCGCCAAGAAGGCACTCTCGGTCGCGGTGTACAACCACTACAAGCGGGTCCAGGCCGGCGAGAACACCACGGGTCAAAGCCGTGAGGACGCCATCGAGTTGGCGAAGTCCAACATCCTGCTGCTCGGTCCGACGGGTTCCGGCAAGACACTCCTTGCCCAGACCCTGGCCCGCATGCTGAACGTCCCGTTCGCCATCGCCGACGCGACGGCGCTCACGGAGGCGGGGTACGTGGGCGAGGACGTCGAGAACATTCTGCTGAAGCTGATCCAGGCGGCGGACTACGACGTCAAGAAGGCCGAGACCGGCATCATCTACATCGACGAGATCGACAAGGTGGCTCGCAAGAGCGAGAACCCGTCGATCACGCGTGACGTGTCGGGCGAGGGCGTCCAGCAGGCCCTGCTGAAGATCCTGGAGGGCACCACGGCCTCCGTGCCTCCGCAGGGCGGACGCAAGCACCCGCACCAGGAGTTCATCCAGATCGACACGACGAACGTCCTGTTCATCGTGGGCGGCGCCTTCGCGGGCCTGGAGAAGCTCGTCGAGTCCCGCGCGGGAGCCAAGGGCATCGGCTTCGGCGCGACGATCCGCTCGAAGAAGGAACTTGAGGCGAAGGACCGCTTCGAGGACGTCATGCCCGAGGACCTGGTGAAGTTCGGCATGATTCCGGAGTTCATCGGCCGTCTCCCGGTCATCACGTCGGTCCACAACCTCGACCGCGAGGCCCTCCTCCAGATCCTGGTGGAGCCGCGCAACGCGCTGGTGAAGCAGTACCAGCGCCTCTTCGAACTGGACGGCGTGGAGCTGGACTTCGAGCGTGAGGCCCTTGAGGCCATCGCCGACCAGGCCATCCTCCGCCAGACCGGCGCGCGCGGTCTGCGCGCCATCATGGAAGAGGTCCTGCAGGCGGTGATGTACGAGGTCCCGTCCCGCAAGGACGTGGCCCGCGTCGTCATCACCTCGGAGGTCGTCCGCTCGAACGTGAACCCGACCCTGATCCCGCGCGACGCGCGCGGCCGGGGCCCGGGGGAGCAGAAGACCGCGTAGAGCGACGCGTACGGACGCACCGAAGCGAGTACGGCGAAGGGGCCCGGGTCGACCGACCGGGGCCCCTTCGCCGTTGTGTGCGCCTTCGCCGTTGTGTGTGGCGTCGGTCAGATCTTGACGCGGACTTCCTTGCGGAACTTGGCCGTTGTCTCGGCGGCCTCCGCCGGATCGGCGCTCTTGCCCGCCGCGATGTCCGCGAACTCCATCGGCATCACGAAGCCGATGGTGCTGTGGTCGCCCCAGATGCACATCGTGATCTTGACGTTCTTCGGCTCGCCCGCCTTGGCCTCGGAGTTGTCCACGTTGGCTTGCTGGCACTTGAGCACGGCGCCGTCGAGGGACGCGGGCTCGTACGCCTTCGGACTGCCGACCAGCGTGACCTCCGCGTCCGCGTCGCCTTCCTTGGACTGCTTCTCCATGTACGTGAACATCCCGTCGACGGCCTTCTCGGGGTCCTCGATCTCCCCGTACACGCCACCGAAGCTGAGTATCTTGCCGGCCAGCGGGTTGCTCTCGTCGCCCGCCGTGTAGGAGGCGCTGACGTCCTTGGGGTTCTTCACGCCCCAGGACTCGGCGTCCTTCAGGTCCGACTTGGTCATGCCGTCCTCGGAGTCGTCGCCCTTCTTGTACTCGGTGAGCACCGTCGCGGGAGTCGTCAGCTTGTGCGGGCCGTCGTCCGCGACGTCCCCGCCGCCGCTGTCGCTGCCGCCGATGACGAAGTACGCGCCGACGGCGATCGCGGCCACCACCGCCACCGCGCCGATGATCAGGCCCGTCTTCTTCTTGCCCCCGCCGGGAGCCGGCGGCATCGGGGCGCCGTAGGGAGCGCCGGGGGGCTGCTGGCCGTACGGCGGCTGCTGGCCGTAGCCGGGCTGCTGCGGAGGAGCTCCGGGAGGGGCCTGCTGCGGGTACCCGTAGCCCGGCTGCTGGCCGGGAGGCTGCTGCGGGTATCCGTAGCCGGGCTGGGGGGCCTGCGGCTGCTGGCCGTAAGGACCCGGTTGACCGTACGGTCCGGGCTGCTGGGGCTGCCCGTCGTACGGGCCCGGCTGGTTGTAGCTCATTCTGGGTTCCCCTCCAGATGCTTATGTGGCTCGAACATCCTCACCCAAGGGACGGGTGGCCGGCGCATCGGGGGCCGCACCGTTACCAAGTAATCGAGTTTCGGAGCGGGCCCGTGACACCTCTAAACTGAGTGGGTGACCGACAACGCTCAGCAGCAGCCGCCAGCCGACACCCCCGAACTGCCGACCCAGTACGCGCCGGCCGAGGTAGAGGGAGAGCTGTACGAGCGCTGGGTCGCACGGGGTTACTTCGCTGCCGACGCGAAGAGCGACAAGCCGCCGTACACCATCGTCATTCCGCCGCCGAACGTCACCGGGTCGCTGCACCTCGGACATGCCTTCGAGCACACGCTGATCGACGCCCTGACCCGTCGCAAGCGCATGCAGGGCTACGAGACGCTGTGGCAGCCCGGCATGGACCACGCCGGCATCGCCACCCAGAACGTGGTCGAGCGTGAGCTCGCCAAGGAGGGCAAGTCGCGCCACGATCTCGGGCGTGCGGCCTTCGTCGACCGTGTCTGGCAGTGGAAGGCGGAGTCCGGCGGTCAGATCGCCGGCCAGATGCGTCGTCTCGGCGACGGTGTCGCCTGGAACCGGGACCGCTTCACCATGGACGAGGGTCTCTCCAGGGCTGTCCAGACCGTCTTCAAGAAGATGTTCGACGACGGCCTGATCTACCGCGCCGAGCGCATCATCAACTGGTGCCCGCGCTGCCTCACCGCGATCTCGGACATCGAGGTGGACTACCAGGACGACGACGGTGAACTCGTCTCCATCAAGTACGGCGAAGGCGACCGGACCCTCGTCGTCGCGACGACCCGCGCCGAGACGATGCTCGGTGACACCGCGGTCGCGGTCCACCCCGACGACGAGCGGTACGCGTCGTTCATCGGCAAGCAGATCAAGCTGCCGCTGACCGACCGCACCATCCCCGTCGTCGCGGACACCCACGTCGACCCGGAGTTCGGCACCGGTGCCGTCAAGGTGACCCCGGCCCACGACCCGAACGACTTCGCCATCGGCCAGCGGCACGGCCTGGAGGCGCTGACCGTCATGGACGAGCGCGGTGTCATCACCGTGCACGGCCCGTTCGAGGGCCTCGACCGTTTCGAGGCCCGCTCCGCGATCGTCGCCGCCCTGCGCGCCGACGGGCGGATCGTCGCCGAGAAGCGCCCGTACGTCCACTCGGTGGGCCACTGCTCGCGCTGCAAGACGACGCTGGAACCGCGCCTGTCCCTGCAGTGGTGGGTCAAGGTCGAGACGCTCGCCAAGGCGGCCGGTGACGCGGTCCGCGACGGAGACGTGAACATCCACCCCGCCGACATGTCGCAGCGGTACTTCGACTGGGTCGACAACCTCAACGACTGGTGCATCTCACGGCAGTTGTGGTGGGGCCACCGCATCCCGGTCTGGCACGGCCCGAACGGCGAGACGGTCTGCGTCGGCCCCGACGAGCAGCCGCCGGCCGGCGAGGGCTGGACCCAGGACACCGACGTCCTCGACACGTGGTTCTCGTCGGGCCTGTGGCCCTTCTCCACCCTCGGCTGGCCGGAGCGGACCCCGGACCTGGAGAAGTTCTATCCGAACTCCGTCCTCGTCACCGGGTACGACCTCATGTTCTTCTGGGTCGCCCGCATGATGATGTTCGGCCTGTACGTGATGGACGGCCAGGCGCCTTTCCGCACCATCGCGCTCCACGGCATGGTCCGCGACGAGCTCGGCAAGAAGATGTCGAAGTCCTACGGCAACACCGTGAACCCGCTGGACTGGATGGACAAGTACGGCTCCGACGCCGTCCGCTTCACCCTGGCCCGCGGAGCCAACCCCGGTACGGACGTGCCGATCGGCGAGGACTGGGTCCAGGCGTCCCGCAACTTCGCCAACAAGCTCTGGAACGCGACGCGGTTCGCGCTGATGAACGGCGCGACGGTCGAAGGGCCGCTCCCCGACCCGTCCGAGATGTCGGCGACGGACCGGTGGATCCTCTCCCGCCTCAACGAGACCGTCGCGGAAGCCGACGCGTTCTACGACGACTACCAGTTCGCGAAGCTCTCCGACGCGCTGTACCACTTCGCCTGGGACGAGGTCTTCGACTGGTACGTCGAGCTGTCGAAGACGACGTTCATGGCGGGCGGCGCCGCCGCCGACGTCAGCAAGCGGGTCCTCGGCGAGGTCCTGGACGTCACGCTGCGGCTGCTGCACCCGGTCGTCCCGTTCGTCACGGAGACCCTCTGGACCACCCTCACGGGCGGCGAGTCCGTCGTGATCGCCGACTGGCCCAAGGACAGCGGCTACCGCGACGCCGGCGCCGAGCGGGAGATCGAGTCGCTTCAGCAGGTCATCACGGAGGTCCGCCGCTTCCGTGCCGACCAGGGGCTGCAGCCCGGCCAGCGGGTGCCGGCCCGGCTGACCCTCGACGGGACGGCCTTCGCCGCGCACGAGGCGGCCATCCGCCAGCTGCTGCGTCTGCAGCCCGAGGGCGAGGCCTTCGAGGCGACGGCGACCCTGCCGGTCGCGGGCGCGCAGGTCGCGCTCGACCTCTCCGGCACGATCGACGTGGCGGCGGAGCGCAAGCGCCTCGCGAAGGATCTGGCCGCCGCGGAGAAGGAGAAGGTGCAGGCGAACGCCAAGCTGGGGAACGAGGCGTTCCTGGCGAAGGCGCCGGATCAGGTCGTGGACAAGATCCGGGCGCGGCTTGCCAAGGCGGACGAGGACATCACCCGGCTTCAGGCCCAGCTGGAGGGGCTGCCTGTGGCGTAGTCGCCGCCGGCTGGGGTGCGGGTGTGTACGTGGCCGAGGGCCCCGGAACCGGTGGTTCCGGGGCCCTCGGCCTGCCCATGCCCTGTCGTCGGGTGCGGGCCCGTTGTGGCTGGTCGCGCAGTTCCCCGTGCCCCTGAAAAGCAGGGGCGCGGCCCCCTGCGCTTGTCGGGGCGCGGCACGACGCGGGCGGCGGTTCCTGTGAGGCGTGGGCTCCGTAGACTGGGTGGGTGAGTGAGTTTTCGCGCGACAGCAGTGAGTCCGACCCGGACGACGTCTCCGATCCGTTCGACGAGATCGTCGAGGCCGAGACGGGACGTGATCCCGACCTGGCCGTGATCGAGGCCGGCAGCCGCACCCTGCGCACGCGGGGCGGCCCGCCGCCGGCCGACATCCCCGCGCGCCCCGACGACCCGGAGGCCGACAAGGCGCTGCGCCAGGTCGAGGCCGAGCTCGCCACGCGGTGGGGCGAGACCAAGCTGGAGCCGTCCGTGACGCGGATCGCCGCGCTCATGGACGTACTCGGCGAGCCGCAGCGCGCGTACCCCGCGATCCACATCACGGGGACCAACGGCAAGACGTCGACGGCCCGCATGATCGAGGCCCTGCTCGGCGCCTTCGACCTGCGCACCGGCCGGTACACCTCGCCGCACGTCCAGTCGATCACCGAGCGGATCAGCCTGGACGGGGCGTCGATCCCGGCCGAGCGGTTCGTGGAGACGTACCAGGACATCCAGCCGTACGTCGAGATGGTCGACGCAGGTCAGGAGTTCCGCCTCTCCTTCTTCGAGGTGCTCACGGGCATGGCGTACGCGGCCTTCGCGGACGCGCCCGTCGACGTGGCCGTCGTGGAGGTCGGGATGGGCGGCAGCTGGGACGCCACGAACGTCATCGACGGGGATGTCGCCGTGGTGACCCCCATCGATCTGGACCACACCGACCGGCTGGGGGAGACCCCGGGGGAGATCGCCAAGGAGAAGGCGGGCATCGTCAAGCAGGGGGCCACGGTCATCCTGGCCCAGCAGCCCGTCGACGCCGCCCAGGTGCTGCTCAAGAAGGCCGTCGAGGTCGATGCCACCGTGGCCCGTGAAGGGCTTGAGTTCGGTGTGGTGAGCCGGCAGGTCGCGGTCGACGGCCAGTTGCTGACGCTCCGCGGTCTCGGCGGGGAGTACGAAGCGGTCTACCTCCCGCTGCACGGGGCGTACCAGGCGCACAACGCCGCGGTGGCGCTCGCCGCCGTGGAGGCGTTCTTCGGCGTCGGGTCGCAGCGGCCCGAGCCGCTCGACATCGACACGATCCGCAAGGCCTTCGCGTCGGTCACCTCGCCGGGGCGGCTGGAGATCGTGCGCCGGTCGCCGACCGTCGTGCTGGACGCCGCGCACAACCCGGCGGGCGCCCGCGCGACCGCCGAGGCGATCCGTGAGGTCTTCGACTTCAGCCGGCTGATCGGCATCGTCGGGTCGAGCGGCGACAAGAACGTACGAGGGCTCCTTGAGGCCTTCGAGCCGATCTTCACCGAGGTCGTCGTCACGCAGAACTCCAGCCATCGCGCGATGGACACGGACGAGCTCGCCGCGATCGCCGTCGAGGTGTTCGGGGCGGACCGGGTGCAGGTCGAGCCCCGTCTCGACGACGCTCTGGAGGCCGCGATCACGCTGGCCGAGGTGGAGGGCGAGTACGCGGGCGGTGGTGTCCTCGTGACCGGTTCCGTCATCACGGTCGGCGAGGCCCGGCTGCTGCTGGGGAGGGGCTGAGCCATGCGGACGCTCTGTGCTTCGACGCTGATCGGCGAGTTCTTCGTGATCGGGTTCGCCGGGCTCGTGGCGATGAAGGACCCCGACCTGTCCATGACCACGGTCTGGACGGTGAGCGGGATCGCGATGGTGCTGTGCCTGCTCCTGTGCGGGGTGATCACGCGGCCGGGAGGCATCCAGCTGGGCTGGGCGCTGCAGATCGCGCTGATCGCGAGCGGGTTGGTGGTGCCGGTGATGTTCTTCCTCGGTGCCGTCTTCGCCGCGCTGTGGTGGGCCTCGGTCCACTACGGGCGGAAGGTGGAGGAAGCGAAGGCGCGGTTTGCTGCGCAGGCTGGGGTGGAGGGGTAGGAGGGGGTGCCTCCGCCCTCGAATGCCTGCGGTGGGTGTCCGGCGGGGGTATGTCGGCTGTGTGTCGGGTGCGGGTCGGTGGGGGCTTGTCGCGCAGTTCCCCGCGCCCCTGAAAGGCGGGGCTGCGCCCCTGCCCTTCAGGGGCCGTAGCACCTGACACTGCGTAACACGCACCCTGACACGCCCTGTAGCCTCGTCATCCGCACATCTGTGACCCTGAAGGAGCCACCACCGTGAGCCAGCGCACCCTCGTCCTTCTCAAGCCCGACGCGGTCCGTCGTGGCCTGACCGGCGAGATCATCGGCCGTATCGAGCGCAAGGCGGGCTGGCGGATCACCGCGCTGGAGCTGCGCACCCTGGACCAGGACACGCTGGAGCAGCACTACGGGGAGCACAAGGGCAAGCCCTTCTACGAGCCGCTGGTCACCTTCATGGCGTCCGGCCCGGTCGTGGCGCTGGTCGTCGAGGGGGAGCGCGTCATCGAGGGCGTACGGGCGCTCGCGGGTCCGACCGACCCGATCGCCGCGGCTCCCGGCTCCATCCGTGGGGACTTCGGTGTCATCGTCCGGGAGAACCTGATCCACGCCTCCGACTCCGAGGAGTCCGCCGAGCGCGAGCTGAAGATCTTCTTCCCCGGCCTGGTGTGACGACCTTCCTTTCTGGTCCGGCGTGACGGCACCGGGTGTGAAAATCTTCTGAAGCCTTGTCAGACAGGTAGGCGTCTGACCTGCGGTCTGCGCAGAATGGTCGCTACCCACCGGCATATGCGTGGCGATCGGGGGAACGGGTTGCTCCGATGGCCCGTCTCCAGGAGCGAGGCGCTGCGTCATCTGGTGACAATGGCGAAGACCCTCGCGCAGTGTTCGTGCAGGCGAGACTACGATGGAAGCCTTCACGTCACAGCGCTCACCCTCGCCGTCCTAAAAAGCCATCAAAAGCTCCACTTGGGAAGGCCAGACGAATCCTGATGGGGAACTCAATGTCGTTCATCGGCCGTGACATGGCTGTCGACCTCGGGACCGCCAACACGCTGGTGTACGTCAGGGGTCGCGGGATCGTACTCAACGAGCCGTCAGTCGTCGCGATCAACACCAACACCGGCGGCATCCTCGCGGTCGGCGCGGAAGCGAAGAAGATGATCGGGCGGACGCCGGGCAACATCGTTGCCGTGCGCCCACTGAGAGACGGCGTCATCGCCGACTTCGAGATCACCGAGCGCATGCTCCGCTACTTCATCCTGAAGATCCACAAGCGGCGCTACCTCGCCCGTCCCCGCGTCGTCGTCTGCGTGCCGTCCGGCATCACGGGCGTCGAGCGCCGCGCCGTCATCGAGGCGTCGTCCCAGGCCGGCGCCCGCCAGGTGCACATCATCGAGGAGCCCATGGCCGCGGCCATCGGCTCCGGCCTGCCGGTCCACGAGGCCACGGGCAACATGGTGGTGGACATCGGCGGCGGCACCACCGAGGTCGCGGTCATCTCGCTCGGCGGAATCGTCACGGCACAGTCCATCCGCGTGGCAGGCGACGAGCTGGACAACGCGATCATCCAGCACATCAAGAAGGAGTACTCGCTCCTTCTCGGTGAGCGGACGGCCGAGCAGATCAAGATCACGATCGGTTCCGCGTACGACCTCGACAAGGACGAACACACCGAGATCCGCGGCCGGGACCTGGTCTCCGGCCTCCCGAAGACCGTCGTCATCTCGGCGGCCGAAGTGCGCAAGGCCATCGAGGAACCGGTCAACGCGATCATCGACGCCGTCAAGACCACCCTCGACAAGTGCCCGCCGGAGCTGTCCGGCGACGTCATGGACCGCGGAATCGTACTCACCGGCGGCGGCGCCCTGCTGCGCGGCCTCGACGAGCGGCTGCGCCGCGAGACGGGCATGCCGATCCACATCGCCGAGGACCCGCTGGACAGCGTGGCGCTCGGCGCCGGCAAGTGCGTAGAGGAATTCGAGGCGCTTCAGCAGGTACTGGACGCCCAGCCGCGCAGATGACGTAACTCTTCGATTCCGCCGTACGAGATGATCCCTTCTCGTACGGCGGATCGCTGATATTGAGACATAAGCTCCCCCATAAGACCCCCGTAGACCCGT
The DNA here is from genome assembly GCF_001418335.1 of Streptomyces aurantiacus. GTDB lineage: Bacteria > Actinomycetota > Actinomycetes > Streptomycetales > Streptomycetaceae > Streptomyces > Streptomyces aurantiacus. Next base: position 46,038 of record NZ_LIPP01000051.1, on the reverse strand, counting down.
AGACCCGTAGACCCGTAGACCTGAAGACCCGCGGGACGACGCCGCCGGGTGAGCCATACACGAATTCCGACGAGGAAGGCACGGCCGCCGCACGTGAGGGACACACGAGAGAGCCGGCTGCTCCTGGTGCTGCTGATCGCCATCGCGTTCGCATTGATCACGGTGGACATCCGCGGTGGTGAGGACTCCCCGGTGGACGGTGCCCGCCGCGGCGCCGCCACGGTCTTCGGCCCGATCGAGGACGGGGTGTCGACCGCGGTCGATCCCGTCGGCAACGCGATCCAGGCCGTGAAGGACTCCGGCGGCCGCCACGACCGCGTCGCCCGACTGGAGCGCGACAACGCCGAGTTGAAGGCGAAACTGGGCAGCGACGACCGCAACCGCAGCCGTCTGGGACAGTTCGACAAGATGCTCAAGACGGCGGGCGCCGGGCAGTACGGGATCAAGGGCGCCGAGGTCATCGCCATAGGAGCGGCCCAGGGCTTCTCCTGGACCGTCACCATCGACGTCGGCGCCAACGACGGCGTCCAGCGCGACATGACCGTACTCAACGGAGACGGACTGGTCGGGCGCGTCACCACCGTGGGCCCCCGCACCGCCACCGTGCTGCTCGCCAACGACCCCGACTTCACGGTCGGTACGCGTATGGAGTCCACCGACGAGCTCGGCTTCGCCGCCGGCCAGGGCGACCGTCCGCTGCGCGTGGAACTGCTCAACGGCAAGGCCAAGATCAAGAAGGGCGACCGCCTGGTCACCTTCGGCTCCCAGGCCGACAAGCCGTTCGTGCCCGGCGTCCCCGTCGGCCTGGTCTCCCGCGTCGACCCCTCCGGCGGCGACCTGACCCGCACGATCTACGTCACGCCGTTCGTGTCCTTCTCCAAGCTCGACATCGTCGGTGTCGTCGTCCAGGCCCCGCGCAAGGACCCGCGCGACGAGGTGCTGCCGCCCAAACCGAAGCCAACGCCCACGCCCACCGTGACCGTGACGGTCACACCCTCGGGCGAAGCGTCCGCCGACGGCCTGCAGCAAGAGCAGTAGGAGCTGAGTTCCCCATGCGCTTCAACCGAATGCTGCTCTCCGCGACCCTGGTGATCGTCGCCCTGGTGATCCAGGTCAGCGTCCTGGCCCGGCTGCACCTGCCGGGCGCCGTACCGGACCTCCTGCTGCTCACCGTCCTCGGCCTCGCCCTGGTCTACGGCCACGTCGGCGGCGCCCTCGTCGGCTTCGGCGCCGGGCTGCTCGCCGACCTGGCCCCGCCCGCCGACCACGCCGCCGGGCGCTACGCCCTCGTGCTGTGCGTCATCGGCTACCTCGCCGGACTCGCCAAGCCCGACAACGGCAGGCTCAGATCCGCGACGGGCCCGATGGCCGTGGTCGTGGCCGCCGCGGTCGGCTCCACCCTCCTGTACGCGGGAGTGGGCGCCCTCGTCGGCGACACCGCAGCGCGCCATGTGGGCCTCGGCAACCTGCTGTTCACGGCCGCCCTGTACGACCTGCTCCTCGCCCCGTTCGTGGTCCCCGGGATCATGGCCCTGGCCCGGCGCGCGGAGAACGATCCGCTCGCCGACACCAGCGCTTCCGCCAAGCCCGCCGACGTCGCCGCGGGCTGGCTCACCGCCGGCACGGGCCTGCGCATCGGCAGCCAGCGCGGCGGACTCAGAGTGAAGGCGGCCAAGGCGCGGGCGGCCCGGGCGGGACGGATCAAGGGGGTCAAGCGGCTGTGACAGCGGCACTCACGACACCAGCACACCGCACGACAACTGCACACCGCACGAGCTGAGGGAGGGGGAGCAGTGACCAACATTCCCGAGACCGGCCGGACCCCACGGGTCCAGATCCGGCTCGTCGTCATCCAGATCCTCGTACTGTCCCTCCTCGGCACCCTCGGCGGACGCCTCTGGTACCTCCAGATCCGCAACGGCGACGAGTACGCCAAGGAGGCCTCCGGCAACCACGTCCAGCAGGTCGTCAGCCCCGCCGTGCGCGGCTCGATCCTGGACGCCCGCGGGGTGCCGATCGCCGACAACGAGACCCGGCTCGTGGTCTCCGCGTCCCGCACCGACCTGTCGAAGATGAAGGACGACGGCGCCGCCGTCCTCGCCAAACTCGCTGGCGTCCTCGGCATGAAGGCCGCGGACGTCCGCGACAAGGTCCGGCTGTGCGACGCGAAGACGCCGCAGCCGTGCTGGAACGGCTCGCCCTACCAGCCGATCCCCATCACCGACGAGGCCACACCCAAGCAGGCCCTGCAGATCCGCGAGCGCGCCGAGGACTTCCCCGGCATCACCGCGGAACCGCAGGCAGTCCGCCGCTACGCCGCCCCCGGCAAGGCCAACACCGCGCAGGTCCTCGGCTATCTCTCGCCCGTCACCGACGAGGAGATCACCAAGGCCGAGGACAGCGACTCGCCGTATCTGCGCTCCGACCAGGTGGGCCGCTCGGGCCTTGAGCGCCAGTACGACAGCGAACTGCGCGGCAAGGCCGGCGTCACCCGCTACGAGGTCGACAACCTCGGCCGGGTCATCGGCCAGGCCGAGAGCGACAAGGCCGAGCCCGGTGCGAACGTCGTCACCAGCATCGACTCGCGCGTCCAGCGCGTCGCCGAGTACGAACTGAACGAGGCGATGAAGGTCGCCCGTACCGAGTTCGACAAGAACACCGGGGAGAACTACAAGGCCGACTCCGGTGCCGTCGTCGTCATGGAGGCCAAGACCGGCCGGGTCGTGTCGATGGCGTCCAACCCGTCGTACGACCCGAACGCCTGGGTCGGCGGAATCTCCGGCAAGGACTACACGAAGCTCACCGGCAAGGCCTCCAACTACCCGCTCCTGAACCGCGCCATCCAGGGCCAGTCGGCCCCCGGCTCGATCTTCAAGGTCGTTCCGACGGCCGCCGCCATAAACGCCGGCTACTCCTTCGAAGGCCCCTACCAATGCGGCGCCTCGTACTCCATCGGCGGCCAGGTCTTCAAGAACTTCGAGTCCAAGGGGTACGGCCCGATCAGCCTCGGCCGCGCCCTTGAGGTCTCCTGCGACACCGTCTTCTACGGCCTCTCGCACGCGGAGTGGAAGAAGGACGGCGGCATCACGCCGAAGAAGAACGCCAAGAACTGGTTCTACAAGACGGCCCACCAGTTCGGCCTCGGCAAGGAGACCGGCATCGACCTGCCGAACGAGGTCGCCGGCCGCGTCCCCGACCGCCAGTGGAAGCAGGACTACTGGAAGGCCAACAAGGACGCCTGGTGCAAGTCCGGCAAGAAGGGCGGCTCGTACGCCCAGCAGATCGCGTACGAGAACTGCCTCGAAGGCAACCGGATGCGCGCCGGTGACTCCGTCAACTACTCGATCGGCCAGGGCGACACACTCGTCACACCGATCCAGATGGCGACGATCTACGGGGCCATCTCCAACGGCGGCACGCTCTACGACCCGAGCGTCGGCAAGGCGATCATCAGCCCGGACGGCAGGACCGTCCAGGAGATCGAGCCGAAGTCGCACGGCAAACTGCCGATGACGAAGAGCACCCGCGACGCCATAGACGGCGCCCTCGCGGGAGTCGCGACCCGCGGTACGGCCGCCTGGCGGTTCGACGGCTGGCCGCAGGACAAGATCCCGATGCACGCCAAGACGGGTACGGCCGAGGTCTACGGCAAGCAGACGACCTCGTGGTTCGCCACGTACACCAAGGACTACACGGTCATCATGACCATCTCCCAGGGCGGTACCGGTTCCGGCGCCTCGGGCCCCGCCGTGCGCAAGATCTACAACGCGCTGTACGGAGTCTCCGAGGACGGCAAGATCGACCAGAAGAAGGCCCTGCTCTACACGCCGCAGAAGAATCTGCCGAAGGTCCAGAAGGACGGGTCGATCGACTCCCCGAAGGCCGAGGTGTACCCGCCCAAGGAGGAGGAACAGGCCACCGAGGAGGGACAGCAGCAGGTGGCGTACGACAACCCGGCCGCCACTGTGCCGAACACCGGCACCGGCACCGACCGGAACACGCGCAGACGCTCGGCCCGCCACCCGAAGAAGAGGCGGAGGTCGCTCGCATGACCGGCGCGAACGGCTTCTCCGTCTCCGGATACGGGCCCGAACGCGCCGGCTGGACCCGGCTGTTCGCCCGCGACTCGCTGGCCCGCAGACTCGACTGGCCGATACTGTTCGCGGCCATCGCGCTCTCCTTCATCGGCGCGGCCCTCGTCTACTCGGCGACCCGCAACCGCACCGAGCTCAACCAGGGAGACCCGTACTACTTCCTGTTCCGGCATCTGCTCAACACGGGCATCGGCTTCGCCCTGATGATCGGCACGGTCTGGCTCGGCCACCGCACCCTGCGCACGGCCGTACCGATCCTGTACGGGCTCTCCGTCTTCCTGGTCCTGCTGGTGCTGACCCCGCTCGGCGCGACCGTCAACGGCGCGCACGCGTGGATCATCGTCGGCGGCGGCTTCTCGCTCCAGCCCTCCGAGTTCGTGAAGATCACGATCATCCTGGGCATGGCGATGCTGCTCGCGGCCCGGGTCGACGCGGGCGACAAGGCGATCCCCGACCACCGCACCGTCCTGCAGTCGCTGGGCCTCGCCGTCGTACCGATACTGGTCGTCCTGCTCATGCCCGACCTCGGCTCGGTCATGGTCATGGTCATCATCGTGCTCGGTGTGCTGCTCGCCTCCGGCGCCTCCAACCGCTGGATCTTCGGCCTGATCGGAGCCGGCGCCCTCGGGGCGATCGCGGTCTGGCAGCTCAAGATCCTCGACGAGTACCAGATCAACCGCTTCGCGGCCTTCGCCAACCCGAAGCTGGACCCGGCGGGCGTCGGCTACAACACCAACCAGGCGCGGATCGCGATCGGCTCAGGAGGCCTGTTCGGCACCGGCCTCGGCAAGGGCTCGCAGACCACCGGCCAGTTCGTGCCCGAGCAGCAGACGGACTTCGTCTTCACGGTCGCGGGCGAGGAGCTCGGCTTCCTCGGCGCCGGGCTCATCCTGCTCCTGCTCGGCGTCGTCCTGTGGCGGGCCTGCCGCATCGCCCGCGAGACGACCGAGCTGTACGGCACGATCGTGGCCGCCGGGATCATCGCCTGGTTCGCCTTCCAGTCCTTCGAGAACGTCGGGATGACGCTGGGCATCATGCCGGTCGCGGGACTCCCACTGCCCTTCGTCTCGTACGGAGGTTCGTCGATGTTCGCGGTGTGGGTGGCCATAGGGCTGTTGCAGTCGATCAGGGTGCAGCGCCCCATGTCGGCGTAGGCGTTCCACTGGGGTTGGCGTGGCCCCGAGGGGTGCGGGCTGCCTGTCGGGTGCGGGTGTGTGGGGGCTGGGCGCGCAGTTCCCCGCGCCCCTTACGGGGCGCGGGTCGGCGATCCATACGGGGTTCGGGGGCTGCCCAGGGGCCTCGATCGCGTCTAGATTCAGATCATGGCGGAGACAAAGCGGGAGATCGAGCGTAAGTACGAAGCCGATGAGCATGCCGGACTGTCGGATCTGCCGGACCTGACGCGTGTCCCGGGCGTCTCGGCCGTCGTCGACAAGGGCGTCGCCGAACTCGACGCGACCTACTACGACACGGCCGACCAACGCCTCGCCGCCGCGTCACTCACCCTGCGTCGCCGCACCGGTGGCGACGACGCGGGCTGGCATCTGAAACTTCCCGTCTCCGAGGGCGTACGGGACGAGATCCACGCCCCGCTGTCCGACACCGTGCCCCGCACCTTCACCGGACTCGTCCGCTCCCGGGTGCGCGGGGCCGAGCTGATCCCCGTCGTACGGCTGCGGTCGGCCCGCGACGTCCGCCACCTCGTCGACGAGGCCGGGGGCCTGCTCGCCGAGATCAGCGTCGACCGCGTAGAGGCCGAGCGGCTCAGCGGCGGCGACGGCACCGCCCGGTGGACCGAGATCGAGGTCGAACTGGCGGACGACGGCGACCCCGCCTTCCTCGACAAGGTCGAGAAGAAACTGCGTAAGGCAGGCGTCTCCCGCTCCACGTCGGCGTCCAAGCTCGCCAGGGCACTGGAGGAGACCGGCCGCAGGCCGCGCAAGGCGGCCGTCGTGCGGGCGGCGCCCGTCACCGCGGGCGACCACGTCCTCGCGTACGTCCGGACCCAGCGCGACGCGATCGTCGAACTCGACCCGGCCGTCCGGCGGGACGTCCACGACGCCGTGCACAGCATGCGCGTCGCCACCCGCCGGCTGCGCAGCACCTTCCGCTCGTACGGCAATGTCCTGGACCGGGCCGTCACCGACCCGATCCGCGACGAACTGAAGTGGCTGGCGGGGGAGCTGGGCGTCGACCGCGACCACGAGGTCCTGACCGAGCGGCTCACCGGGAATCTCGGCGAACTGCCGCGCGCCCTGCTCGCCGGGCCCGTCCGCGGCCGGCTGCGCACCTGGGCGAACGCCCGTCGGGCCGGCTCCAGGCGCCGCCTGGTCGCGGTCCTCGACGGCGCCCGCTACCTGGATCTCCTGGTCTCCCTCGACGCGCTGCTCGCCACCCCGCCGCTGCGCGAGGCCGCCGCGGACACCACACAGAAGGCGGTCACGAAGGCCGTGCGCAAGGATTTCGACAAGCTGTCAGGACTGGTCGGGGAGGCCATCGAGCTGCCGCCCGGCGAGAGCCGTGACCTCGCGATCCACGAGGCCCGCAAGAAGACCAAGCGCACCCGTTACGCGGCCGAACTCGCCGCGCCCGTCCTCGGGAAACCCGCGAAGAGCCTGGTGAGCGACATGAAGTCGCTCCAGAGCCTGCTCGGCGAGCACCAGGACAGCGTGATGGCCCGGGAGGCGCTGCGTGACCTGGCGACCCAGGCGCACGCGGCGGGGGAGAACAGCTTCACGTACGGGGTCCTGTACGGGCGTGAGGAGCGCGCCGCCACCGCCGTGGAGGCCGAGCTGCCCGGGGCGTGGGAGACGATCAGGAAGGGGACGAGCGTCTGAGCGGCGCCGGGACGCGTAGTGGAGGGGCGTGTGCCCGGAGGGGTCCCTGCGGGTGGCTCCGAACGGCGGACGGGGGCTGCCCGTGGGCACGTTAGGCTTGACAGTCCCCCCTTGTCAGCTCACGAAGGTTCGCCAGATGCCTGCCGAAACCGCTGTGTCGGTGTTTCCACAGCTCGAAGCTCTGCTCCCGCATGTGCAGAAGCCGATCCAGTACGTCGGCGGAGAGCTCAACTCCACGGTCAAGCCCTGGGAGGACTGCGACGTCCGCTGGGCGCTGATGTACCCGGACGCGTACGAGGTCGGACTGCCCAACCAGGGCGTCATGATCCTCTACGAGGTCCTGAACGAGCGCCGGGGCGTCCTCGCCGAGCGCACGTACAGCGTCTGGCCGGACCTGGAGGAGCTGATGCGCGAGCACGGCGTCCCCCAGTTCACGGTGGACAGCCACCGGCCGGTGAAGGCCTTCGACGTGTTCGGCCTGTCCTTCTCCACGGAGCTGGGCTACACGAACATGCTGACCGCCCTCGACCTCGCCGGCATCCCGCTGGAGTCGAAGGACCGCGGTCTCGACGACCCGATCGTCCTGGCCGGCGGACACGCCGCGTTCAACCCCGAGCCGATCGCCCAGTTCATCGACGCGGCGATCATCGGCGACGGCGAGCAGGCCGTGCTCGACATGACCGAGATCATCCGCGCCTGGAAGGCGGAGGGCCGGCCGGGCGGCCGCGAGGAGGTCCTGTTCCGCCTCGCGAGGACCGGCGGCGTGTACGTCCCGGCGTTCTACGACGTCGAGTACCTGCCGGACGGCCGTATCGCCCGGGTGGTCCCCAACAAGTCGGGGGTCCCGTGGCGGGTCTCCAAGCACACGGTCATGGACCTGGACGAGTGGCCGTACCCGAAGCAGCCACTCGTGCCGCTCGCGGAGACGGTCCACGAGCGCATGTCGGTGGAGATCTTCCGCGGCTGCACCCGCGGCTGCCGCTTCTGCCAGGCCGGCATGATCACCCGCCCGGTCCGTGAGCGCTCCATCACGGGCATCGGCGAGATGGTCGAGAAGGGCCTCAAGGCGACGGGCTTCGAGGAGGTGGGCCTGCTCTCCCTCTCCTCGGCGGACCACTCGGAGATCGGCGACATCGCCAAGGGCCTGGCGGACCGGTACGAGGAGGACAAGGTCGGCTTGTCGCTGCCCTCCACCCGGGTCGACGCGTTCAACGTCGACCTGGCCAACGAGCTGACCCGCAACGGCCGCCGCTCCGGTCTGACCTTCGCCCCCGAAGGCGGCTCCGAGCGCCTGCGCAAGGTCATCAACAAGATGGTCTCGGAAGAGGACCTGATCCGGACGGTCTCGACGGCGTACGGCAACGGCTGGCGCCAGGTCAAGCTGTACTTCATGTGCGGCCTGCCGACGGAGACGGACGAGGACGTCCTGCAGATCGCGGACATGGCGACGAAGGTGATCGCCGAGGGCCGCAAGGTCTCCGGCCAGAACGACATCCGCTGCACGGTGTCCATCGGCGGCTTCGTCCCCAAGCCCCACACACCCTTCCAGTGGGCGCCGCAGCTGTCCGCGGAGCAGACGGACGCCCGTCTGACGAAGCTCCGCGACAAGATCCGCGGCGACAAGAAGTACGGCCGCTCCATCGGCTTCCGCTACCACGACGGCAAGCCCGGCACCGTGGAGGGCCTGCTCTCCCGCGGCGACCGCCGCATCGGCTCGGTCATCCGCGCCGTCTACGAGGACGGCGGCCGCTTCGACGGCTGGCGCGAGCACTTCTCGTACGAACGCTGGATGCGGTGCGCCGACAAGACGCTCCCCTCGTTCGGCGTGGACGTCGACTGGTACACGACCCGCGAGAAGACCTACGAGGAGGTCCTCCCCTGGGACCACCTGGACTCCGGCCTGGACAAGGACTGGCTCTGGGAGGACTGGCAGGACGCACTCGACGAGACAGAGGTCGACGACTGCCGGTGGACGCCTTGCTTCGACTGCGGGGTGTGCCCGCAACTGGACCTCGACATCCAGATCGGCCCGACGGGCAGGAAACTGCTGCCGCTGACGGTCAAGAAGGACACTGCGGCAACCAGCGGACACACCCACTGACCTGAGCGAGGTGGTGAGGGCGAGGTCATCCGCTTCGCGCAGGGGTGGACTCATCTCGGCGACCTGGGGGTGGCGGTCATGCCCACCACCGGATTGCACGCGCACGGCGCTCGCAAGGGGTGGAGTTGGACGACCGACGAGATCACCGAAGGCATCGCCGCCACGGAAGAGGACGTCGCCGGTCTCGGTGAGCACCCGATCGCGGCCTACGTGCTGGGTCACATCATCGAGGACGGTGCCCGAGAGCAGGCTGTGGTGGTCGGCGAGGTTACGCGCACCAGCGGCGACAGCATCCGTTGGAACGGAGACCTGCCTCTGGTGAGACCGCAGACCGTTCTCGGCAGGCCGAGTCGAAGCGGCGCTGGTGGCAGCGACGCGGCTGATGCCCCCAGCACCGTCGGAGATACGACCATGGACGACCAGCCCGAACACCGTTCAGCGCCGGTCGGCCTCGCCGAAGGCCGCGTACCGCCGGCAGCAAGAGGCCGATTCTGCATCCGAACGGGCCGTTGACGCGTCCTGGTGGGTATGGACCTGGAGAAGTCGCCGCGGCCCGCGCCACCCGAGACTCCCGTGCGGCAGCGGGACGTCGCTCCTGCCGAGGGGTGTCTCGCCGTCGCCATTCGTATTCCGGTGCGGATCGTGGTGTTCGTGCTGGTCGTGCCCGTGCGGCTGGTGTGGGACGCGCTGGTCGTCGGTGGCCGGTTCCTCGGCGACGCGCTGTTCCGGCCCTTCGGCCGGGCGCTCGTCTGGATGTTCGCGCCCGTCGGCCGGGCCTTCGTATGGCTGGCGGAAGGCATCGCGACCGTCGTCGGGTGGCTGCTGACCGGTCTCGGGCAGGTGCTGTTGTGGCTGGGCAGGTTCGTGTTCGTCTGGCCGTGGGTCGGGCTGTGGCGTTACGTGGCCGTGCCGGTGGGCCGGGGGCTCGCCTGGCTCGGGCACGTGCTGCTCGTCGTCCCCGCCCGGTGGCTGTACGGGTGGGTGCTGACGCCCCTCGGACACGGTGCGGTGCTGGCCCTGCGGGGGTTCGGGGCCGGGTGCGCCTGGCTGTGGCGGGTGGCGATCGTCACTCCCGCCGGATGGCTGTACCGGGCGCTGCTCGCGCCGACCGGGCGGGGATTTGCCTGGGCGACCCTGGGACTGTGGGCCGCCATCACATGGGTCGGCCGTGGTGTGTGGGCGGGCGTGACATGGGTTTCCCGGGGCTTCTGGGCCGGCGTCGTGCGGATCTGCAGTGGGCTCTGGGCCGGTGTCGTGTGGGTCTGCAGTGGGTTGTGGGCCGGCATCACGTGGGTCGGTGGAGGGCTGTGGGCCGGCATGACATGGGTGGGCCGGGGAGTGCGGGTCGTGGGGGTTTGGCTCGCCATGGTTGTCGGGACGCTTTTGCGGTGGCTCCTCGTCGTGCCCCTCGTCGCCCTGTGGCGCTGGGTGCTCGCCCCGTTCGGGCGAGGCCTCGCCGTCGTCGCGCGGGAGATCGGCGAGGCGCTGGGACACGCCTGGCGGGTCGCCGGGTACGTATCGCTGGCCGTCGGGCGGTTCCTCGCCCGGCTCTTCCGGTGGATCTTCGTCGAGCCGGTGCGGTGGGTGTACCTGAGTGTGCTCACCCCCGCGGGGCACCTCGTGCGGGACATCGTCTGGCGGCCCGCGGCACAGGCCGCCCGCAGCGCGGGCCGCGCCACCCGGCAGGCCCTGGCGAGCGCCCGTGAGACGGCACGCCAGACCAGGGCCGACATCCGGCGCATGCTGTTCGGCGCCCCGCGCGAGAGCGAGCCGCCGCCCCTGGCCGGACCCCGCGGCGAGCCGGAGCCGGTACGCCTGGTCAAGCCCGGCGGACCCCTGTAGCGCGCGCCGGACCGCTCCCGGAGGGAACACGTGGCCGCCGGGACACGTACTCTAGGTAGGAGTACGACGGCTCTCACGAAGGACTGAACGACACTGGGCAAGCGACAGCCCGAAGGCCCGCCGCCCGCACTCGCGGTGCAGCGCATCCGACTGCGCTACACCAAGCGCGGTCGCCTCCGGTTCACCAGCCACCGTGACTTCCAGCGTGCCTTCGAGCGCGCGTTGCGCCGAGCCGAGGTGCCCATGGCGTACTCGGCCGGTTTCACGCCGCACCCGAAGGTGTCGTACGCCAATGCCGCACCCACCGGCACGGGCAGTGAGGCCGAGTACCTGGAGATCGCGCTCACCGACGCGCGCGACCCCGACAAGCTGCGCCTGCTCCTCGACGAGTCGATGCCCGTCGGGCTCGACATCATCGACGCCGTGGAGGCCCGTACGTCGGGTCTCGCCGACCGGCTCACCGCGTCCGTGTGGGAGCTGCGCCTCGACGGCGTGTCCCCCGAGGACGCGGAGCGTGCGGTCGACGCCTTCATGGCGGCGGAGACCGTCGAGGTCCGGCGCAAGGCGAAGAACGGTATCCGCACCTTCGACGCCCGCGGCGCAGTCGCGAGCCTGGAGGCGCACAGTGCGCAGTCGGAGGCGCACAGTGCACAGGCCGATAGGCCGACCGACCAGGCCTGTGCGATACTGCGGCTGGTTGTTCGGCACGTGACGCCTGCCGTTCGACCTGACGACGTCCTGTCCGGTCTTCGATCCGTGGCCGACCTGGCGCCGCCGGTCCCCGCAGCGGTGACCAGGCTGGCGCAGGGGCTTTTCGATGAAGAGACCGGCACGGTGACCGACCCGCTCGCGCCCGACCGCGAGGCAGCAGCACCCTCTCCGGCCTCGGCCGGGGACACCGCAACTGCCGCCGCGAAGGCGTCGGCGTAAGGAAGGTCCCGCGTAGGGACGGACGTCGAAGCGCAGCCCTCGTATCCGGGAGCCACCTGGGTCGGGCAGCGCACCGACCAGAAGACTTTCGCCAGGCCGTACGCACACATGGCGTACGGAACCGGCGAGACAGGACACAGAGAGCTCCCGTGCGGCGCCCGCGCCCCGGACGGCGGCACCGCGCAACGCGCGAGCCGCGGACGTCACCGGATCCGCGGCGCCCGGGAGCCTGACGGGAGATCCACCCGCATGCTTGAGCCGACCGAACCCACTGGGCCCGCAAAGGGCTCCGACAACAGCACCCCCAGCGACACGCTGCCACCACGCCGGCGCCGTCGCGCCGCTTCCCGCCCCGCGGGACCCCCCTCGGCGAACGCCGAAGGTGCCGCCGTGACAGAGACCACGGCACCGGCGGAGAACACTGCGCCGGCCATACCGGCCGGTGCCTCTGGGGTCCCGGAGGAGACGGCTGCCGAGGCCACCGCCCCGGGCGCCGACGAGGCCCCCGTAGAGCCCGTACAGGCAGCGGCCGACGAGGCCGCCCCCGCCCCGCGTACGCGCCGTCGTGCCACGCGCCGGGCCACCGCGCCCACGGGTACGCCGGGCGCCGAAGCCGCAGAGGCAACGACCGCCGCACCCGTCGCGCCCCTCGCGCAGGCGGAGTCCCTCGCGCAGACGGAGCCCGAGACACCCGCCGCAGCACCCGCTGAAACCGATGGCGAGGCCGCCCCTGCTCCCCGCGCGCGGCGTCGTGCCACGCGCCGGGCCACCGCGCCCACGGGTACGCCGCAGACGGCCGACGCCGCAGAGGCAACGACCGCCGCACCCGTCGCGCAGGCGGAGTCCCTCGCGCAGACGGAGCCCGAGACACCCGCCGCCGCCGAAACCGATGGCGAGGCCGCCTCCGCTCCCCGCGCGCGCCGTCGTGCCACGCGCCGGGCCACCGCGCCCACGGGTACGCCGCAGACGGCCGACGCCGAAGCCGCTCCGGTGACCGTTGTGACGCCCGCGTCCGGCGGGGCCGCCGAGGCCCCGGCCGCCGCGGAGACATCCGAAGAGACGTCCGGGGCACCCGAAGAGACACCGGCCGTCGAGGCCGAGGCCGCCCCCGCTCCGCGTACGCGGCGTCGTGCCACGCGCCGGGCCACCGCGCCCGCCGGCGCCCCGCAGGCGGAGACCGAGACCCCCGAGCCGGCGTCCGACGAGGCCGCCGCCGAGCCCGCTCGCCGCGCCACCCAGCCGAAGGCGGAGCGCGCCGAGACCCCCACCGCGACCGAGCCCACCGAGGCCGTTGTCCGCGACGAGCGCAGGGAGGCCCCCGTGGCCGCTGCCAAGAACGACCGGTCCGCCGAGACCGAGACCCCCGCCGACGCGGAGGACACCACCCCGCGCCGTGCCCGCCGCCGGGCCACCCGCAAGGCGGCCGGAGGCTTCTCCGCTCCCGCACCGCGCAAGGCCGCGCGGGCCGAGGAGGAGTCGGGCCGACGCCCCGCGCGTCCCGCCGTCGCCGTCTTCCAGGCGCCGGTCTTCACCGAGCCGATGTTCCAGACGCCGGAGCGCGCGGCGGCCGCCGCCGCGGCCGAGGCCGCCGAGGAGACCGAGGAGGTCGCGGAGCCGGTCCAGGAGGCCGCCCCCGCGGTCGTCGAGGAGGAGACCGGCGGACCGCGCAGGCGCCGCCGCAGGAAGGCCGAGGAGCCCGCCGCCCCGGCGGAGCGGGCCCCGGTCGAGCGGGCCCCCGAGGCCGAGGAGCCCGTCGACGAGGAGTCCACCGAGGAGGAGTCCGCCGAGGACGCCGCCGACGGTGACGACAACGAGGAGACCGGTTCGCGCCGCCGTCGCCGCCGTGGTGGCCGTCGCCGCCGCCGGGGCGAGTCCGCCGACGCGGACGACGAGTTCGCCGGTGAGCAGGACGAGCGCGGTGAGCAGGCAGCCGGGGCCGGCCAGGGCACCCAGCAGGTCCAGGAGGCCCAGCAGGTCCAAGAGGCCCAGGACGCCGAAGACACGGCCGAGCAGGTCGAGGAGGACGCCGCGGACGCGGAGGACGAGCACGAGGACGCCGGCGGCTCCAGCAGCAGCCGTCGCCGCCGTCGCCGTCGCCGCCGCGCCGGTGACTCCTCCGGCGAGGTCGAGTCGGGCGCGGGCGACAGCGACCCCGAGCGCACGGTCGTCAAGGTCCGCGAGCCCCGCAAGAAGGACGAGCGGTCCCACGACGGCTCGGACGAGGTGCAGTCCATCAAGGGCTCGACCCGTCTGGAGGCCAAGAAGCAGCGCCGCCGTGAAGGGCGCGAGCAGGGCCGCCGCCGCGTTCCGATCATCACCGAGGCCGAGTTCCTGGCCCGTCGTGAGGCCGTCGAGCGCGTGATGGTCGTCCGCCAGAGCGGCGAGCGCACCCAGATCGGCGTCCTTGAGGACGACGTGCTCGTGGAGCACTACGTCAACAAGGAGGAGTCGACCTCGTACGTCGGCAACGTCTACCTGGGCAAGGTCCAGAACGTGCTGCCGTCGATGGAGGCCGCCTTCATCGACATCGGCAAGGGCCGCAACGCCGTGCTGTACGCCGGTGAGGTCAACTTCGAGGCGCTGGGCATGGCCAACGGCCCCCGCCGCATCGAGAGCGCCCTGAAGTCAGGACAGTCGGTCCTCGTGCAGGTCACGAAGGACCCGATGGGCCACAAGGGCGCCCGTCTGACGAGCCAGGTCTCGCTCCCCGGCCGCTACCTGGTCTACGTGCCCGAGGGCTCGATGACCGGCATCAGCCGCAAGCTGCCCGACACCGAGCGCGCCCGCCTGAAGACCATCCTCAAGAAGATCGTCCCCGAGGACGCGGGCGTCATCGTGCGCACCGCCGCCGAGGGCGCGAGCGAGGACGAGCTGCGCCGTGACGTCGAGCGGCTCCAGGCGCAGTGGGAGGACATCGAGAAGAAGGCGAAGAGCGGCGGCAGTTCGAACGCGCCGACGCTGCTGTACGGCGAGCCGGACATGACCGTCCGTGTCGTCCGCGACATCTTCAACGAGGACTTCACCAAGGTCATCGTCAGCGGCGACGAGGCGTGGAACACCATCCACGGGTACGTCGCCCATGTCGCGCCCGACCTGGCCGACCGGCTGTCGAGGTGGACCTCCGAGGTCGACGTCTTCGCGACGTACCGGATCGACGAGCAGCTCGCCAAGGCGCTTGACCGCAAGGTCTGGCTGCCGAGCGGCGGTTCGCTGGTCATCGACAAGACCGAAGCGATGATCGTGATCGACGTCAACACCGGCAAGTTCACCGGTCAGGGCGGCAACCTCGAAGAGACGGTCACCAGGAACAACCTGGAGGCGGCCGAGGAGATCGTGCGCCAGCTGCGGCTGCGCGACCTCGGCGGCATCGTCGTCATCGACTTCATCGACATGGTCCTGGAGTCCAACCGGGACCTGGTGCTGCGGCGCCTCCTGGAGTGCCTGGGCCGCGACCGTACGAAGCACCAGGTGGCCGAGGTCACCTCGCTCGGCCTGGTCCAGATGACCCGCAAGCGGGTCGGCCAGGGCCTGCTGGAGTCGTTCTCGGAGACCTGCGTCCACTGCAACGGCCGTGGCGTGATCGTGCACATGGAGCAGCCGACCGCCGCGGGTGGCGGCGGCGGTGGCAAGCGCAAGAAGCGCGGCCGCGGCGGTGCCGAGCAGGCCCACGAGCACACGCACGAGCACACGTACGAGCCGGAGTCGGCCGACGCGATCGAGCCGACCGAGTCGGCTGCCGAGGTCACCGAGGAGGTCGCCGAGTCCGTCGAGCTTCCCGAGTCCGCCCTGGCGGAGGCACGCCTGGACGACTTCGTACCGGACGAGGACCTGTACAGCAGCGCCGCCGAGGCGGAGGCCGCGGCCACGCGCGGCCGTTCGCGTCGCCGGGCGAGCCGGCGGGCATCGGCCCCGGCGGGTGCGCCGAGGTCCGAATCCCGCAGGTCGGAAAGGGCCGAGAGGGCCGAGAGGGCCGAGCGCAGGGGCGAGGTGCCGACCGCGCAGTCCGTGACAGCGGAGGACGAGGTCGCGCGCCCCGTGCAGCAGGAGCCGGCCGCGGTCGTTCAGACCGAGCCCGTCGCCGCCGAGGACCCGGTGGTCGAGGCTCCGGCCGCCGCCGAGGCCCCGGCCGCCACCGACGCCGCTCCCAAGGGGCGTACGCGCCGTCGGGCGACCCGCAAGGTGTCCGCGCCGGCCGGTTCGCCCAAGGCGGCACAGGACGCCGTGGTGACGGTCACCGAGCCGGTCGCCCCGCCTGCCGCGCCCGTCGCGCCCGAGCCCGAGGTGGAGCGGGCCGCCGAGCCCGCCGCCACGACGGAGCAGCCCGTCGCCGACAGCGCCGCCCCGGCGCGTCCGAGGCGCCGTGCGGTCCGTAAGGCCACCGCGCCGACCTCGTCCGCGGACACCGCCGTCGTGGTCGTGCCGTCGGCGTCGCCCGAGGCCCCGGCGCAGGAAGCCGAGGCGCCGGTCGAGGCCCCCGCGGAGTCGTCCGGTGCGGCGTCCGATGCGGGCGACGAGGCTCCGGCCAAGAAGACGGCCCGCAAGGCGGCCAAGAAGGCGCCCGCGAAGAAGGCCGCCGCGAAGAAGACGACGACGGCGGCCAAGAAGACGGCAGCCAAGAAGACCACGGCCAAGAAGGCGACCAAGACCGCCAAGACGGCCGCGAAGTCGACGTCGAAGAAGACCGCGGCCGCGGAGCAGCAGACGCCGTCCACCGTCACGTCCTCCACCGACGAGGACTGACGACCCCGCGACGCCCTCCGACCGGCGGTCACCGTGCCGGTCGGAGGGCGTCGGTGTGCCCGGCCGGCGGGCGCCGCCGTACGTATCCGGCGGAGGTGCCGACGTAACTCGCAGGACCCGCGCAGTGTGCGGAACTGCCATCCTGAGCGCCCGGTTTGACGTACCGTGAGATGTTTTTGCAGCATCACACGGACATCACATTCACCGCTCGCCACTTGGAACACGATCACTTACCTGTAAAACTTGAAGACTCATTGGTATGGACACACGGATGCGCGTTGGGGAGAACGCTCATGCGTGTCAGGGGAGGGGAACACATGGCGCGCGTGCGCCTGAAGAGCACTGGGCGGCACCGTGCCGTGAAGCCGGTCAAGGGAGGCCGTCAGGCCATCGCGCTGGCGACGGTACTGTCTGCGGCGGGCGTCCAGGCCGCCACGTCGGCGGGTACGGCGGAGGCCATCGACAACCCGACGTGGACCGAGGGGCCGATCTTCAACGATCCGCTCGGCACCACCGACCAGCAGGCCGCGATCCGCACGCGGCTGATCGAGCTGACGGACTCGGCGCTGCCCGGCTCCTCGATCAAGGTCGCGGTCTACCACGTCTGGGAGACCGGGGTTGTCAACGCGCTGGTCGCCGCCAAGGACCGTGGTGTGAACGTACAGGTGCTGCTCGACGAGTCCAGCGTCAGCGACCGCCCGACCAACACCGCGTACGGGACGCTCGTCGCGGGTCTGGGCACGGACCGTACGCGGGGCTCGTACGTCTCGACCTGCCCGAAGGACAAGTCGTGCCTCGGCGACCCGAAGTTCGGGAAGTCGATCATGCACAACAAGTTCTGGCTGTTCTCGGCGGTGCAGGGCGCCACGAACGTGGTCGTCGAGACCACCTCGAACTCCACGCCGTCCGCGCACACGCGCTTCTTCAACGACGCGCTGCTGCTGCCGAACAACCCGACGATGTACGACGCGTACGCGGACTACTTCGACACGATGGTCACGCGGGACTGGAAGTCCTGGAACTACCGCACGGTGAGCAACGGCCTCTACAAGGCGTACTTCTTCCCGCGGACGGGCAACTCGCGGGCCACCGACACGGTGTACTCGATCCTGAACAACGTGACCTGCAAGTACAAGGACACCGCGGGCGTCACGCAGTCGACCAAGGTCCGGGTGGCGATCTTCAAGATCACGCGACTGGCCATCGCGGAGAAGCTGGTCTCGCTGAAGAAGGCGGGCTGTTCCGTGAGCATCGTCTACGCGGAGGCGGACAGCGCCAAGAGCAGCGGCGGCACCAAGGGCACCTGGGAGCAGATGCACACCACCGGGGGCCCGACCGTACGCTGCTACAACGACGACCGGGACCCGCTGAACCCCGGCAAGAAGCTGGCGGCGCCGTACATCATCCACTCCAAGTACATCCTCGTCGACGGCATGTACGACGGCGTGCAGAACAAGGTCAGCTTCACCGGCTCCGGCAACTACACGGGGCCCGCGCTGCGCGAGAACGACGAGTCGATCGTGAAGGTCGACGACGACGCCGTGCACGACATGTACCGGATCCACTTCGACCGGGTGACCAAGGCGGCCTACCCGGGCACCGCGGACACCACGGACCTGTGCAAGGGCGTGAAGCCGCTGCCCGACGACGGCGAGCCCACCTGAGGCATGGTCCGGAGCCGGTTTGACCCCCAGGTCGGGGCCCCGTAGCCTTGAACCTCGGCGTGTTTGTTGATGCGCCGCATTCCCGTAAACCTCTTCCTCCCGGTGGCTCGCGCCCCGGGAGAGGCCGCCTGCTTCGTTCGGTGGCTGGACTGCGGGGATTCCGATTTCGAGTGAGAGAGAGATCCGCGTGTACGCCATCGTGCGCAGCGGTGGTCGCCAGCACAAGGTTGCTGTCGGCGACATCGTTGAGGTTGACAAGATTTCCACTGCCCAGGTTGGCGACACGGTCGAGCTCTCGACCCTGCTCGTTGTCGACGGCGACGCCGTGACCAGCGACCCGTGGGTCCTTGCCGGTATCAAGGTCCAGGCCGAGATCGTGGATCACCACAAGGGTGTGAAGATCGACATCCTTCGCTACAAGAACAAGACCGGCTACCGCCGTCGTCAGGGCCACCGCCAGCAGTACACGGCGATCAAGGTCACTGAGATCCCCGCGGCTGCGAAGTAAGGGACTGAGGAGAGATGGCACACAAGAAGGGCGCATCGTCCACCCGGAACGGTCGCGACTCCAATGCTCAGCGGCTCGGCGTGAAGCGCTTCGGCGGTCAGGTCGTCAACGCCGGTGAGATCATCGTCCGCCAGCGTGGCACCCACTTCCACCCCGGCGTGAAGGTCGGCCGTGGCAAGGACGACACGCTGTTCGCGCTGGCCGCAGGTGCGGTCGAGTTCGGCACGCACCGTGGCCGCAAGGTCGTGAACATCGTTCCGGTCGCCTGACCGGATCTTTCGCGAGGCGGACCTCACTTCCCGTACGGGAAGCGGGTCCGCCTTTCGCGTGTTTTAACTGAGTAGTGATCACTTGGCGGCGACCGCGTGGTGATCATCGATGAGAGATTTTCCGTACGTAACTGGAGGCACATTCCATGACCACCTTCGTGGACCGCGTCGAGCTGCACGTCGCCGCGGGTAGCGGAGGTCACGGCTGTGCCTCCGTACACCGGGAGAAGTTCAAGCCCCTCGGTGGCCCGGACGGCGGCAACGGCGGCCGTGGCGGTGACGTGATCCTGGTCGTCGACCAGGCCGTCACCACGCTCCTCGACTACCACCACTCCCCGCACCGCAAGGCCACCAGCGGCAGGCCCGGCGAGGGCGGCAACCGGTCGGGCAAGGACGGCCAGGACCTGATCCTGCCGGTCCCGGACGGCACGGTCGTCCAGGACAAGGACGGAAACGTGCTCGCGGACCTGGTCGGCCAGGGCACGACGTACGTGGCCGCGGAGGGCGGCCGGGGCGGCCTCGGCAACGCGGCCCTGTCCTCGGCCCGCCGCAAGGCGCCCGGCTTCGCGCTGCTGGGTGTTCCCGGCGGCCTCCAGGACATCGTCCTGGAGCTGAAGACCGTCGCGGACGTGGCGCTCGTCGGCTACCCGAGTGCGGGCAAGTCCTCGCTGATCTCGGTCCTGTCGGCCGCGAAGCCGAAGATCGCCGACTATCCCTTCACCACGCTCGTCCCCAACCTCGGTGTGGTCACGGCCGGCTCGACGGTCTACACGATCGCCGACGTGCCGGGACTGATCCCGGGGGCCAGCCAGGGCAAGGGCCTGGGTCTTGAGTTCCTGCGGCACGTGGAGCGCTGCGAGGTGCTGGTGCACGTCCTGGACACGGCGACCCTGGAGTCGGACCGTGACCCCGTCTCCGACCTCGACATCATCGAGCAGGAGCTGAGCCAGTACGGCGGCCTCGGCAACCGGCCGCGCCTCGTCGTCCTGAACAAGATCGACGTGCCGGACGGCAAGGACCTGGCCGAGATGGTCCGCCCGGACCTGGAGGCACGCGGCTACCAGGTCTTCGCGATCTCGGCGGTCGCCCACACGGGCCTCAAGGAGCTGTCCTTCGCCCTCGCCGACCTGGTCGCGAAGTCCCGTGCGGCGAAGCCGGCGGAAGAGGCCACGCGGATCGTCATCCGCCCGAAGGCGGTCGACGACGCCGGCTTCACGGTGGCCAAGGAGGAGGACGGCCTCTACCGCGTGCGCGGCGAGAAGCCGGAGCGCTGGGTCCGCCAGACCGACTTCAGCAACGACGAGGCCGTCGGCTACCTCGCCGACCGGCTCAGCCGCCTGGGCGTCGAGACCTCGCTGATGAAGGCGGGTGCCCGCTCGGGCGACGGCGTCGCCATCGGCCCCGAGGAGAACGCGGTCGTCTTCGACTGGGAGCCCACGGTCATGGCGGGCGCGGAGATGCTCGGGCGCCGTGGTGAGGACCACCGCTTCGAGCCGCCGCGGCCGGCTGAGCAGCGGCGCCGGGACAAGCAGGCGGAGCGGGACGAGGCGGACGAGGCGTTCGACGACTTCAAACCGTTCTGACGGGTTGCCCCTCCCTCCGGGCGGGGTGGTTGATACGCCGCGGCCCGGTGGGGGCTGATCGCGCAGTTCCCCGCGCCCCTAAGGAGCTAGGGGCGCGGGGAACTGCGCGGTCAGCCCCCACCGGGCCGCAGTCGAACACGTACCAGCGAGGCCGGCAAAGGTGAGCGCCGGTCAGGCCTACGCGTTGACGGAGTCCTCCGCCTCGTTGGGGTCCTGCGCGGCCTCCTCGGCCGCATCCTCCTTCGCCGACCGAGGCGAAGGAATCTCCGCGGCGAGCCGCGACTCCATCCGCCCCCGCCGCTCGTCGGCCTTCGCGCACAGGTCGTCGATCGCCGCGTTGAA
Source organism: Streptomyces aurantiacus (assembly GCF_001418335.1). GTDB lineage: Bacteria > Actinomycetota > Actinomycetes > Streptomycetales > Streptomycetaceae > Streptomyces > Streptomyces aurantiacus. The sequence goes on along the minus strand of NZ_LIPP01000051.1, from coordinate 25,128 downwards.
GCGGACCATCGACGGCGGGTCGGCCGGACCGAGCAGGTGCTCCTTCAGCGCGGCACGGGCCGCCGTGAACTGGTCCTTCTCGGGCCGCCTGACCGACTCCAGAAGCGCCGGCACCCCCTCCGCACCGGGCGCGAGGACCACACCGGCGGACACGGTCGGGAAGCCCGTACGGAACGCCGCCTCGGACATCCCCGAGGTGTTGGCGACCGCGTACGGCTTCTCGCTCGACAGCCAGTCGGAGACGACCGACGAGACATCGCTGATCAGCAGGTCCGCCTGGTTGAAGCAGGCGAAGATGCCCGGCCGCGCCTCCGTGATGATCTGGTGCTCCCACTCCGGGAAGGACGCCCAGTACGCCTTCTCCCAGGCCAGTGTGGCCTCGGTGATGGCGGCCTCGCGGTCACCCCGGGGCGCGCCCTGGAGCAGCATCCGCTCCATTTCGTCGGCGCTCGTCCGGAAGTCGGTGGACGTCAGCCTGTCCAGCTCGGCCGTACGGCGCGCCAGTTCGGCGGCGGCGCCGGCGTCCGGACGGGCGCCCGAGCGCAGGGCGCCGGCCTCGCGGATCATCGCCTTGATGCGCTCGTTCGCGGCGCCCGCGCGCGGCTCGACGGAACCGGTCATCGGGTGCGGCTTGTAGAGGAGCCGTACGCCGTCGTCGGCCAAGAGCCGCCGCACGATGTTCTCGCCGGCCAGCACCACCGAGGTGTTGCCGGGGTTGCCGTCCCAGCCCTCCCAGGTGGGGGCGTACAGCACGGTCGTGTACGCGCCCGTCGGCGCCCCCGAGTACGGGCGGATCGGCGCGAGCTGCGGGCGGCCGACCTCCACGATGTCCTTGTCCTCGACGCCGACCTCGGCCTGCGCGTACCGCTCGCGGGCCGCGGGACCGGCCACCCACACCTCGTCGTACGCCTTCGCGTACGGGTTGCACGAGGAGAGCTTGTCGCTCTCGCCGTGGTTGATGAAGGCGTGCTTGATCGTGGGAATGCGCAGGACCTGCGAGGTCTTCGCGGCGTTGGCCGGGTGCAGCATCGTCTTCAGCGTCGAGTTCTCCAGGGAGAACATCGTCGAGACCTTGGGGAAGCAGATGACCGGCACGTCGGTGGCCTCGATCTTCTGCACCATGAACCGCTCACGCAGCACGATCAGCGGCTTCGCGTCGAGCGCGGAGACCGTGGAGAGCCACATGTTCGCCTGGTACGCGGAGGTCGTACCGCCGGAGAAGTACATGGCCACCGTCGGCCGGTAGTCGGCCAGCCACTTGTCCAGCCACTCCATGACCTTCTGCTCGCTCTTGGCGCGCTTCCTCGGCAGCAGCCAGGTGGCGAGGTAGACGGTGCCGCCGCCGATCAGGACGAGGGCGATCCCGAGGCCGATGGCGCCCCAGTACGCGTCCTTGGTGGCGGCGGTGACGACCAGGCCGACCGTGGTCGGCACGGAGAAGGTGAGCAGCCGGTGGCCGGGGCGGCGGGCCAGCATGCGCGGCGGCGCGGCGGTCAGGTGCAGCTCGGACGCGTCGATGTTGCGGGTGACGACCGGCAGCGTACGGACGCGGCGGACCATGACCGCGGCGGCCTGGCAGGAGAAGTGCAGGGCGTAGAAGACGCACAGCCCGACCATCAGCGGCGCCTGCTCGCGTGTCGGGTTGATGCCCTCGATCCGCAGGAGCCCCACCATGATGATCATGTCGCGCAGCAGTTGCCGGACCGTGGCGTCGAAGCGGACCTTGCCGAGCAGCGAGAGCAGTCCGGGGTCCCGGTACTGCAGGAACACGTCGAGGGCGAGTCCCGCGGCGCTCGCGGCGATGAACACCGGGATGCTGGGCACCAGAGCGGAGACGATCTGAGCCGTGAAGAGCGCGAACATCGAGAGCAGCGCGAACAGTTGCACGATGCGGCGGGGGGCGAGTCCGGCGGAGGGCACGGAATGGACTCCTGCGAGGGATGCGGCGGATGGGGGGGAAGCGTTGAGGTCGGGCCTCGCCGTACCTCCCTACAGCTCGTACGGGAGAGGCCGATCCCTGACCGTATGACCTCTGCGGGTCGCCTAGCAATCTTGCGTGAGAACTATCACCGGATATGGGGTTAAAACGATAGGAGCCTGTGAGGCGCGCCCCTGGTGCTCCCCGCGGTCCTCGGCACAACCGCCTCGGACCTGTCCGCCACTCGAAACCCGCGGGCGTCCGCCACCCACCGTCACGTAGATTGCACGGACCGGGCAGGTGGCAGGTCGGAACATTGGGGTACAGCGTGTCAGCGGCAAGCAGGCAGGGTGTGGTGGATGCCCGCAGGATCGTCGTCAAGGTGGGTTCCTCGTCCCTGACCACCGCGTCCGGAGGGCTCGACGCCGACCGGGTGGACGCCCTCGTCGACGTACTCGCCAAGAGCCGCGCCGGCGGCGGGAAGGAGGTCGTCCTCGTCTCGTCCGGCGCCATCGCCGCGGGACTCGCCCCGCTGGGCCTGGGCCGTCGTCCCACGGACCTCGCCCGCCAGCAGGCCGCCGCCAGCGTCGGCCAGGGCCTCCTCGTCGCCCGCTACACCGCCTCCTTCGCCCGCTACGGCGTCCGGGTCGGCCAGGTGCTGCTCACCTCGGACGACATGAGCCGCCGCGCCCACCACCGCAACGCCTCCCGCACCCTCGACAAGCTCCTCTCGATGGGTGCCCTGCCGGTCGTCAACGAGAACGACACCGTCGCCACGGACGAGATCCGGTTCGGCGACAACGACCGCCTCGCGGCCCTCGTCGCCCATCTCGTCCGCGCCGACCTGCTGGTCCTCCTCTCCGACGTGGACGGCGTGTACGACGGCGACCCCAGCAGGCCCGGCACGTCGCGGATAGCGGAAGTGCGCACTCCGGCCGACCTCGCCCACGTCGACATCGGCAGCGCGGGCAAGGCGGGCGTCGGCACCGGGGGCATGGTCACCAAGGTCGAGGCGGCCCGGATCGCGGCCGCGGCAGGCATCCCGGTGGTGCTGACGAGCTCGGTGCACGCCGCGGACGCCCTCGCGGGGCGGGACACCGGCACGTACTTCCACGCCACCGGCCGCCGCTCCGGCGACCGCCTGCTGTGGCTCCAGCACGCGTCGACCCCGCAGGGCGCGCTCGTCCTCGACGACGGGGCCGTGCGCGCGGTCGTCGAGCGCCGTACGTCGCTGCTGCCCGCGGGCATCGCGGCCGTCGAGGGCGACTTCGCCGCGGGCGACCCCGTCGAACTGCGCGACAGCGCGGGGCTGCCGGTCGCCCGGGGGCTGGTCAACTTCGACGCCAGGGAGATCCCGCAGCTCATCGGGCGCTCCACGCACGAGCTGGCCCGCGAGCTGGGCCCCGCGTACGAACGCGAGGTCGTACACCGGGACGACCTGGTGCTCCTGAACCCGTGAACGCCGACGGGGCCGCTCCCGCCCCGCTGGACGCCCTCCGCGTCGTCGTCGCGGCCGTCGACCCGGCCCGGCCGAAAACAGGGGGGAACGCCGGACAAAGCCGCTGTCCGGAGGGGGACCTTCGGTAAAAGCGCCACGCGGCGCCTTCCCACCTGCTCAACTTTGACTCAGGGAGACCCCCTGAGTCCGAGCGGACCCATTGCGTAAAGGAGGCCGTCGTGAGACGAGTGCGCCCTGGGGCGGCGGCGTCCCGCGGTGTTGCCGGCTCCCGCGCGGCCGGCGAGGAGCGAGCGCTCACCAGCGTCGCTGCCGGTGACACGTACGAGGTCGAGCAGGTGCGGGACCTGCCGCGGCTGTGGCACGTCACGCTGAGCGTCTCGGGCGGGGAGGCCCCGCTCAAAGACGTCAGACGCGGCCTGGAACAGCTCGCCCACGACCACCCCTTTCTGCTGACCAGCCGGTACGCCAACGACCACGCGGAGATCCGCTACTGGGAGGAGGCCCGCGACCTGCACGACGCGGCCGCGGTCGCGCTGCGGCTGTGGGGCGAACACCGCCAGACCGCGAAGCTGCCGCCCTGGGAGATCGTCGGCCTGGAGGTCATCGACCGCGAGACCTACCACCAGCGGATCGCGGAGGGTTACGGGCAACTGCCCGCCGCCCCCGTGGGCGTACACCCGTTCTAACAGGGTCTTCGGGGTCGTTGATGTCGTCGATACCGTTGATGTCCTGGGGATACGTGCTTTCTACGGCCATTTCCGGACCCGTCTCGCGGTATGGGACAACGGCTGAACACCTCTCGCGGGCGCACTACTCTGCGGGTTATGACGACGCTCTCGCCGTACGACTCGATGTCCCCGGTCACCCAGGCCGCCTACCGTGCCAAGGGCGCCGCCGCCGACCTCGCCCCGCTGCCGAGGGCCGAGAAGGACGACGCGCTGCTCGCGATCGCGGACGCGCTCGAAGTCCGTACGAGTGACGTCATCGCGGCCAACGCCAAGGACATCGAGCGCGCCCGCGAGGCCGGCACCAGCGAGACCGTCATCGACCGTCTCACGCTCACGCCCGAGCGGATCCGCGCGATCGCCTCCGACGTGCGCGACGTGGTGGCGCTGCCCGACCCGGTCGGCGAGGTCGTCCGCGGCTCGACCCTCCCGAACGGCATCGACCTGCGCCAGGTCCGGGTCCCCCTCGGCGTCGTCGGCATCATCTACGAGGCCCGCCCGAACGTGACGGTCGACGCCGCCGCCCTCTGCCTGAAGTCCGGGAACGCGGTGCTGCTGCGCGGCTCGTCCTCGGCGTACGAGTCCAACACCGCCCTCGTCCGCGTCCTGCGCGACGCCATCGGCGGCTCGGGCCTGCCCGCCGACGCCGTCCAGCTCGTGCCGGGCGACAACCGTGAGTCCGTACGGGAACTGATGCGCGCCCGGGGCCTCGTCGACGTGCTCATTCCGCGCGGCGGCGCCTCGCTGATCCGCACGGTGGTCCAGGAGTCCACCGTCCCGGTCATCGAGACCGGCACCGGCAACTGCCACGTGTACGTCGACGCGCGGGCCGACCTCGACATGGCGATCGACATCCTGATCAACTCCAAGGCGCAGCGGCCCAGCGTCTGCAACTCCGCCGAGACGCTCCTCGTCCACCAGGACATCGCGCCCGCGTTCCTGCCGCGCGCCCTCGACGCCCTCGCGGAGGCCGGGGTCACCGTGCACGGCGACGAGCGAGTTCTCGGCTACGCCAAGAACTCCAAGGCCACCGTCGTCGAGGCGACCGTCGAGGACTGGGAGACCGAGTACCTGTCGTACGACATCGCGGCGGCCGTCGTCGACTCGCTGGACCGGGCCGTCGACCACATCCGGCTGTGGACCTCCGGGCACACCGAGGCGATCGTCACCACCTCGCAGCAGGCGGCCCGCCGCTTCACCCAGTTGGTCGACTCGACGACGGTGGCCGTGAACGCGTCCACGCGCTTCACGGACGGCGGCCAGTTCGGCTTCGGCGCCGAGATCGGGATCTCCACGCAGAAGCTGCACGCGAGGGGGCCCATGGGGCTGCCGGAGCTGACGAGCACCAAGTACATCGTCACGGGCGACGGACACGTCCGGCGCTGAGCCGGGGCCTGCTCGGGGCCTGCTCGGTGCCTGCTCGGAAAAGCGTCTCGCCGGGCGGACGACTTTCCTTGTGGTCTGCCCAAATCGACCACCCCGGTCTACTCTGGATCCGTGCCGGAGGACGTGGGGGGCACGCCGTTCCCTGACGGCTGGGAGCCCGACGACGACCGCGACCGCGGGGGTGCCGACGAAGAGTCCGCCTCCGTGGTCTTCGACGAGGCCTTCGTCCGGGCGGCGCCGGTGCACGAGCCGACCGCCGTCGAGCGTCTCCTGGCCGCCGCACAGGCGAGAGCGGAAGCCTCCGAGGCCGAGGCCCGCCGGGCGCACGCCCGCCGCGTACGAGGGGACGACGAGCTCTTCGAGGACGGGTTCGGCCCCGACGGCCGGGACGACTTCGGCTATGACCCGGATCTGGACGACCTGGACGACCGAGATGTCCTCGGCGGCTACGGCAACCCGGGCACGTACGGCAAGCAGGCCCGCTGGCACCGCCCCGTGGCCTGGGTACTCGCTCTCGTGATGGGCATCGGCATGGTCGCGCTGGCTTTCGCGGCGGTCTACCGGGGCGCCTCGTCGAGCAGCGGGGACCAGGTTCCGCCGCCCGCCTCCACCGGCCTCGAACAGGGCAGCCGCGTGGGTCCCTCGGCCTCCGCCGGCTATCCCCGGCCGGCCGTCTCCGCGGTGCCCCGCACTCCCTGAGAGGTGCGGGGGGATCAGCTGGGGCATCAGTCGTGAGACGGGGGCCGAAAGAGGTTTGAAAAGCCTCTCCGCGAGTCTGCCGGGCCGGTCCGGGACCGTGCGGTGAACCTGGTGAGAACCTGTCAGAACTTGTGGTGTAGCAGGGCGTTTACCTGAGGCCCAGGAGACCTACTCTGAAAGTATGGGCGGGCCTGGAGACCCACCTGAGGGAGCGCCCGAGGGTACTCCCGGCGGTGGCGAGGAGGAGTACCGATCCGTCGTCTTCGACGAATCGTTCGTCCGGGCTGCCCGCCTCCAGGAGTTCTCCGCGCAGGAGCGCATAGGCGACCACACCCCGGCCGTCCGCCGCCGCCCCCCGATGCGCCGCGGTCTGCTGTCCCGGCAGGCACTGGTCCTCGTCGTCCTGATCGCCGTGGCGTTCGGTACGGCGATCTACATGGGCGTACGCCATCCGTACCAGACCCCCGTCGCGCAGCACCCCGAGCCCCTGCGGATGACGGTGATACCGCTCGCGCCACAGAGCCGCGTGCCCGGCTCGGCCGACGTCGACGCGTTGTACGCGCACAGCCCGGCCGACCAGTTCCGCACCGGCGCCGAAGGCATCACCCTGCCCGCCTCCCGGCGCACCGCGCACTTCTCCGACAGCCAGGTCGTCACCGCGCTGACCACGGCGAAGGACTACCTCGTCGAGTCCTCGCTCGACCCGGACGTCCTCACCGGCGGCGCCAGCCGATCCGTACGGATACTGCTCGACCCGCAGCAGCTCGACCAGTTCGACCAGAGCTTCCAGCACCCCACCGCGGACGGGCGGCACGCGCCCACCGGCTGGCTGGTGCGCTTCGACCCGACGCGGACCGAGCTGGCCGACCCCAAGATCCGGGTGCAGGGCACGCTGACCGCCGCCGAGACGGACTCCGACACCCTTGAGGTCAGCGCCGACCACACCTTCGTCTACGCGCTGCGGCCGACCGGCTCGCAGGAGACGGCCGACGCCTCGCTGTTCACGCTGCGGCGCGAGCTGCACTTCCGGTTCGACCGCGACGACCTGCGCATGCACCAGGCCGAGCTGCTCGTCTCGTACGTCCAGGCCGGACCGCTGGCCTGCGCCGAGGACTCGACGAACCATCTGCGTCCGCTGCTCGCGGGGGAGACGGCCAAGGCGGGCGGCCCGGCCGGCACCGACCCGTTCGCCACAGGCAGCGCCACGGCGCTCTGCGGCTCACTGGCGGCCAGCGCCCAGCCCAAGCTCTAGTCCTGGCCCAACCCTCTGGTCCCGGCCCGGGTTGCCGGCGCCCGTGATCAGGCGCTGCCGTTCGGGCTCTCGTCGTCCGGACGGTCCGGACGGTCGGTGCGCGGCGCGTCCTTGGGAGAGCCACCGGAGCCGCCCGAGCCCTCGGAGTCGCCGCTGCCGCCTGCCTCTCCGCCTCCGCCGTTGCCGCCGCCCGCGAAGCCTCCGAAGCCGCGGCGCACCCGGCCGCCGAGGTCGCCCGCACCGCCCGCGATGTCGCTGACCAGCTTCATCAGCGGGTCCTTGGAGTTCTTCACGTCGGTCGCGTAGCTGGCCGCCGACTGACGGAAGGAGTCCGTGACCGAGGTGTCCCCGTCCTCGTCGCGGCGCGGGTAGTGGCCGTCCATGATCCGCTGGTAGTCGCGGGACTCCGCCCACTTCTTCAGCTCGGCCGCCCGGACCGTGGTGAACGGGTGGGAGCGGGGCATCACGTTCAGGATCTTGAGCACGGAGTCGCGGAGGTCGCCGCCGGCCTCGTACTCCTCGGCCTGGGCGAGGAACGCGTCCACGTTCATCTCGTGCAGGTGGTTGCCGCCCGCGATCTTCATCAGGCCGCGCATCGAGGCCCGCAGGTCCTGGCCGACCAGCAGGCCCGCACGGTCCGCGGACAGTTCGGACTTGCGGAACCACTCACGCAGGGCGGTCACGATCGCCATGATCGCGAGATTGCCGAGGGGGATCCACGCCACGCGCAGGGCGAGGCTGGTCAGGAAGAGCAGGATCGTGCGGTAGACGGAGTGGCCCGACAGCGCGTGGCCCACCTCGTGGCCGATGACCGCCCGCATCTCCTCCTCGTCGAGCAGCTCCACCAGGCCGGTGGTGACGACGATGATCGGCTCGTCCAGACCGATGCACATCGCGTTCGGCTGGGGGTCCTGGTTGACGTACATCGGGGGGACCTTCTCCAGGTCCAGGATGTAACAGGCGTCGCGCAGCATCGTGTTCAGGTGGGCGAACTGGGCGTCCGAGACGCGCACCGAGTCCGACAGGAACAGCAGCCTCAGACTGCGCTCCGGGAGCAGGCCGCTGAGCGCCTTGAAGACCGTGTCGAAGCCGGTGAGCTTGCGCAGGGCGACCAGGGCCGAGCGGTCCGCGGGGTGCTCGTACGCCCGGGAGGAGATTCCCTCGAAGCGCCTGCGCTGCCTGCTCGGTACGTTCTCGTGGCTGTCTTCTGGCATGTGGTCCCCCATGCGTTTGGTTGCCTTCTCTGGCCCCCGAGACGGGGCCCAGCCTAGGCGGAGATACCGTGGACGGGCAGTACAGCGAAGGAGTAGTACGTCATGGAGCATTCCCCCGGATCGTGGCTCACCGAGGCGGCGAGCGCCGCCCAGCAACAAGGGGCGGGCAATCTCCTCCGCGTCGTGCTGGTCGTGATGGTCGTCGGCTGTGTGCTGGGCGCCTGGTTCTTGTTGCGTGGCTACAAACGGGACGAGTGAGACCCCGCGGAAGGTTCCCGCCGCGGTGTCGCCGCCCGACGTTCCCAACGGCGGAGTCGGAGTGATGGGTGAGAGAGCACGCGCTTACGATGTGCGGAAGTCTTTATCCCGCCCTCCTCCGCTCTCGGCTTCGCGAGCGGGGGACCACCATCGGATAGGTCCTGTCGAAGATGAGCCTCCACAGCACCGCTGCCCAGTTGGTCACACTCGCCGCCGAGGGCGAGGAGCACGGCGGCAACCACGAGAGCCTGAACCCCCTGCTCGTCGGCGGCGGAGCCTTCGTCCTCCTCCTGCTGCTGCTGTGGGTCACCACCCGTTTCAACCGGGACCGTTGACGCCCGCGCGACAGAGCCCGCCGTCCGGGCCGGTAGGGTCTGCACGCATGGGAGAGCAGGACATGCCTACCGGTCCGGCGGGCGCGCCGGCGCAGGGCGTACGGCGTGGCCCGGGAAACGGCCCGTCGAACCCGGGCAAGCGCCGCCTCGGCGTCATGGGCGGAACGTTTGACCCGATCCACCACGGACACCTCGTGGCCGCCAGCGAGGTCGCCGCGCAGTTCCACCTCGACGAGGTGGTGTTCGTGCCGACCGGCCAGCCGTGGCAGAAGACCGACCGCGAGGTCTCCCCGGCCGAGGACCGCTATCTGATGACGGTCATCGCGACCGCCGAGAACCCGCAGTTCTCCGTGAGCCGCATCGACATCGACCGCGGCGGCCCGACCTACACCACGGACACGCTGCGCGACCTGCGCGTGCTCAACCCGGACACGGACCTCTTCTTCATCACCGGCGCCGACGCGCTCGGCCAGATCCTCACCTGGCGCGACGCCGAGGAGCTGTTCTCCCTCGCGCACTTCATCGGGGTCACCCGGCCCGGCCACATACTGACCGACACCGGCCTGCCCGAGGGCGGTGTCTCGCTCGTCGAGGTCCCCGCGCTCGCGATCTCTTCCACGGACTGCCGGGCCCGGGTCGCGAAGGGGGATCCGGTCTGGTATCTGGTGCCGGACGGTGTCGTGCGCTACATCGACAAGCGAGAGCTGTACCGCGGCCAGTGAGCCGAGAGGGGCACCGGTGAACGACCGATACGACGCTGGGTACGGGGGCGACCAGTACGAACTCGTCGGCTACGACGAGTTCGGGCAGCCTGTGTACCGCCAGGTGCCGCAGCCGGGGCAGCCTCCGCAACACCCTCAGCACTCTGGGCAACAGGACGAGTACGGCCAGTACGACCCCTACGGCGGCCAGGCGCAGGGTTACGGGCAGGACTACGGCCAGAATTACGGGCAACAGGGCTACGGATACGACCCGTACGCGACGGGGCAGCAAGCGGGACAGCAGGCGTCGCCTGTGGGGCCGTATGACACCGGTCAGCAGCAACCCGTGTCGTCCTATGACACCGGCCTGCAGCAGCCCCAAGTCGCGGAGCAGACCGCTTACATCCCGCAGCAGACGGGCCCCGCGGAGCCGCCGGCGCCGGCGTCGGCGGTGGACGACGAGCGAGGGGCCGAACAGGGCTACCGCACCGAGCAGTTCGCCTTCGTCGAGGAGCAGCCCGAGGAATCCGAAGACGTCATCGACTGGCTCACGTTCACCGAGAACCGCACCGAGCGGCGCGAGGAGGCCAAGCGCCGGGCGCGCGGCCGGGTCGTCGCCCTCGTCGTCGTACTCGCGCTGGTCGCGGTCGGCGGGACCGGGTATCTCTGGTTCGCCGGGAAGCTGCCCGGGTCGTCGTCGGACTCGAAGGCCGGCGCGACCACCGCGGCCGGTGCCCAGAAGCGTGACGTGATCGTCGTCCACCTGCACAACACCAAGGGCAGCGGCACCTCGACGGCCCTGCTGGTCAACAACACCACCACCGAGCAGGGCACCACGGTCCTGCTGCCCAACGCCCTCGCCCTGACGGACGAGGACGGCGGCGGGACCACACTCTCCAAGTCGGTCGACGACGACGGTTCCTCGGGGACGCGCGACGAACTCGACACCGTGCTCGGCACGGACATCGAGGGCACCTGGCGCCTCGACACCCCGTACCTCAACAACCTCGTCGAACTCGTCGGCAACATCGACATCGACACCGACACGGACGTGCCGGACCCCGAGGCGAAGAAGAAGGGCGAGACCCCGCTCGTCAAGAAGGGCGAGCAGCAGACGCTCAGCGGCAAGATGGCCGTCGCGTACGCCACGTACCGCGCCTCCGGGGAGTCGCAGAACGCGCAGTTGCAGCGGTTCGGGCAGGTCATGCAGGGCGTGCTGCGCAAGCTGTCGTCCGACGCGCAGGCCGCGACGACCACCGTGCAGACGCTCGCGCAGATCCTCGACCCCTCCCTGACCGACAGCGACCTGGGCACGTTCCTCGCCAAACTCGCGGACCGGGCCAAGGAGGGCGACTTCAAGACGGCTCTGCTGCCGGTCCAGACGGACGGCCGGCTCAGCACGCAGGCCAGCGACAGCGTGGTCAAGGACGTGCTCGGCGGAGCGGCCAAGAGCCCCGAGAAGGGCGACGCCGTCCAGGTGGGCATCCGCAACGCCACCGCCGACAAGGACGCCACCGAGAAGGCGCGGGTCGTGCTGCTCAACGGCGGCTACACCTTCGTCGACGGCGGTACGGCCGAAGTCGCACAGGCGGTGTCCGAGATCACATACGCCGACGCCGCGAAGAAGGCGGACGCGGTGGAGGTCGCCAAGACGCTGGACCTGCCCACGACCGCCGTGAAGAAGGGCAAGGTCACCTCGAACGCGGACGTGTCGGTGGTCCTGGGCCAGGACTACAAGGTGAGCCGGAGCGAATAGGGCGCCTTTTATCGCGTGGGGCGCCGTCGGCGGTCCGTGAGACCCTTGGGGTATGACCCCTCGGGGTTTCCTGACCGTCTACGGAAAGCCTTGTAGTGACCGCCACTGACCGCTCTACCGAGCTCATCACCACCGCCGCACAGGCGGCCGCCGACAAGCTCGCGCACGACATCATCGCGTACGACGTCAGCGACGTGCTGTCGATCACGGACGCCTTCCTGCTGGCCTCCGCGCCCAACGACCGCCAGGTCAAGTCGATCGTCGACGAGATCGAGGAGCGGCTGAACAAGGAGCTCGGCGTGAAGCCGGTGCGCCGCGAGGGCGACCGCGACGCCCGCTGGATCCTGCTCGACTACGTCGACATCGTGGTGCACGTCCAGCACAGCGAGGAGCGGGTGTTCTACGCGCTGGAGCGGCTCTGGAAGGACTGCCCCGAGCTCGACCTGCCCGCCGACGCCAAGGCCACCCGAGGCAAGGCCGCCGAGCACAGCGAGCTCCAGGACACGGAGGACGCCGCAGAGCTGCGCGGAGAGCTTCGATGACCGCCGGCGCGGGGCAGCCGGCGGCGGACGGCAGGCCGCTGTCCGAGACCGGCAAGAAGGCCGGGCGGGGGCGCCGCGTCATCCTGTGGCGCCACGGCCAGACGCTGTGGAACGTGGAGCGCCGCTTCCAGGGCACCACGGACGTCGAGCTCACCGAGACCGGCGTGGGCCAGGCCCGCCGCGCCGCACGGCTGCTCGCGTCCCTCAGGCCCGACGCGATCGTCGCCTCGGACCTGAAGCGGGCGGCGAACACCGCGGGTGAGCTGTCCGCGCTCACCGGCCTCGACGTCACGCACGACGAGGGCCTGCGCGAGACGTACGCGGGCCGCTGGCAGGGCCTGACGCACCCGGAGATCATCGCGGAGTACGGCGACCAGTACGCGGCGTGGAAGCGCGGCGAGCCCGTTCGCCGGGGTGGCGGCGAACTGGAGACCGAGGTCGCCGACCGGGCGGCCCCTGTCGTGCTCAGGCATGCCGAGAAGCTCCCCGACGACGGCACCCTCGTGGTCGTCAGCCACGGCGGCACCATCCGCACCACCATCGGCCGCCTCCTCGGCCTGGAGTCCCAGCACTGGGAAAGCCTCGGCGGCCTCTCCAACTGCTGCTGGTCCGTCCTCGGCGAGGGCGCCCGCGGCTGGCGGCTGCTGGAGCACAACGCGGGCACCCTCCCGGAACCCGTACTGGGCGACGACGACTAGAACCTCCGGCCGGGACGCGTGGGCCTGCCCGCACCGCCCGCCCACGCCGGCCGGAGGATCGTGACGTGGCCCGTCGGGCCCGGTTCGATCCGCCGGACCTCGGCTCGAATCCGGACCCCGGTGCCCCGCAGTACCGGATTTCACTTTCCGGCTGGTCGCAGGCTAAAGTTCTTCTTGTTCCGCCACCGGGGAGACCCGGTGGGAACAGTACAAGGGGCTATAGCTCAGTTGGTAGAGCGCCTGCATGGCATGCAGGAGGTCAGGAGTTCAATTCTCCTTAGCTCCACTTGACTCCACGAACGTGGACCGATGATCCCGTCCCCATCAGGGGGCGGGATTTTTCGTCGTCCTCCGCGCCCTTCCCTGGGCCCGCTACCGGGAAAGGTCCCGCAGCCGGGAGATCCGCGCGCTCGTCTCCTCGTCGTCCGGCCGGTGGACCACGATCCGGCAGTCCGGCATTCCGTTGACCGACAGCGACACCGACGTCATCCGCAACTCGCCCACCGCCCCGTGCCGGAACGTCTTCACACGCGGCCCGAGCGGTGCCACATCGCCGTTGCGCCACAGCCCGGCGAAGTACTCACTGGCCTGCGACAGCCGGCGTATGAAGTCCTCCCACGCGGGCTCACCGACATGTCTGCCGTACCCGGACCGCAGCGTCGCCACCATCGTCGGCAGCACGCTCTCCCGGAACAGCAGCTGACAGACGTCCTCGTCCACGACGAAGAGCGACCACAGCGCGTTGCCCATCCGGCCGCCGCCGGTGGCGGCCGTCCCCGGTATCAGGAACAGGTCCCGGTACATCCGGTTGGCGGCGAGGATGTCGAACCGCGCGCTGTAGACGACCGCCGGAATCGGGTCGAGCGCGTCGAGGATCTCCTGGATCTCGGGGCCGACGGCCGGCGCGGCCGACTCGTAGTCGTGGGTGAACGGCACCTCGGCCAGGTCGTACAGATGCTCGCGCTCCGGCTGGCCGAGCCCCAGCGTGCGCGCCACGGCGTCGAGGACCTGCGAAGACGCGTTGATCGGCCGGCCCTGCTCCAGCCACGTGTACCAGGTGACCCCGACGCCCGAGAGCTGCGCGACCTCCTCGCGCCGCAGCCCCGGTGTGCGCCGGCGCAGACCCGGCTCCATCCCCACGTCGGCCGGTGTCACCCGCGCCCGTCGGCTGCGCAGGAAGGCGGCCAGCTCAGGACGCCGCCGGTGTGTCTTGGCCATCGTCGTCACATCCCCCATCCTCGCCCCTGGGCCCCGCGCCTTCCAGGTGCTGTCAGTACCAGCATCGACGGACTCTCGGCACCCGACTCCGCCCGCCGCCACGCTCGACGCCATGACGACCACAACCCCCACGGGCCCGGGCGCCGCACCCGGACCCGGTTCAAGGCCTGCCTCCAGTAGAACTCCCGGCACTGACAATCGCCCCGGACGACTGCTCGCGATCGTCCTCGCCGCCCAGTTCATGGCGCTCGTCGACGCCTTCATCGTCAACGTGGCGGTGCCCACCATCGGTGCCGAACTCCACGCCACCGGCGCCGGATTGCAGCTGGTGGTCGCCGGATACGCCATCCCGTACTCCGTTCTGCTCATCACCGGCGCTCGCCTCGGCGACCTGCTCGGTCACCGACGCGTCCATCTGGCCGGCCTCGCGTTGTTCACGGCGGCCTCACTGGCCTGCGGACTCGCCCAGGGCACCGGCCAGTTGATCGCCTTCCGGATGATCCAGGGCGCCGGCTCGGCGGTGATGATCCCGCAGGTGCTCAGCCTGATCCAGCGCCACTTCACCGGCGAGGCGAGGGGCAGGGCCCTCGGCCTGTACTCGGCGGTCCTCGCGACCGGCGCCGCGGTCGGGCAGGTGCTGGGCGGACTCCTCGTCAGCGCCGACCTGTTCGGCACGAGCTGGCGTCCCGTGTTCCTGGTGAACGTGCCCGTGGGCGTCGTACTCCTGCTCCTCGGCGCACGCGTCCTGCCGCGCGACGACGCGCGCGCTCCGGAGCGCGCGCACCGCCTGGACCTGCCGGGCCTGGTCCTCCTGGGCGCGGCTGTCTCGCTGCTCACGATCCCGCTGGTGCTCGGGCAGGAGAAGGACTGGCCCCTGTGGTCGTGGCTGTCACTCGCGGCCTCCGCGGTGCTCTTCGCCTTCTTCTCGGTGTACGAGTCCCGGGTCGCCCGACGTGGCGGCACCCCGCTGATCGCGCCCCGGGTGCTGCGCCACCCCGGTGTCGGGCTCGCGGTCTTCCGGATCATGGCGGCGATGGCCGTCAACGGCGGCTTCCTGTTCGTGCTCACCCTGCACATCCAGGGCGGCCTCGGCTACAGCGCGCTGCGCGCGGGACTCACCTTCGCGCCGACCGCGGTGGTCTTCGGGCTGGTGGGGCTGACCTGGCGCACCTGGCCCGCCTCCTGGCAACGAGCCCTGATCCCGGCCGGGTTCGCGCTCACCGCGGTCTCCGTCGCGGCCGTGGGACTGGCACTGCGCGACGGCCACGAGGCCGGGTTCCGGCTGTACGCCGCTCTGGCCGCCGTCGGCGCGGGGCTCGCGCTCTCCTTCAGCCCGACGCTCACGGGGGCGCTCGCGACGGTGCGCCCCGAGGACGCGGCGGACGCGAGCGGACTGCTCGCCACGGTCGCACAGCTCGGCCAGCTCATGGGCGTCGCCGCGTTCGGCACACTCTTCTTGAACCGGCTTGAGTCACTTGGGGCTTCGGGGGCGTATACCTCTTCGGACGCGCTACTCGTCTGCATGTTCGCGCTGGCCGCGACCGCCGCGGCAGGTGCTGTGTCCGGACTGGTACGCAGGCGTCGCTGACCGTATTGCTCCGGCCGTGGCAGAATCAAACGGCCGGAAGGGGGCGCGGCCCGACGGGAGGGAGTGGCGATGCCTGCGAGCATCCTCGGGAAGGTCGTCGACCTTCCCGGAACCGAGGTGGTTCGGAACCCGATCACGCGCCTCGACTGCCCTTCCTGCGGTTCGGCCCACGTCGCTCAAGTCCTCGGCGACAACGGAGGAGTTTCCTACGTGTGCACGGCCTGCGGCCACAGCTGGAGCTGATCGATGGGTGCGCACAGGCGAAAGTGCGATTGGTGCGGCAGCGGTACGCCCATCGTCCGCGACATGGAACCGGTCAACCACGACTACCAGTACTGGTGCGAGGAATGCGCACGGGCGCTGATCATAAAAGGCGACCCCATCGAGACGTACCGCGAGCTGGAGGGGGAGCCGATCTACGGCCGGCTCCTCGATGAGCACTGCACGCTCAAGCGCTTCTATTCGTTCGCGACTGCCTGAGCCCGGTCCGATCCCGGCTTGAGCCCGGCCCGAGCTCGACCCGAGCCCGGCCGGGGTTTCGTCCCGGACATCACCCTTGCGAGGAATGTCGATGAGCGCCGGAAACGATTTGGTGGTGCACGGGAGGACCGGTAATGTTGGCGTCGCCGCCGGGGAGACCCGGAGGAACACCGCAAGGGGCTATAGCTCAGTTGGTAGAGCGCCTGCATGGCATGCAGGAGGTCAGGAGTTCAATTCTCCTTAGCTCCACAGCAGATGAAAGCGGGCCATCCGATCAGGATGGCCCGCTTTCTGCGTGGTGAGGTGCCGGGCTGGGTCAGCGACCGCGGCCCAGCGCGCGACGACCGCCCCCGCCGCCCTCGCGTACGGCGGGCAGGTTCTGTCGGGGGGCCGCTCCGCCGGTGGTCTCCTCCAGTCGCAGCGCGAGCGCCGGGCAGCGCCGTACGGCCCGCAGCGCCTTCGCCTCCGCGTACCGGGGCACCTGCGCCTGGGCGACGGTCGGGAAGCCGTCGGCGCCCAGCTGGAAGACCTCCGGGAGGATGTCCGCGCACAGGCCGTGCCCGCGGCACAGCGTCCAGTCCACGAAGATCTTCTGGCGGGGTGCGCCCTGCTCCTCCTCCGGCGGCTGACCGCCCGGGATGCCGGTGGGCTGCTGGCCGCCCTCGAAGAGCGGCAGAACGCCCTCCACGGGCCGTCCGCAGCCGTTGCCGAGGACATGGGCGGCCAGGTCGTCCGTGAACGCCTTGATGGTCGACTCCAGGAACATCGCGGAGCCGTCCGGGTGCGAGCACGCGCCGCGCCGCTTCACGGCGTTGGCGACCTGCTTGAGCGCTTCGAGGGCGGCCGGGCCGCCGCCGTTGAGGATGTCCTCCATGCCGCGGGCCGCGGCCGGCAGCCCGAGGTAGCACGGGCCGCACTGGCCGGCGCTCTCCTCGGCCAGCCACTGGGCCACCCGCAGCGACTCGCCCAGCGGGCAGGTCGACTGGCTGATCGGGAGGATCGCGCCGGCACCGAGCGCACCGCCCACCGCGTCCAGGGAGTTGCGCGAGACGATCGCCTCGTTGACCGTCGCGGAGTCCAGCCACTTGCCGTGGTAGCCGCCGGTCAGCACGCCCTGCGGGACCGGCGGGGCGCCGGCCAGCTGCAGGATGTAGCGCAGCGGTACGCCGGTCGGGGCCTCGATCACCATGGGGCGGGCGACCGCCCCGGAGACGGTGAGCAGGACGGTGCCGGGCTCGTCGTACAGGCCGGTGTTGCCGTAGCGCTCGGCGCCGATGCGGGCGCCGATCGCCAGCTGGGCGAACGTCTCGGCGTTCGACAGGAGCGTGGGCGCACCGCCGACGCCGTTCTGCGAGGCGCTGGTCTTGCGGCCCGGCGGGATCGCAGGCCCGCCGTCGATGGAGCGGACCAGCGAGGCGGCAGCCCCGGTCACCATCCGTACGGGATTGCGCTGCACGCGCGCGCGGATGGTTGCGCCGCGCCGGTTGGTCAGCCCGCGCTCGGAGAGCGCCGCCTCCATCGACCGCTGGGTGGATTCGCGGGTCACGCCGATGACCAGGGTGCGGGCGCCCAGGGCCTCGGCGACCAGCAGGGCACCGTCCAGGATCAGGTGCGGGGCACGGTTGATCATCACCGTGTCCTTGCGGCAGGCGGGCTCGTCCTCGCTTCCGTTGACGACGACCACGGGCCGTACGCCCCGGCGGATCGCCGCCTCGGCGACCGACCGCAGTTTCTTGTGGAACGGGAAGCCCGCGCCGCCGCGGCCCTTCAGGTTGATGCGTTCGGAGAGCTGCGCGAGCTGCTCTCCGCCCATGGGCTCAAGCGGCCCGTGCACCTTCAGGTGCATGGGCAGGTCGAGTCTCTCGACGAGATCGAATCCGGAGGTGAGCTGGGGAAGGCCCACCACTCGGACTTCGGGTACGTCGGGAAGGGCCTCGTTCACTAAAAGCCTCCGGAAGGCGCGTTCCAGGGTTCGCCGTTGCTCGGTGCCTCGTAGGAACCGGGCAGCGTTTCAGTGGCGGGACCGCTGTTGTACGTGTCATTCGGGTTGTACGTACCGAGGGGGTCGTTCGTCTCACCGGTGTTGTACACGTCACTTCCGCCGTACGAGCCGTCGGGCGCGGGAGTCTCGTAGGAGACGGCGCTGAAGGTGCCCGTGTCCGAGACGGGGCTGAAGCTTCCCGTGTCGTAGTTCGGCGTCTGGGCGGGGCGCGGCGGGGCCTCGTAGAGCGGCGGCGACGGGGTCGGCCAGCGGGGTCCCGGGATGCCGTCGACGGGCGGCATCGACTGGGTGGGCTGCATGTCCGCCGGCATCTGCATGCGCTGCGTCGGGTCGGGCACCAGCGGATCCTGACCGCGCGGCGGGCTCGAAACGGCCCGGTAGGCAGCCGCGAAGCCGCCGGTGTCGGTGAGCGACCCGGTGTCCGTGAAGGACTCGCTGCCCCGGGGGCCGGTGCGCTGCTGGGGTATCGGCTGGTCGGGGAAGCCGGGCCGGCCGCCGGCCTGCGGGGCCTCCGCGGTGCGGCGCGGCGCGGGCTCCTCGCGGAACGACCTGTTGTTGCCGCCGTCGAGCATGGTCAGGACGCGCCTGGCGAACTTCCGCTTGAACGGCAGGGGAGCCGCCCGCAGGGCCAGCGCGCCCATGACGGCGACCAGGGAGAGGCCGTAGAGGATCACGAAGATCGGCTTCGCCTCGCGGCCCGCGAAGAGGCCGTGGATCAGGGCCGAGCACCAGGCGGGGTAGGCCAGCATGTGCACCGCGCGCCAGCGGGCGGCGACCTGTACGGGGGACGCGAACGCGCTGCGCAGCGCGCCGGTGAGGGCTGTGAAGACCATCAGGAGGCCGGCCAGGGTGCCGAGGCCGATGAGTCCGCCGGTGCCGGTGACGCCGAGACCGAAGGGGACGACGGCCGCGATCGCCGAGGTGTGGTCGAGCGTGAGCTTGACCGAGACGTGCAGCAGCAGGAAGCCGACCGAGCTCACCGCGGTGGTCCGGTGCACGGCCTGGGCTATCAGGCGCTGGCGGGTGTTGAGGAACACCCGGTCGGTGGCGACGAGGCCCCAGAGCACCGAGAGGGTGAGGGCGACGAGCGAGAGAACGCCCGCACCGAAGTTGAGGAAGTCCCTGAGCCCGTCACCTCCGATCACGACGACAAGGGGTATGAGCAGCAAGACGGCAGCCATCACTCCGCCCTGGACCGAGCGACTCGGCCGGGAGAGTGTGCTGTTGTTGCGGCGAGAGTTCATGGGGGCAACTCCGAACAGTTCGGGAAAGCGGTCCCGCTGCCGCACTCTAGGTCGAGCCATACCGATGAGTACGAGGTTTCAGTTATATCGCTGTTATCAAAGGGTGGCGAGGGAGCTGTGATGCCCCTTAGCGGCCCTTACGCGAAGTAACCTCTGGCCCTCGCTCGGGTTCCGGCGACCGAGTGCGTGAGCGAGTGCGCGAGCGACACTCAGTGCCGGAGCGTAGCCGAAACCGCGTCGCGGTCCGCTGGGCCGCTGCGGTACCCTGACGCCATGCGTGCCGTACGCCTTCTGCTTAGTGAGCCGCGCTGATCACACCCGGTCGCCGGAAATCCGCGACCGGAATCGGCGCGGCGCCCCCTCCTGTGCGAGGGGTTTTTTCATTTCCTGAGCCGCTGGCAGAGACGATCGATGGAGCTTTGAGGATCATGAGCGAGACGAATACCGCTGCCGCCTCCGAGGTGGCAGCGCCGCACCGCTACACGGCCGCGCTGGCCGCTGACATCGAGGCACGCTGGCAGGACTTCTGGGACGCCGAGGGCACGTACGAGGCGCCGAACCCGAGCGGCGACCTGGCGGGGGACCCCGACCTGGTCGCCAAGCCCAAGAAGTTCATCATGGACATGTTTCCGTACCCCTCCGGCACGGGTCTGCACGTCGGCCACCCGCTGGGATACATCGCCACCGATGTGACCGCCCGCTACCAGCGCATGACGGGCCACAACGTCCTGCACACCCTGGGCTTCGACGCCTTCGGCCTGCCCGCCGAGCAGCACGCCGTGTCGACGGGCGAGCACCCCCGGATCACCACCGAGGCGGCCATCGCCAACATGAAGTCCCAGCTGCGCGCGCTGGGCCTGGGCCACGACAAGCGCCGCTCCTTCGCGACGATCGACCGGGACTACTACAAGTGGACCCAGTGGATCTTCCTGCAGATCTTCAACTCCTGGTACGACACCGAGGCGGACAGGGCCCGGCCGATCGCCGAACTGGTCGCCCTGTTCGAGAGCGGCGAGCGCGCGGTGCCCGGCGGGCGCCCCTGGAGTGAGCTGACTCACGTCGAGCGCGCCGACATCCTGAGTGACCACCGCCTGGCGTACGCCTCCGACGCGCCCGTCAACTGGTGTCCAGGGCTGGGCACCGTCCTGGCGAACGAGGAGGTCACCGCGGACGGCCGCTCCGAGCGCGGCAACTTCCCCGTCTTCAAGGCCAAGCTGCGCCAGTGGAACATGCGCATCACCGCGTACGCCGACCGGCTGTTGGACGACCTGGACGCCCTGGACTGGCCCGAGGCCATCAAGTTGCAACAGCGCAACTGGATCGGCCGCTCCGAGGGCGCCCGCGTCGACTTCCCCGTAGACGGCGAGCACATCGCGGTCTTCACCACGCGCCCGGACACGTTGTTCGGCGCGACCTACATGGTGCTGGCCCCCGAGCACCCGCTGGTCGAGAAGTTCACCTCGGCCGCCTGGCCCGAGGGCACCCATGACGTCTGGACGGGCGGCCACGCCACGCCGTCCGAGGCCGTCGCCGCCTACCGCGCGCAGGCCGCCTCGAAGTCGGACGTCGAGCGGCAGGCCGAGGCCAAGGACAAGACGGGCGTCTTCATCGGCGCGTACGCGACCAACCCGGTCAACGGCGAGCAGATCCCCGTCTTCATCGCCGACTACGTCCTGATGGGGTACGGCACCGGCGCGATCATGGCCGTCCCGGCGGGCGACCAGCGCGACTTCGAGTTCGCGCGCGCCTTCGAGCTGCCGATCCGCTGCGTGGTCGGGCCCACCGACGGCCGCGGCACCGACACGTCGACGTGGGAGGACGCCTTCGGATCGCACGACGCGAAGATCGTCAACTCCGCGAACGACGACATCTCGCTGGACGGCCTGGGCGTCGCCGAGGCCAAGGCGCGCATCACCGAGTGGCTGGAGCGCGAGGGCGTCGGCCGCGGCACCGTCAACTTCCGGCTGCGCGACTGGCTGTTCAGCCGTCAGCGCTACTGGGGCGAGCCCTTCCCGATCGTCTACGACGAGGACGGCATCGCCCACCCGCTGCCCGAGTCGATGCTGCCTCTGGAGCTGCCGGAGGTCGAGGACTACTCGCCGCGCACCTTCGACCCCGACGACGCGAACACGTCCCCGGAGACGCCGCTGTCCCGGAACGAGGACTGGGTCGACGTCACGCTGGACCTGGGCGACGGCCGCGGCACGCGCGCGTACCGCCGCGAAACCAACACCATGCCCAACTGGGCCGGCTCCTGCTGGTACGAGCTGCGCTACCTGGACCCTCACAACTCCGAGAAGCTGGTCGACCCGGAGATCGAGCAGTACTGGATGGGTCCGCGCGAGGGCCAGCCGCACGGCGGCGTCGACCTGTACGTCGGCGGCGCCGAACACGCCGTACTGCACCTGCTGTACGCGCGCTTCTGGTCCAAGGCGCTGTTCGACCTGGGGCACATCTCCTCGGCGGAACCGTTCCACAAGCTGTTCAACCAGGGCATGATCCAGGCCTACGTCTACCGCGACAGCCGTGGCATCGCCGTACCGGCCGCCGAGGTGGAGGAGCGCGACGGCGCGTACTACCACCAGGGCGAGAAGGTCTCCCGGCTGCTGGGCAAGATGGGCAAGTCCCTGAAGAACGCGGTCACTCCGGACGAGATCTGCGCCGAGTACGGGGCGGACACCCTGCGCCTGTACGAGATGGCGATGGGCCCCCTGGACGTGTCGCGGCCGTGGGACACGCGCGCGGTGGTGGGCCAGTACAGGCTGCTGCAGCGGCTGTGGCGCAACGTGATCGACGAGACCACGGGTGACGTCACCGTCGTCGACGTCGCGGACGCCGACATCGACACGGACACACTGCGCGCCCTGCACAAGGCGATCGGCGGCGTGCGCCAGGACCTGGAGGGCCTGCGCTTCAACACCGCCATCGCCAAGGTCACCGAGCTGAACAACCACCTGACCAAGACGGGCGGCCCGGTCCCGCGGACGGTCGCCGAGTCGCTGGTGCTGATGGTCGCGCCGCTGGCCCCGCACATCGCCGAGGAACTGTGGCGCAAGCTGGGCCACACCGACTCGGTCGTGCACCGGGACTTCCCCGTCGCCGACCCGGCGTACGCCGTGGACGAGAGCGTGACCTGCGTCGTGCAGATCAAGGGCAAGGTCAAGGCACGCCTGGAGGTCTCCCCGTCGATCTCGGACGAGGAGCTGGAGAAGGTGGCACTGGCCGACGACAAGGTGGTCGTGGCACTGGACGGGGCGGGAATCCGCAAGGTGATCGTGCGGGCGCCGAAACTGGTGAACATCGTTCCGGCGTAGCGACGAACGCCGTCCCGGTGCGGCCGGTTCGGGTCGGGGTAGTCCCCTAAGGGCAGGTTGGGGGTTCCGCTGGAACCCTCGGCCTGCCTTTTCCGTTTACCGTGAAAGGGCCCGCAGGCACTGGTCGCAGCACGACGCAGCACCCGAGAGGACCGTCATGGAAGCCGTGGTCGCCATCGTGGCACTGATCTTCGTGCTGTTCGTGGTTCTGGGCGCGTATGCCACGGTGAAGGTGGTCGGCGCCGCCAAGCGAGGCGTGGACCGCACCGTCGCACAGGCCCGCCGGACAGTGGAGGACTCCACGCTCAGGGCGAAGACCTTCGCCCAGCCGGGAGCCCAGGGCGCGCTCGCCCAACTGCGCCTCTCCCTGCGCACGTCGATGCGGGCCACTCAGGAGGCACTGCACGCGGGCGTGGCCGAGGACGAGTCGCTGAAAGAGTCCCTGGCACTGTTCGACCGGCTCAGCGTGCACGGCCAGGAACTGGACGGCGAGTTGAAGCGGCTGGAGCGCGAACCGAACAGGGCGCGCCTCACTGAGCGGCTGCCCGCGCTGCGGGAGCGCACCGAGCAGATAACGAAGTCGGCCGACGCACTGCGCTGGGCGGCGCGCGACCGCGCCGAGCGTTTCGGGGGCGACGACCTGGACTCGCTGAGCACACAGATCGACATGGAGGCGGGCGCGCTGCGGCACTGGACGACGGAGCCGACTCCCACGCCTACGCCGCCCGCTCCTGCGTCCACTCCCACGCCGAAGCCGGCGCCCACGCGGACGACGGAGCCCGCCGCCGCCCCGGCCTCGCCGCCGTGGCCGAAGGCGCCGAGCGCCGACGCCGACCGGCAGACCTGGCCGGAGAGCGCCGAGTCGCGCACGGCAGAGGAGCCCACCCGGCCCGCGATCGACGCACCCGCACAGCGGCCCGCTTACCCTTGGGAGAAGAAGCCCCGCCCGGAGAGCACGACTTGATC
Organism: Streptomyces aurantiacus; assembly: GCF_001418335.1. Taxonomy (GTDB): domain Bacteria; phylum Actinomycetota; class Actinomycetes; order Streptomycetales; family Streptomycetaceae; genus Streptomyces; species Streptomyces aurantiacus. Next base: position 1,373 of record NZ_LIPP01000051.1, on the reverse strand, counting down.
CAGCCGGTCCGGCCGGTCCAGTCGGTCCGGCCGCAGGCGGGGAGGCCCGCACTGCCGTCCACGTCTCCTGACAGGTAACCTCCAGCTCATGTCCCGCCATGTCGCGATCGTCACCGATTCAACGGCCTACCTGCCGTCGTGGACGATGGAGCGCCACGGCATCACCGCGGTACCTCTGACCGTGGTCCTCGGCGACCAGGCACTCGAAGAGGGCACCGAGATCTCGGCCCGCTCCCTGGCGCTGGCACTGCAGAAGCGGCGGCCCGTCACGACCTCCCGGCCCAGCCCCGAGGTCTTCGCCGAGACCTACCGTCGCATCGCCGAGTCCGGCGCCACCGGCATCGTCTCGCTGCATCTGTCCTCCGAGTTCTCAGGCACGTACGACGCGGCGGTCCTCGCCGCGCGGGAGGCTCCCGTGCCCGTGCGCGTGGTGGACACCGGGATGGTCGCGATGGCCCTCGGCTTCTGCGCGCTGGCGGCCGCCGAGTCCGCGGAGTCGGGCGGCACGGTCGACGACGCGGTCACGGCGGCCGAGAAACGGGCCGCGGGCACGGACACGTACTTCTACGTCGACACCCTCGACTATCTGCGCCGGGGCGGCCGGATCGGGGCCGCGCAGGCGCTGCTCGGATCCGCGCTGGCCGTCAAACCGCTGCTGCAACTGGACGGCGGCCGTATCGAGCTGCTGGAAAAGGTGCGCACCGCCACCAAGGCGATCGCCCGTCTCGAAGAGATCGTGGCCGACCGGGCAGGCAGCGCCCAGGTCGACATCGCCGTCCACCATCTCGCCGCCGCCGACCGCGCCTCGGCGCTCGCGGAGCGGCTGAGGGTACGGGTCCCGGGGCTGGCCGACCTGCACGTGAGCGAGGTCGGAGCGGTGATCGGGGCGCACACGGGGCCCGGTCTGCTGGGGGCGGTCGTCTCGCCTCGGTGAGAGGGCGGACCGACGCTTCGGGGCGGGTGCTTCAACCCGTGCAGGTGACGGAGTTATCCACAACTGGGCGGTAATCCCCCGGAATTGAGCAAGATCATCGGGGACCGTGCCTTGTGCCCCATTCTCGTCGCATGGCACTTCGATCACCTTCACGGACCACGACAGCCACCAGTGGACCGGGCCGCGGCCCGGTCTCCGACGGTCGCATGCGACACCGCCGCCGGCCCTACCGCGGCAGGTCCCGACGCCGGGAGGCCTCGGCGGAGGCGCTGCGCCTGCGCGCGGAAACGCTCTTCGCCGAACGGACAAGAGTGCGCGGCGAGTTGCGGCACGGGCCACCGGTGGTGGTGCGGGATGTGCCGGGGGAATGGGGGCGGGATGGTGGTGGCGTTGAGCTGAAGAGCGAAGGCGAGCCTGAAGCCGAGGGCGAGCCTGAAGC
>NZ_LIPP01000509.1 GCF_001418335.1 Streptomyces aurantiacus | reverse complement strand
CCACGGGGAGTTCGCGGCGGCACGCATGGACACCGCCTTCTACGAACGCCACCTCGCCGATCTCACCGCGCCGGCCCCGGACCCGTACGCCCCGCTGGCCGCCGCGAACTCCCCGTGGCGCAGGGACCGTACGAGGAGTTCACGGTTGGTGACCGGGCCGTGGATCGTCGCCCGATCCAGGGCGCCGGCGAGTCTGCGGATCGCCTCGGCCCGGGTGGGCGCGTGGGCGACGGCCTTGGCGAGCATGGCGTCGTAGTGGACGCCGATCGTGTCGCCGTCCCCGTAACCGGTGTCCAGGCGGACGCCGGGCACGGACAGGCGGTGCAGGGTGCCGGTCTGCGGGGCCCAGTCCCGGGACGGGTCCTCGGCGTAGAGGCGGGCCTCGACCGCGTGACCGGACGGCGCGGGCGGGTCGCTCTCCAGGGCGGCGCCCTCGGCGACGCGCAGTTGAAGGGCGACCAGGTCGACCCCGAACACCGCCTCTGTCACGGGGTGTTCGACCTGGAGGCGGGTGTTCATCTCCAGGAAGTGCACGCGGTCCTCGGACGTGCGGTCCTCGGACGCACCGTCCCCGGAGACCAGGAACTCGACCGTGCCGGCACCCGTGTAGGCGATCGTGCGGGCGGCGGCCGTCGCCGCCGCGTACAGGCGCCGCTCCACGTCGGGGCCGAGGCCCGGTGCGGGGGCCTCCTCGATGACCTTCTGGTGGCGGCGCTGGAGGGAGCAGTCGCGGGTGCCGAGGGCCCAGACGGTGCCGTGGCCGTCGGCGACGATCTGCACCTCGACGTGCCGGGCGTGCTCGACGTACGGCTCGACGAAGACCGAACCGTCCCCGAAGGCACTCCCGGCCTCGGCGGACGCCGCGCTCAACTCGCGCTTCAGTACGTCGAGTTCGCGGACGATGCGCATGCCCCGGCCGCCGCCGCCCGCCGACGCCTTCACCAGGACCGGCAGGTCGGCCTGCGTCACCGCGTCCGGGTCCAGGGGCGCGAGCAGCGGCACCCCGGCGGCGGACATGAGCTCCTTGGCGCGGGTCTTGGAGGCCATCGCCTCGATCGCCTCGGGGGACGGCCCGACCCAGACGAGGCCCGCGTCGAGGACGGCCCGCGCGAAGCCGGCGTTCTCGGAGAGGAAGCCGTATCCGGGGTGCACGGCATCGGCGCCCGCCGCGACGGCCGCCTTCACGATCAGCTCGCCCCGCAGATACGTGTCGGCGGGCGACGCGCCCGGGAGGCGTACGGCGGTGTCGGCCACGCGCGCGTGGAGGGCGTCCTCGTCGGCGTCCGAGTACACGGCGACGGTACGGATGCCCAGCTCGTGACAGGTGCGGAAGACACGGCAGGCGATCTCACCGCGGTTGGCGACCAACAGACTCGAAATCATGGAACCTCTCACATCCGGAAGACGCCGAAGCCGCCGCGCGTGCCCTCGTAGGGCGCCGTGTGGATCGCGGACAGGCACAGGCCGAGGACGGTTCGGGTGTCGCGCGGGTCGATGACGCCGTCGTCGTACAGCCGCCCGGACAGGAACATCGGCAGGGACTCGGACTCGATCTGCTGCTCCACCATGGCGCGCAGGGCGGCGTCGGCGTCGTCGTCGTACGGCTGTCCCTTCGCGAGCGCGGACTGCCGGGCGACGATGGACAGGACACCGGCGAGCTGCTGCGGGCCCATGACGGCGGACTTGGCGCTGGGCCACGCGAAGAGGAAGCGCGGGTCGTACGCCCGCCCGCACATCCCGTAGTGCCCGGCCCCGTACGAGGCGCCCATGAGGACGGAGAGGTGGGGTACGCGGCTGTTGCTCACCGCGTTGATCATCATCGCGCCGTGCTTGATGATGCCGCCCTGCTCGTACTCCTTGCCGACCATGTATCCGGTGGTGTTGTGCAGGAAGAGCAGCGGGATGTCGCGCTGGTTGGCGAGCTGGATGAACTGGGCGGCCTTCTGCGACTCCTCGCTGAAGAGCACGCCGCGTGCGTTGGCGAGGATGCCCACCGGGTAGCCGTGCAGGGTCGCCCAGCCGGTGGTGAGGCTCGTTCCGTAGAGGGGCTTGAACTCGTCGAAGTCGGACGCGTCGACGACGCGGGCGATGACCTCGCGCGGGTCGAACGGCTGCTTGAGATCGCCGGGGACGATGCCGAGCAGTTCGTCCTCGTCGTACTTGGGTGGCTCGGCCGGGGCCGGATCGGCGTACGCCTTGCGGTGGTTGAGGCGGGCGACCACGCGCCGCGCCTGCCGCAGGGCGTCCCGCTCGTCGACGGCGAAGTGGTCGGCGAGGCCCGACACGCGCGCGTGCATCTCGGCGCCGCCGAGCGACTCGTCGTCGCTCTCCTCACCGGTGGCCATCTTCACCAGCGGCGGGCCGCCGAGGAAGACCTTCGCGCGTTCCTTGACCATGATCACGTGGTCGGACATGCCGGGGACGTACGCGCCGCCTGCGGTGGAGTTGCCGAAGACGACGGCGACGGTCGGGATGCCGGCTGCGGAGAGCCGGGTGATGTCCCGGAAGATGGCGCCGCCGGGGATGAAGATCTCCTTCTGGGAGGGCAGATCGGCGCCGCCCGACTCGACGAGGCTGATGCACGGCAGCCGGTTGGCGTACGCGATGTCGTTGGCCCGCAGGGCCTTCTTCAGGCTCCAGGGGTTGCTGGCGCCGCCGCGTACGGTCGGATCGTTGGCCGTGATCAGGCACTCGACGCCCTCGACGACGCCGATGCCCGTGACGAGCGAGGCGCCCACGGCGTACTCGGGGGAGTCGCTTCCCCAGGCGGCGAGCGGCGACAGTTCGAGGAACGGCGTGTCGGGGTCGAGGAGCAGCTCGATGCGTTCGCGGGCGAGCAGTTTGCCGCGCTTGCGGTGCCGGGCCACGTACTTCTCGCCGCCGCCCGCGAGGGCCTTCGCGTGCTCGGTGTCGAGTTCGGCGAGCTTGCCGAGCATCGCCTCGCGGTGGGCCGCGTAGTCGGCGGAGGAGGTGTCCAGGGCGGATGCCAGGACCGTCACAGCAGGGCCTCCGGGATGTCGAGGTGGCGGGAGCGCAGCCATTCGCCGAGGGCCTTGGCCTGCGGGTCGAAGCGGTGCTGCGCGGCGACGCCCTCGCCGAGGATCCCCTCGACGACGAAGTTCAGGGCGCGCAGGTGGGGCAGGACGTGGCGTACGACGGTCAGGTCGGCGGTCTCCGGGAGGAGTTCGCGCAGCCGGTCGGTGGTGAGGGTGTGGGCGAGCCAGCGCCAGGCGTCGTCCGTGCGCACCCAGACGCCGATGTTCGCGTTGCCGCCCTTGTCGCCGCTGCGGGCCCCGGCGACGAGACCGAGGGGTGCGCGGCGGACGGCCGAACCGGCCGGCAGGGGGGCGGGCAGTGGTGGTTCCTCGGCGGGCCGGAGTACGAGGGTGTCCTGGGCCGGCATGACATGGATCCGGCGCCCGTCGTGGAGGACTGCCACATGGTCCACGTCCACATGGGGGACGTAGACATCCTCGAAGACCCCATAGGGGGCGCCCTTTCCCGGGGGTGCCAACACATGGAATCCGGGGTAGCTGCCGAGGGCGAGTTCGACGGCGGCTCCGCCGAGGGTGCGGCCCACGGCTTCCTGGTCGGGGTCGCGCACAACGAGCCGGAGCAGGGCGCTCGCGGTCTCCTCGGTGGCCGAGTCGGGGCGGTCGGTGCGGACGAGTTCCCAACGGATGTCCGCGGGCCGGGACTTGGCGGCGGCGAGCGCGGCCTCCATCTGGGCCCGCGCGAACGCGGCCTTCGCCTCGATGTCGAGCCCGGTCAGCACGAAGACGACCTCGCCCCGGAAACCGCCGAGCCGGTTGAGCCCGACCTTGAGCGTGGGCGGCGGCGCCTCGCCCCGTACGCCGGCGCCCCCCACCCCCGTGATCCGTACCCGGTCGGGGCCCTCCTGGGTGAGGCGGACCGAGTCGAGGCGGGCGGTGACGTCGGGTCCCGCGTACCGGGCGCCGGCGGTCTCGTACAGGAGCTGGGCGGTGACCGTGCCGACGTCCACGACGCCACCGGTGCCGTCGTGCTTGGTGATGACGCTCGTGCCGTCCTCGTGGAGCTCGGCGACCGGAAAGCCGGGGTGGTGCAGGCGGGCCGGGTCGTGCTCGGCGAAGAAGGCGTAGTTGCCGCCGGTGGCCTGGGTGCCGCACTCCAGGACGTGCCCGGCGACGACGGCGCCCGCGAGGCGGTCGTAGGCGTCCGGGGCCCAGCCGAAGTGGGCGACCGCCGGCCCGGTGACCAGCGCGGCGTCGGTGACCCGGCCGGTGACGACGATGTCCGCGCCCTCGCGGAGGCAGGCAGCGATGCCTTCGCCGCCGAGGTAGGCGTGGGCGGCGAAGGCATCGCTGCC
>NZ_LIPP01000508.1 GCF_001418335.1 Streptomyces aurantiacus | reverse complement strand
GTCCAGTTGAGGTTCACCCGCATCACACCGGAGGTGCCGCCCTGCTTGGTCAGCGAGACGGACGGGGTCTCCTTGGTGGCCGGCGGGGCAGGTGGCGCTGTCATCGGCGGGGCGACCGTGACCGGAGGGGCCGCGGGGGCCGGCGGCGCCACGGGCGCGGGCGGTGCCTGCCGCTGCGGCTCGTCGACGGTGATCCCGAAGTCCGTGGCCAGTCCCATGAGCCCGCTGTCGTAGCCCTGTCCGACGGCGCGGAACTTCCAGGCGCCCTGCCTGCGGTAGAACTCGCCGAGGACGAAGGCGGTCTCGACGCTCGCGCCCTCGCTGTCGAAGCGCGCCACCTCCGTGCCCTGGGCGTCGAGGACCCGGATGTAGAGCCCGGGGACCTGTCCGAACGTGCCGCCGTCCGAGGAGGCGGCGAGCACCACCGTCTCGATCGCGGGCTCCACGCGCGCGAGGTCGACGAACAGTGTGTCGTTCACCTGGCCGCCGGCGTTGCGCTTGCCCTCGTGGCGCACCGCGCCGGAGGAGTGCGACGGCTGGTTGTAGAACACGAAGTCCTGGTCGGAGCGGACCTTCCCGGACGCCAGCAGCAGCGCCGAGGCATCCGCGTCGGGCACTCCGGGACCGGCTCGCCAGCCCAGTTCGACCCGGAGTCCGGTCGTCGGCACTGGAACATTCGATCCTTTAGGCATTGACATGTCCGCCCCCATCGGTGTCTCCGTGAAGTCCGCGCCCCGTGAAGACCGCGCCTCGTTACGTTCTGTCGTCCTTCGCCAAACCTAATCCCCCGAGCGGCGTACGCCCATGACCGGCGCCCGGGAGATCGTCGGCCAACCGGCGGGTAACCCGCCCGGAACTCGGCCTTTACCTGATCCGTGCACTCGCCGCCGCCCTTTTTCGCCGAATTCGCTCGCATTGGGGATCCCGCGTCACCGCCGACACGGAAAACAACCTTCTTATCGGTCTCCCCAACCAGCACATCGTGGGCTTTACTTATGTGCCATGACCTCCCCCCGCTCCACCTATGGCGGCGGTTACTACTCCGCCTCCTTCCCGGACACTCCGATCTACGACTCCCTCGTGGCCGAGCGGGGAACCCCGCAGATCGCCCCGATCCGGGTCCCCGCGGCTTACGACACGGGCAGCAACCTGCCCGCTCTTCCGGCAGCGCTGCCCGCCCTGCCTGCCGCACCCTCCGCGCAGATGCCTTCGTACGGCTACCAGCAGGCCCAGCAACCCACTCCGTTGCAGCAGGCCGCGCCGTACATCCCCCAGCAGAGCGGTGCGCCGCGCGGCTACCCGGGCCAGCCGGCTCCCCAGCCGCAGCGCCCCATGACCGGCGGCACGGGCTACGAGGCGATGCGCCCCGCCGCGCCGCGTCCGGCGGCGCCCCGGCCCGCCCCGGCGCCGTACCAGGACCCGTACAACAACCAGCAGTACCGCGGCTACTGAGGAAAACTCGGCGGACGTGGTCCGAGCCCTCCGGCAGGATGCCCTCATGGCGAAGTCGGTACTGCACTCGATCCACGTCCATCCGCTGAAGGCGGCCGCCGG
>NZ_LIPP01000507.1 GCF_001418335.1 Streptomyces aurantiacus | reverse complement strand
TGGAAGCGCGCGTCGATGGCCACCGCATCAACACCAACCCCCGACTGCCATGGTCATTCCTCGCCCATACCGGCTTGACCATCCACCCACCACACCCACCGAACTTACGAAGAGATCAGTAGGTCCGGCTGGCCGGCTCGCGCGATCAAAGCGAGCCGGGGAATTTCCCGCCGCCGATCAGGTGCCGCGGTCAGAGGCCCTTCACCGGGTGTGGTGCTCGTCGTCGTGGTCCTCTCGGTCGGGTCTCAGGCGGTCAATTCGTCACCAGCGACCTCCTGACATGGCCCTCCAACGCGCAGACACGTAACCCCGTGCGTGCGCTCGACCTTGCCTCGCCGACTGCTGACGCGAGCCGCCGGCTAAAGGGTGTCCGCGCCTGCGTCGAATGCATGTCTGTGTCGTTCGACTTCGGAGAGGTGGTCGGCGGTCCAGGCGCGCAGGATCAAGAAGGGCTCCTCAAGCGTGCGACCCAGCGGCGTGATCCGGTACTCCACAGCAATGGGGCGTTGCGTCAGTACCCGGCGCTCGACGAGGCCGTTGCGTTCCAACCGTCGCAGTGCCTGCGCCAGCGATTTCTGAGTGACCCCATCGAGCTCTCTCTTGAGCTCGTTGAAGCGTCGCGGCTGCCGGCACAACGCGGCCAGCAACAGCTGACCCCACTTGTCCAGCAGCTGATCCAGGAGCTCGCGCTGCGGGCCGACGATGGTCTCGTGGCCGGCAGGATCTTCGCGGATACCAGGTTGCATTGAAGTACCTGTCATGCACCAGGTATACCAGAGATACCGCCAACCCAAAGGAATCTCATGACCGAACAGTCCCTGCCCAGCCTCAATGTCAAGCGCCAGGACGGAGTGCTATGGGTCTCGATTGATGTTCCGCCCGTCAACCTGATGACGGCGCAGCTCATGCTCGACCTGGACGCCGTCGCCGCATCGGCCGAGAGTGATCCCGATCTGCACGTCATCGTGGTCCAGAGCGCCAATCCGGAGTTCTTCCTGGCACACGGCGACCTGTCATTCGTGGAGGACCCCGCGACCTACGCCGCCCTCCCCATCGCGGAGGAGACGCTTGTCGGGACGGGCCCGATGATGCGGCTTCATGAACGCTGGCGTCGTCTGCCTCAGACCACCATCGCCAAAGTCGCGGGACTCGTCCGTGGCGGTGGATCCGAGCTGGTCTCCAGCCTGGATCTGCGATTCGCGGCCCTTGAGACTGCGGCGTTCGGCCAGTTCGAGACACTGATCGGCATCGTCCCTGGAGCCGGTGCAACTGCCCACCTACCCCGCCTCGTGGGTCGCGCTCGCGCTCTTGAGATCGTGCTGACAGGCGGGCTCGTCGACGCGGCGACTGCCGAGCGGTGGGGATGGGTGAACCGAGCTCTGCCCGCCGCAGAACTGGACGAATATGTTGAGTGGGTCGCACTGACCATCGCGACTCTGCCCGACGGTGTCCGCGCCGCGGCTACCGAAGCAATCGACGCGGCCGACGGCACGCTCGAAGACGCGCTGCGCGCGGAAGACCGCCTGCTCGGCGAAACGTTCACCCCCGCGGCTGGAGAGCTTGCCCGGGCAGCACTCGCGGCCGGGGTTCACACGCGCGAGGTGGAGTTGGACATCGAAGAGGTGCTGCGCGCGAACCTCGTCCGACGCTCGTGACGAGTCGCCCTGCACGGCAATCGTTCCAGGGCGAGCCAGTCCTGTTCGGCGGCCCAGGCCCGCATCGCCCGGCTCCAGTGAGCGGACAGGCCGTCCCAGGCCAGGACCACCCGCTCGCCGCGGTGGAACACCTTCATCTGCTCCAGGACCTCGATGAGTCCCGGCGGTGTCGTAGCTGCCGGGCTTGAGGAAGCACAGGCGGGCCCCGCGACCGGGGTCGGTGGAGTGGTAGCCCAAGGCCCGGCCATCGACGCGCGCTTCCA
>NZ_LIPP01000506.1 GCF_001418335.1 Streptomyces aurantiacus | reverse complement strand
CTGGGGGCGGCAGCCCCCAGAGGCGAGGGGAGTGGGAGGGGGGGGGGGGGGCGAAACACGCAACAGCAACCCCCACCCCAGCAACAAGGAGCAAGCCAAGTTGAAATACCGTGAGCACTTCGACCGGCAGGTCACGCGTGAGGACGTCTGGATCCCCACCCGCGACGGCCGCACCCACCTGCACGCCCGCATCTGGCGCCCCACGGACGCCGAAACCGCCCCGGTCCCCGCCCTCCTCGAATACCTCCCCTACCGCAAGACCGACTGGACAGCCCCCCGAGACGCCCAACGCCACCCCTGGTACGCCGGCCACGGCTACGCCTCCGTCCGCGTCGACATCCGAGGCCACGGCGACAGCGAGGGCACCCCCGGCGACGAGTACGACGCGCAGGAACTCGCGGACGGCGTCGACGTCGTCAACTGGCTCGCGCGGCAGCCCTGGTGCACCGGCAAGGTCGGCATGTTCGGCATCTCCTGGGGCGGCTTCAACTCCCTCCAGATCGCCGCCCTCGCCCCCGAACCGCTCAAGGCGATCGTCACGGTCTGTTCGACGGACGACCGCTACGACAACGACGTGCACTACATGGGCGGCGCCGTCCTCGGCGTCGACATGCTCGCCTGGGCCGGCACCATGCTCGCGTTCGCCTCCCGCCCGCCTGACCCGACCAGCGTGGGCGGGGACCGATGGCTGCCGATGTGGCGCGAGCGCCTCGAAGCCCTCGACCCCTTCCTGCACACCTGGCTGGCACACCAGCAACGCGACGACTACTGGCGGCACGGCAGCGTCTGCGAGGACTACACGGCGATCGACGCGGCGGTCCTCGCCGTCGGCGGCTGGAACGACCCCTACCGCGACGCCGTCCTGCGGCTCGTGGAACACCTGCCCGACGACCGCGTACGGGGACTCATCGGCCCCTGGTCGCACCAGTACCCGGACCGCGGTCTGCCGCCCGGCCCGGCGATCGGCTTCCTCCAGGAGACCCTGCGCTGGTGGGACCAGCACCTCAAGGACGAGGACACCGGCATCATGCGCGAGCCCAAGCTGCGCGCGTGGCTCACCGACTCCGTCCCGCCCGCCACCTCGTACCACGTGCTGCCGGGCCGCTGGGTCGGGGAGACCGACTGGCCGTCGCCCGCCGTCAGTTGGGACGAGCGGCCCCTGGGGAACGGCGGCGCCCCCGTCCTCGTACGGTCGCCGCAGCACACCGGTCTCGACGCCGGGCGGTTCTTCCCGTTCGGCAACGCGAGCGATCTGCCGCCCGACCAGCGAGAGGAGGACGGCCGCTCGGTCTGCTTCGACTCGGAACCGCTGGACGAGCGCGTGGAGATCCTGGGCCGGCCGCGCGTGCGGCTGAGCCTCGACAGCGCGACACCCCGCGCCCATGTCATCGCCCGGATCTGCGACGTCGCCCCCGACGGCTCGTCCACGCTCGTCACGCGCGGCGTCCTCAACCTGCTCAGCAGGCACGGGCGCGACCGGGCCGTCGAGTGGACCCCGGGTACGTACGAGACGGTGGAGTTCGACCTCAACGGCGTCGGGTACGCCTTCCCGCCGGGACACCGCGTCAGGGTCGCCGTCTCCGACACGTACTGGCCCTGGGTGTGGCCGCACGGTGAGCGCGGCGGGCTGACCGTGCTCCCCGCCGAGAGCGCCGTACTCCTCCCCGTCCGGGACCCGGCCTCCGACGAGGGCAGGGCGCCCATCCGCTTCGAGGAGCCCGAGCAGGCCCCGCCGCTGCCCGTCGAGCAGGAGCGGGCCGCCGATCCCGCGCCGCCGGAACGACCGGAACGACCGGAACGACTGGTCACGCACGATGTCGCCGCGGGCGAGTGGACGCTGGAGGTCGACCCCCACTACGGCGGATCACGGGTCTACCCCGACGGACTGCGTTACGAGGAGAGCGCCCGGGAGACGTACCGGATCCGCGCCGACGATCCCCTGTCCGCGCGGGCGGTCTCCGAGTGGACGATCCGGCTGCGGCGCGGCGCCGACTGGGACGCCGAGATCATCACGCGTACGGAACTGCGGGCCACCGCCACGGAGTTCATCATGGACAGTCGGATGGAAGCACGGGCGGACGGAGAGACAGTGATCGAGCGCGCATGGCACCGCACCACCCCGAGGACGTCCGCGTGAAGGCCGCGAAGCCGCCTCGGCGTGCCGTCGCCGCCGCCGACCGCACGCGCCAGCCCACCGAGGTCCGCCGCCGGCTCATCGTGGAGGCGGCCGTCCCGCTCATCGCCGAGCGCGGGTACGCGTCCGTGGGCGTCCGGGACGTCGCCGCGGCGGCCGGCGTGTCGGTCGGCACGGTCACCTACCACTTCGGCAGCGTCCAGGAGATCCTCTCCGAGGCGATGGTGCTGAACATCGAGCGCTACTACGCGGCACTGAAGGAGGCCGCCGAGGAGGCGCACGGCGGCGCCGAGGCCCTGCGGCTGCTGATCGACGCGCTGTTCACCCAGGACACCGACCGGCACTGGCGGATGTGGTTCGACTACTGGAGCGCAGGCGACCGCGACCAGGACCCCGACCAGGCCTTCGCCGGCGGCCAGGCCGAACGGTACGAGAACTGGCACAGCCAGATCCGCTCCCTGGTCGAACGGGGCGTCGCCGACGGCGAGTTCGTCTGCGCCGACCCCGCCGGGTTCACCGTCCGCTTCGCCGCACTCTCCGACGGCCTGGCCCTCCAACGGCTGCGGCAGGCACCCGAGCTGAGCACGGAGGACGCACGCCGGCACATGTACCGGCTGGTCGAGACGGAACTGGGGACCGGCAGACAACCAGGGACGAGCGGGCGCTGAGTCAGTCCGCCGTCGCGGTCACGGCCCCGCTGATCGCCCGACTGATCACCCGGGTGATGCGCAGGATGCCGGGGGAGCGGACGGGGCAGGGCCTGGGTGTCGACGTGGTGGGCGCCAGGCAGAAGTGCAGGTAGTCGTCATCGCGGTGCAGTGCCGTGCGGCCACTGGCCGGCTGCGTGCAGTACGGCCCGTGCTCGCGTTCGTACGCGGTGCACGGCAGGTACTGGGTCCAGGTGTAGCGGTCCGCGGCCGGGCTCACCGCCTTCCCGGCGTCCGCGAGCAGATCGCCGCCGGCCCGCGCCTGCCGCTCGTAGACCGCGTTGACACGCCGGACCCGGTCGGGGGTGATCGGGTCCGGTCCCTGGAGCACCCAGACGATCCGCACCCCGTTCGCGGCCGCCGTGATCTGCTCGGTCAGCCGCCTGGCGTCGGCGGTGTAGCGCGCGAAGTACCTGTCCCGCGCCTTGTCGTACGTGATGCCGTCCATGCAGGGCGTGTAGCCCCACGCGTTGCCCCAGAACTGGAGCACCACGAAGTCCGGCCGCAGCCGGCGCACCAGGGCGGCCGCCTTGTCCTTCGGCGGGACGAGGGAGTCCTCGCCGGTGCCCTCCAGGTAGTCGCACAGGGTGGTGCCGGAGTACGGGGCGCCGGTGTACCGCGCCTTCGTCTCGTCCCGCAGGAGTTCGCCGAGGACCTTCTGGTTCTCCATGGCGAGGGAGTCACCGAGGTAGAGGACAGTGGGGCCGGGTCGCTCGGTGGCCGCGGGTGTGGCGGCCGGGCGCTGGTGCGTGGCCGGCCCGGTCGAGGGAGACGAAGGGGATGAGGGGGACGAGGGGGACGAGAGGGGAGAGA
>NZ_LIPP01000505.1 GCF_001418335.1 Streptomyces aurantiacus | reverse complement strand
GGGTACGTACGTACCCTCCCCGAACACCTCCAGGTCGAGGGTGGCGAGCGGCCACCCCAGCTTCCGTACCAGATCCGGCACCTTCGCCGCGGCCCCCGGCAGCACGAAGAACTGCATCCGCCGATCCGGCGTACAGGTCACGGGGCCGAGCGTCAGCTCCATCCGCTTCATCCGCGCGAGCGCGAGGAACCCCGCGGTCTCGGGTACGTCGATCGCGTCGAACGTCCGCCCCGTCGGCAGCAGGATCGACGCCACGGGCTGCTTCGCCCACAGCCGGCGGGCGACGGTCGCGCTGCCCGTGGCCACGGTCGCCCAGTCCGCACGCGCCGGGTGCGCGCCGGGTACGGCGCACGACGGCTCGCCGCACGAGCAGCGCTGCACACCGTCGGCGGCTTCCAGCCAGGTGCCGGGGAACACGTCCCAATGGCGCTCCTCGGCATAGCGCACGGCTGTGTCCTGCAGCGACTCGCCGCGCTGCTTCGGGATCTGGGCGGTCTCGGTGCCTGCGATCGTCTCGTCCACGCTGAACTCAACTCCCGTGCCCACCAGGGGTTACGCCCCCTCGTCGCCGGTCGCCGCCCTTCTTGCGGGCAATTATTCGCGTTCGCTCCCTTTTTATCTGCGCGCTGGGGAGGAGCATCGATTCCATACGTGGGGCGCATGGATGCATGTGCGGGGGCGCGCATGGGAGGCGGCAGCGGGTGCTGGGTAGCTCTATGGGGGGCGGGCAGCAGCCTTTACCCGGCAATCCTCGCATGTCTCGCATCTTCGGTATGTCCGCGGGGCATTGATCTTCGAGGCCGGATCTTTTCGCTCCGCTCAGGGGTGAGGGTGGTCCCGGTCACTGAGAAGTCATCAACTCGGTGCGTGGGCAGGCACCGCAGCCACAGGGGGTACGCCAATGGCCGCAAGGCCTCTCGTCGCGCGGCAGCCGAACGAACGACTGCAGGCGCTCATCCAGGAAGCGGGCTGTTCCAACGCCGGTCTGGCCCGCCGCGTCAACATGTGCGGCGCGGAGCACGGTCTCGACCTGCGCTACGACAAGACGTCCGTGGCCCGTTGGCTGCGCGGACAGCAGCCGCGCGGGCGGGCGCCCGCGATCATCGCCGAGGCGCTGGGCCGCAAGCTGGGCCGGACCGTCACGATCGACGAGATCGGCATGGCGAACGGCAAGAACCTCGCCTCCGGCGTGGGCCTGCAGTTCTCGCCGACGGTCCTCGGCGCGATCGAGCAGGTCTGTGAGCTGTGGCGCAGCGACGTGGGGCGCCGGGACTTCCTGTCCGGCTCGTCCGTCGCGGCCTCCGCGCTCGTCGAGCCGAGCCGGGACTGGCTGATCTCCTCGCCGGACGCGCAGGTCTCGCGCGCGGCCGGGCCGCGGGTCGGGCAGTCCGACGTGGCGGCGGTGACCGCGATGACCCAGGCGCTCGTCGAGCTCGACCACCAGTACGGCAGCGGGCATGTGCGCCCGGTCGTCGTGCACTACCTGAACAGCGTCGTGTCGGGGCTCCTCGCCGGCTCGTACCGGGAAGCGGTCGGGCGTGAACTCTTCGCGGCCGTCGCGCGGTTGACGGAGCTCGCGGGCTACATGGCGATCGACACCGGCCAGCCGGGGCTCGCGCAGCGGTACTACATCCAGGCGCTGCGGCTCGCACAGGCGGCGGGGGACCGGGGCTACGGCGGATACGTGCTCGCCGCCTCCATGAGCCACCTGGCCGCGCAGCTGGGGAATCCCCGGGAGATCGCGCAGTTGGCGCGGGCGGCGCAGGAGGGGGCGCGCGGGCGGGTCACACCGCGCGCGGAGTCGATGTTCCACGCCGCGGAGGCGCGGGGCCACGCGTTGCTGGGCGACGCGCGTTCGGCGCAGGCGGCGTCCGGCCGGGCCGTGTCGGCGCTGGAGCAGGCCGATCCGGAGTCCGGGGACGACCCGCGCTGGATCGCGCACTTCGACGAGGCCTATCTCGCCGACGAGTTGGCGCATTGTCACCGTGACCTGGGGCAGGCCGAGTCGGCCGCGCGGCGCGCGCAGGAGTCCCTCGCCGGGCATCCAGAGTCGCGGGCCAGGCGGCGCGCGATCGGGTACGTGCTGCTGGCCACCGCGCAGGTGCAGCAGCGCGAGGTCGAGCAGGCCTGCCACACGGGTCTGCGCGCGGTCGAACTGCTGGGCACGCTGCGTTCCAACCGTGGCGCGGAGTACCTGGACGACTTCCAGCAGCGGCTGGAGCCGTACCGGGACGAGCCCGTGGTCCGGGAGTTCGGGGCGCGCATGGATCTGCAGGCCGCGGCGTAGCGCTCCGCGGGGGGACCGGTGAGGTGGCTGCGGGTCGGTGAGTTGGCTGTGGGGCGGTGGGGGCTGGGCGCGCAGTTCCCCGCGCCCCTGTCGGGGCCCGGGACGGGTGGTGCGTGAACTTGTGAGGAATGAAGCACGAGTTCTGAAAGGGGCTTGAAAAAGGGGCTCGAACGGCGTTCTGGGGGGCGTTTTGTCACCCGCTGTCCCCGGTGGCGGGGGTCGCGTCCCGTGCTGCGTGGCACCGGCTTGCGAGGACCCGGTAGCGTGAACCGACGATTCCGAAGGTCCCCCATAGGTTCCCCCATTCGTAGGAGTCCCGGTGACGCACAACGGACAGGGCGACGAGCCCTCGGCGCGACCCGCGCGCGAAGGCATCGTGCTGCCGTCCGACGGCGGCGAGCCCCTCCTGCCGGGCCAGACCGGCGACCGCGCGGTCCCGGCGGGCGGTCAGGCCTGGGACCAGCCATGGGGCCCGCGACCCGCTCCGGGGGCCCCTCAGGAGCCCGGACAGGGCGGCTGGGCGCCCGCGCCCGCAGGGGAATGGGGTGGCGCGGATCAAGGAGTGGGTCAGGGCCAGGGACAGGGACAGGGACAAGGCCAGGGACAAGGCCAGGGCGTACCGGGGTCGGACGCACAGATTTCGAGTTGGAGTGCTGGGCCGCGGGGGACGGGCGGTCCGGGGACGCAGACTCCGAGCTGGGACGGCTCCGCGCAGGGTCAGGGCGTACAGGGTCAGGGCGTACAGGGTTCGGGCGTACAGGGTTCGGGCGTACAGGGCCAGGGCGCCGGTGCGCCGGGCTCGGGCTGGGGTGCGGGTGCGGGTGTGCCCGGTGGGCAGGGCTCGCAGTACTCCGACCCGTCGGCCCAGTACGGGACCCCGGGGCCGGATGGCCAGTGGGGCGCCCCTCGGACACCGGGCGGTGCGGGTGTCGCGATACCCCAGCCCCTGGACGGCCGGACCACCAACGGATACGGCCACTCGAACGCCGCCGGAGGCGGTCCCGGCGCGCTGCCGCCCGCCGCTGCCATGGATGAGGGCGCGACCCAGTTCCTGCCGCCCGTACCCGCGGCCGGTGCCGCGCCCGTCGACGAGGGCGCCACGCAGCTGCTTCCGCCGGTCGGCCCCGGTGCGCTGCCGCCCGAGGTGCCCGCGGCGGGTACGGCACCCGGAGCGGCGTCCACCGACTCGACGCGATTCCTCGGCCGCTCCCGGCAGGACGGACCCGGGCCGATGCCCGGCGGGAACGGCGCGATGCCCGGCGGAAACGGCGCCGGACCCCTGCCACCGGCCGCGGATCCCGACGCCCAGCCCACGCAGTTCATGGCCCCGGTGCCCGCGCAGCCCGGCGCGGGCACCGGGGCCATGA
>NZ_LIPP01000504.1 GCF_001418335.1 Streptomyces aurantiacus | reverse complement strand
GGCAACACCGAGGCGAAGACCTTTGTGCAGAAGGTCGTCCACGAGCACATCACCGACTGGCTGGACCGCAATCCGAACGAGGCCGCGGACATCATCCGCAAGTCCATCCAGGCGGCCACCGCGCGCGTGGCGGCGCGCAAGGCCCGCGACCTGACGCGCCGCAAGGGCCTCCTGGAGACGGCGTCGCTGCCGGGCAAGCTGAGCGACTGCCAGTCGAACGACCCCACCAAGTGCGAGATCTTCATCGTCGAGGGGGACTCCGCCGGCGGTTCGGCCAAGTCCGGCCGGAACCCCCAGTACCAGGCGATCCTGCCGATCCGGGGAAAGATCCTCAACGTCGAGAAGGCGCGGATCGACAAGATCCTGCAGAACCAGGAGATCCAGGCGCTGATCTCGGCCTTCGGCACCGGGGTCCACGAGGACTTCGACATCGAGAAGCTCCGCTATCACAAGATCATCCTGATGGCGGACGCCGACGTCGACGGCCAGCACATCAACACCCTGCTGCTGACCTTCCTGTTCCGCTTCATGCGGCCGCTGGTCGAGGCCGGGCACGTGTTCCTGTCCCGCCCGCCGCTCTACAAGATCAAGTGGGGCCGCGACGACTTCGAGTACGCGTACTCGGACCGCGAGCGCGACGCCCTGACCGAGCTGGGACGCCAGGCCGGCAAGCGCGTCAGGGAGGACTCGATCCAGCGCTTCAAGGGTCTCGGTGAGATGAACGCCGAGGAGCTGCGCATCACGACCATGGACCAGGAGCACCGCGTCCTGGGCCAGGTCACGCTCGACGACGCCGCGCAGGCCGACGACCTCTTCTCGGTCCTGATGGGCGAGGACGTCGAGGCACGCCGCGCGTTCATCCAGCGCAACGCCAAGGACGTCCGCTTCCTCGACATCTGAGTCGGTCTCAGCTGACCGCGTCAGAAAGGATCTTCACCAGCAATGACCGACGAGAACACTCCGATCACCTCGATCACCCCGATCACCTCCCAAGAGGACAGCGCGCTCTCCCAGCGTGTCGAGCCCGTCGGGCTCGAAACCGAGATGCAGCGCTCGTACCTCGACTACGCGATGTCCGTCATCGTGTCGCGCGCGCTGCCCGACGTACGGGACGGTCTCAAGCCCGTCCACCGGCGTGTCCTGTACGCCATGTACGACGGCGGCTACCGGCCCGAGAAGGGCTTCTACAAGTGCGCCCGTGTCGTCGGCGACGTCATGGGCAACTACCACCCGCACGGCGACTCCTCGATCTACGACGCGCTGGTCCGCCTCGCGCAGCCGTGGT
>NZ_LIPP01000503.1 GCF_001418335.1 Streptomyces aurantiacus | reverse complement strand
CGCAAAAACCTGCCGCTGCCGCCCCAACCCCTCAACCTCCAACTCCACCACATCCCCGGCCCGCAGAAACGGCTTGGGCTCCGGCATCCCCAGAGCAACCCCCGCCGGCGTACCGGTATTGATGACATCCCCGGGATAGAGAGTCATGAACTGACTCACATACCGCACGACTTCGGCCACGGAAAAGATCTGGTCGGCCGTACTCCCGTCCTGCCTCAACTCCCCGTTCACCCACAGCCTCAGCCCGAGCGCCTGCGGATCGGGCACCTCGTCCGCCGTCACCAGCCACGGCCCCAGCGGATTGAACGTCTCGCAGTTCTTGCCCTTGTCCCAGGTCCCGCCGCGCTCGATCTGGAACTCCCGCTCGGACACGTCGTGCGCCACCGCGTACCCGGCGACATGCCCGAGCGCCTCCTCGCGCGAACCGAGATACCGCGCCGTACGCCCGATGACGACCGCGAGTTCGACCTCCCAGTCGGTCTTCACCGAGCCACGCGGTACGAGCACGGTGTCGTGCGGCCCGACGACCGTGTCCGCCGCCTTGAAGAAGATCACCGGCTCGGCGGGCGGCTCGGCGCCGGTCTCCCTGGCGTGGTCGTGGTAGTTGAGGCCGATGCAGACGACCTTGCCGATCCGGGCGAGCGGCGGACCGACCCGCAGCCCGGCCGCGTCGAGCGCGGGCAGTTCCCCGGCCTCGGCGGCGGTACGGATCCGGCCGAGCGCCGCGTCGTCGGCGAGCAGCGCCCCGTCGATGTCCGGCACGACGCCCGACAGGTCCCGCAGAACCCCCTCGGCATCGAGCAGCGCGGGGCGCTCGGCCCCCGCCGTACCGACTCGCAGCAGCTTCATGAGCACAGTCTCCCTTGATCGCGGGCGGCCCCGGCCGACGGGTGGTACAGCCGTCGGAGGATTGGTTGATCCTCCAAGGTGCGTATCCAACCCGCAATACCTGGTTCACGGACAACGCCTTCGCGGTCAGCCCAGTACCGCGGCGGCCGGCACTGCACCCGGCATGTCCCGGTACAGCGCCGCTCGCTCCACCGCGCTCCACGTCGTACTCGTCACGACGTACAGCGCGGCGGCGAGCGGAACGAATGCCACGGTGAGGAGCGTGAAGAAGGACATCAGCGGCATGACCTTGGTGATCGCGCCGAGCCCCGGCACCTGCGGCGACCCGTCCTGCCCACCCCGGGCGGCACCCGCCGCCATCATCCGCTTCGTACGCCGGTAGTTGAACGTGGCGACGACGGCGACGATCACGAACAGCCCCAGGTACACCAGCCCCTGCGCCCCGAAGACCCCGCCGTCGCCCAGCGCGTCCGCCCACCGGTCCCCCAGCGGCGCCGCGAACAGCTTGTGGGCGAGCAGGGCGTTCGCCTCGTCGCCGATCCGGGAGTTGGAGAACAGGTGGTAGAGCAGGAAGAAGGCCGGCAACTGGAACAGGCTCGGCAGGCACCCGGACAGCGGGGACACCTTCTCGGCGGCGTGCAGTTCCATCACCGCCTTCTGCAGTTTCTCGGGGTTCTTGCCGTGCTTCTTCCGCAGCTCGGCGATCTGCGGCTGCAGCGCGGCCCGCGCCCGCTGTCCCCGCGCCGAGGCCCGCGACAGGGGATGCACGAGGAGCCGTACGAACGCGGTGAACAGCACGATCGCGGCTGCGGTCGCCGAGGCGTGGAAGATCGGGTCGAGGAGATCGGCGAGCCCTTCGACGAGGCTCGCGAAGGCAGACATGAAGGAAGAAAAGGCAGAAGAGGACAAGGAAAGGGAGTGAGAAAGGGAGCCGGACATGGGTGAGCCCTCCGAGGGTCTCGTCGTGCCGAGGGAATGAGACGCGACGTGCGTGCGTCATGCGCGCATGCGTCGGCATGACGACCCGCGAGGGGCACTGCGAAAGAGCACTGCGAAAGAGTTGAGTTCCGGAGTTTCCCTACGCGGCCGTCAGGAGGACACGGCCGGGTGCTCGGGGACGCCTGCGGCCCCGAGCGTCGGGATCGCGCTGCGGCAGGAACGCCGTGCGCTGCTCACGGTCGCGCATGGCCGTACGGACCCTTGTACGGGGCACGGCGGGCGCGAGCCGTGAGGAGATCAGGGAACAGGTGGCGAGCGCGGACCCGGCCGCGGCGGTCGCCGCGAACGTGACGGCGACGGCTCCGGAGAGGCTGCCGGTGTCGAGGAACGCCACCTGCAGAAGGAGAACGAGCAGCAGAACGGCGGGCTTCAGCTGCGCCCAGGTCCGTGTCATCGACTGCTCTCCTTTCCCTCCGGCCTTCTGGCTCTCCGGCCTTCTGATCCTCAGGCGTCCTGACTCTCCGGCCTCCTGCCGTTATACAGGATTCACCTCCGGGAACCGCCTGCCCGTGGTACCCCAAGGGCGTAATCGATACGCTTCCTGCGGGGAACGTCCTTGCGGACAGGGGGAGTTGATGGTGCACCGGAGACCCGCGCGACCTTTTCTGAGTGCCGTGGCCGCTGGGCTGCTATTAGGGACGTTAGGGGGTTGCTCGGGAGCCGGGGATGACGGGTCCGCCGAGCCCACCGCATCCAGAACCACTGGCTCCGGAACCACCGGCTCCAATCCGGCGGCGGCGAGCGGCGACACCCGCTCCGACCCGTCCCCGCCCCGGTCCCCGAGTCCGACGCCCAGCGCCGCCGCCACGAAACTGGACTTCACGCCCGATCCCAGCCGCGCGCCGAAGACCCGCGCGCAGGCCCTGCGCCTGGCCCGCTCCGTCGCGGCGGAGCCCGTCACCTGGGGCCCCGGCTTCGTCAAGCGCAGCCCGTACGAGAGCGACCCCGACGCCTGGCCCGTACTCGACAAGGACTGCGTCTGGCAGCTCGAACCGGTGCCCGCCACGGTGCTCGCCAGCCTCACCCGCAACAGCGAGCTGCCCGCGGAGGGCGGCAAGGGCCCGATCCGCGTCACCGCGGTCGTCAGCGTGCACCGGACCGTGAAGGACGCCACCTGGGAGATGGCAGGCACCCTCGAAGAAACGCTGCGCTGCCCCGAACAGCAGCTCCGCCAAGGCGAGCGGATCACCGAGCTGGCCTCCCAGGGCGCGGACTACGGCCTGCTGGGCAACTTCGCCTCCGAGGACACCCTCACGGAGAGCGGCAAGTACTCCAGCGACGTACTCGGCGGCCCGCACTACTACTACTGGGTGCAGAGCCGGATGGCCCAGGTGACCGTGGCCGTCGTCGGCAAGGGTGCCGAGGGGCGTTCCGAGGACGAGGTCGACGCCGCGCTGCTGCAGGGAGTGGGTCAGATGCTGAGCAGCATCGAGAGCGAACTGGAGGCGGCGGCGAAATGAGCGACCCTCTGCTTCCCACCGACCCCGCCCGGATCGGCGGACACCGGCTGCTGGCCCGTCTCGGCGCCGGCGGCATGGGCGTGGTCTACCTCGGCCGTACGGAGGCCGGGGCCCTGGCCGCCGTCAAGGTCATCCAGTCCGAGTACGCGGACGAGCCGGACTTCCGTGCCCGGTTCCGCCGTGAGGTCGAGACGGCCCGCCGGGTGACCAGCCCCTGGGCGGTGCCGGTCACCGGCGCGGACCCGGACGCGGACCAGCCCTGGCTGGCCACCGCCTTCGTACCCGGCCCCTCGTTGGAGGAGACGGTCGCCCGCCAGGGGCCGCTGCCCACCGGGAGCGTGCGCGTCCTGGCCAGGCTGCTCGCCGCCGCGCTGCGCGAGGTGCACGCCGCCGGGCTGGTCCACCGCGACGTCAAGCCCGCCAACGTCCTGCTCGCCGTGGACGGCCCACGCCTGATCGACTTCGGTATCGCGCGGGGGACCGACGAGACCGCGATCACCTCCACGGACCTGGTCGTCGGCACGCCCGGTTTCCTCTCCCCCGAGCAGGCCGGGGCACGCGGCGCGGCGGTGGGCCCGGCGAGCGACATCTTCTCGCTGGGCTGCCTGCTGGCGTACGCGGCGACCGGCCGCCCGCCGTTCGGCACGGGCACGACGGACGCCCTCCTCTACCGCACGGTCCACGACGAACCCGACCTGGCCGGCATCGGGGCCGAGACTGGCACAGAGAGCAGCACGGACGCGGACAGCGGCGGTGTCGAGCTGCTGACGCTGCTGCGCGTGTGTCTGGCGAAGGACCCGGCGAACCGGCCGACGGCCGAGCAGTTCGGCACGGTGCTCCTGGTCGAGGACGCGGTCCCCGAGGGCGGGCAGATCGACTGGCTGCCTGACGACGTCGTACGGGTCATCGCCGACCGTTCGGCCGAGATGCTGGCGCTGCCGGACATCGAGCCGACCGTCGCCGAAACACCGGAAACGCCGGGGCCACCTGGGACAACGGGGACAACGGGGACAACGGGACCCTCAGCGCCCGGAACCCCAGGAACAGCGGAGGGCACGGAGGGCACGGAGCCGGTGGCGTCGCCCGGCCGTCGGCGGTTGCTCCTGGCCTCCGGCGCGGCGGTCCTCCTGGCGGCGGGCGGAACCGCGGCCTGGGCCACCCTGCGCGACGAGGACAAGGACGACGGCGCGTCGGCGTCGGGGAACCGCCGCTGGGTGATCGGCGTGCAGGCGGATCTGAGCGGGTCCCGTCGGACGGCGGGCGAGGCACAGGTGCGGGGCGCGCGGCTGGCGGTCGAGCAGTTCAACTCCCGTAGGAACAAACCCTTCGAGCTGACCCTGAAGACCATGGACGACGGCGGCGTCGCGGCGCGGGCGCCCGCCGCGGCCAGGAAGCTGATCCAGGACACCGACGTACTCGCCGTGCTCGGCCCGACCACCGACGAATCGGCCCAGGCGGTCCTCGGCACGTACGACGAGGCCCTGATGCCGGTGCTGTCGGTCTCCGCCGGAGGCCTGCTCCTGTCCACACAGCAGTACCGGTCCTTCGTGCACTGCCGCCCCAGCGACGCGGCCCTCTCCCTCCCCATCAGCGTCTATCTCAAGAAGCAGCGGAACGCCCTGCGCCCCGGCCTCCTCCAGGACCGCACCGCTCAGATGTACGCCCAGGAGTCGGCCGGGATCAACGCCACCATGCTGCGCAGCGTGGGCCTGCCGGCCTACCCCCGGGTGATCCCGTCGGGCACGGACGACCTGGGGCCCGTCGTCGCCGACATGCTGCGGGCCGGAATCGACTCGTTCGTCTACGCCGGATACGCGGCGGGCGCGGCCCAGGTGGCCAGGGAACTGTCGGCGGCCGGCTTCGACAAGCCCCGCCTCGCCTCACAGGCCGTGATCGATCCGCAGTTCCTGAAGCGGGCCGGGGACGCGGCCGAGGGATGGCTGATGACCTCCTCCTTCATCGACCCCTCCGCCGTACCGGCCGCGAAGGCCTTCACCGCCGCCTTCCGCAAACGCTACGACGCCGCGCCCGGCTACTTCGCCGCCGAGGCCTACGACACCGTCAACCTCATCGTCCAGGAGGTACTGAAGGCTACGAAGCGCAACCGGCCGCCGGCCCGCGCGAAGCTGGTGGGCCTGCTGCGCAAGAGCCGCTACAAGGGCATCACCAAGGAGTTCGCCTTCAGGCCGGCGGACGGCCAGTTCTCCGGCTGGGGCATCTTCCTGCACCAGGTCGAGGACGGCCGGTTCCGCTTCCTCGGCGAAGCCCCCTCCGAGGTGTAGCGGTGAGCGGACCACACTCCGAAGGCCACGCAGAATCCCCCGGACCCGGGGGACCCTCTGGAGTGCGCGCGCTCAGACCCGGCGACCCGTCCTTCGTCGGCGGCCACCGGCTCCTCGGCCGGCTCGGCGCGGGCGGCATGGGCGTGGTCTACCTGGCCCGCTCGACGGGCGGGGCGCTGGTCGCGCTGAAGGTGATCCGCGCCGGGTACGCGGCCGACCCCGGCTTCCGCGCCCGTTTCCGGCGCGAGGCCGAGGCGGCGGGCGGGCTCACCGGACGGTGGGTGGTCCCGGTCGTCGCGGCGGAGCCGGATGCCCGCGAACCCTGGCTGACGACCGCCTTCGTACCGGGTCCGTCGCTGACCGAGGCCGTCACGCTGCACGGGCCGCTGCCGGAGCGTACGGTCCGCGCCCTGGGCGCCCGGATGGCCGAGGCGCTCACCGAGGTGCACGCCTCGGGCCTGGTGCACCGGGACGTCAAACCGGGCAACATCCTGCTCGCCCTGGACGGACCCCGGCTGATCGACTTCGGCATCGCGCGGTCCACCGGTGTCACCGCGCTGACCGCGAGCGACGTGGTGATCGGCTCACCCGGCTATCTGTCGCCCGAGCAGGCGCGGGCCCAGGCCGGTGACGTCGGCCCGCCGAGCGACGTCTTCTCACTCGGCTGCGTCCTGGCGTACGCGGCGACGGGCCGCCGCCCGTTCGGCACCGGCACCGCTGCCGCCGTCATCTTCCGCACGGTCCACGAGGAACCGGATCTGGACGCCGTGCCGTGGACCCTGGTCCCGCTGCTGACCGGCTGCCTCGCCAAGGACCCGGCAGCCAGACCCACCGCACGGGAGGTACGGGCAGCCCTGACCACCGAACCCACCCAGACCACCGAGACCGAACGAGCGGGTGACCGGTCCGGTAACCGGTCGGGGGACTGGCTGCCGCCCGCGCTCCCCCGGCTGATCGCGGAACGCTCGTCCGCCGTCCTGGCGATGCCCGACCCCGCATTCCACCCCGCACACAACCCCGCCCCCGTCACCCTCGTACAGCCGCTGGAGCGACGGCCCGCTCTCTCCCGGCGCCGCCTGCTGACGCTGGGTTCCGCGGCCGGAGTGGTCCTGACCGGCGGCGGCCTCGCGGCCTGGGCCGCCACCAGAACCGCGGGCGGCCCCGGCGGCGCGACACACTCCGGACCACTGCCCCGGTACGTCATCGGGCTGCACGCGGACCTGTCGGGACCGGGCCGGGCGATCGGCCGGGCACAGGAGCGGGGCATACGGCTCGCCGTGGCGGACTTCAACTCCCGGTCCCGTGACGGCCGCGCCTTCGACCTGGCCCTGAAGGTCCTGGACGACGCCGGAAGGACGAAGGAGGCCGAGGAGGTGGCCAAGCGGTTCATCGCGGACCCCGACGTGTACGCCGTGATCGGCCCGACCGTCAACGCCGCGGCCGAGACCGTGTCCCGCTACGAGAAGGCCCTGCTGCCCATCGTCTCCGTCTCCTCCGGCGACGATCAGTACTCCCCGACCACCACCCGCGCGTACTTCCAGCTCAGAGCCGACGAGAACACACTGTCGACGCCCTTCATCCACTACCTCACCCACGTCGAGAAGAGCCGCAGGACCGCCCTCGTGGACGACAGGGCGGCGAGCAGGACCAGTTGGCAGATCGTCAAGGACCTGACCGCGATCCCGCCCTCCGACGGCACGACCACCGCCCATGTCGTCCCCGCGGACAGCGAGGACTTCACCCCGGTCGCCACCGCCGTGCTCGCCTCCGACGCGCAGGCCGTCGTGTACGCCGGCTCCTCCCCGCACCGGGCCGCCCGCTGCGCCCGAGCGCTGGACCGGGCCGGATTCCGGGGCACGCGCATGGCCCCGGAACCGGTCCTGCAGACCGCGTTCCTCAAGGAGGCCGGCCCGGCGGCCGAGGGCT
Organism: Streptomyces aurantiacus; assembly: GCF_001418335.1. GTDB lineage: Bacteria > Actinomycetota > Actinomycetes > Streptomycetales > Streptomycetaceae > Streptomyces > Streptomyces aurantiacus. The sequence goes on along the minus strand of NZ_LIPP01000503.1, from coordinate 949 downwards.
GGGTGATCACCACGACCTACGTCGACCCGGCGGAGTTGCCGGCGGCGGCACACTTCGTGAAGACGTACAGAAAGCGCTTCGGCGTACGCACCGTCGAGCGCTTCGCGGTGGAGGCGTACGACGCGCTGCTCTTCATCGCCGAGGGCCTGCACGAACTGGGCGCCGTCGAGCCCGAACGGGGCGCCTTGGTGCGCAGGCTCCGCACGACCACGCACAAGGGGCTCGCCAAGACCATCGAGTTCGATCCGACGACCACCGAGTTCCGCTGGCTGAACAGCCTCTTCCTCCACCGAGTGAGCGAGGGCGCCCCGCACTTCCTGGGCCACTACGAAAAGGCCAGGAAACCCTGAAATCCCGGCCGACCGGAACAGGCCCATCGGGCCATCGGGGCCACCGGACCTATCGCGCCTATCGGGGCTACCGGGGCTACCGGGGCTACCGGGGCTACCGGGGCCGCATGGAGCCGAGTTTCCCCCAGACGACCAGGCGGTACTTGGAGGTGTACTCCGGGGTGCAGGTGGTGAGCGTGAGGTAGTACCCGGGATCGGTGTAACCGTAGGAGGGCTTGACGGTACTGCGAGGAATCCGCCGAACCGTCCCCCCGTCCCCCGGCAGGGTCCGAGGCAACGTCCTGTCGACGACGTACGTGTAGACGGCGGCCTTGGTCTCGACCTGGATCCGGTCTCCCCGCCGCAGCCGGTCGATGTGGCGGAAGGGCTCCCCATGGGTGTTCCGGTGCCCGGCGAGAGCGAAGTTCCCGACCCGACCGGGCTGAACGGTGCCCGGATAATGCCCGACGTACCCCTTGTTGAGCACGCCCGCCTTGCTGACACCTTCCGCGACGGGAACGCGGAGCCCGAGCCGAGGGATGGCGAGGATGGCGTAGGCCTGGGTCCAGCGGGGCTGGGGTGCGACGAGACCGGAGGCGGCCGTACCGGTACCGGTACGG
>NZ_LIPP01000502.1:3203-4429 GCF_001418335.1 Streptomyces aurantiacus | reverse complement strand
GTCACGGTCGGCGAACTCGTCGACGCCGTCTGGGGCGAGGAGCCACCGACGGCGGCCGTGTCCGTCCTGCGCACCTATGTGTCACGGCTGCGCAAGGTCCTGGAGCCCGGGCGTGCCGCGGGAGAACCCCCGCGGGTGGTCGTCTCGGCCGCGGACGGTTACCTGGTCCGTGTCCCGGAAGGCGCTCTGGACGTGGGGGTGTTCGAGGCGCGGCTGGCGGAAGCGAAGAAGCTGCGTGCCGCGGGCGAGGTGTCCGCCGCCGGGGAACTGCTGCACACCGCGCTCGACGAGTGGGAGGGAACACCGCTGGCCGGACTTCCCGGTCCGCTGGCCGAGGCCGAGCGGTCCAGGCTGCACGAGGAGCGGCTGAACACGCTGGAGACCCGCCTGGAGATCGATGTCCAGCTCGGGCGCCACAGCGAAGCCATCGCCGAGTTGACCTCGCTGACCGGCGAACACCCGCTGCGGGAGCAGCTGTGCCGGCTGCTCATGCTGGCGCTGTACCGGTCCGGACGGCAGGCCGACGCACTGGCGGCCTACCGCAGGACGCGGAGCACCCTGGTGACCGAGCTGGGCATCGAGCCCGGCGCACCGTTGCGGGAACTGCACCATCGCATCCTGGCCGCCGACCGGTCGCTCGACCCCTCGCCGGCGGCGCGCGACGGCGATGCGCCGGAGACCCCGGCCGACCTGCCCGCGTGGCTCCACTCGCCCGACCGGGCCGCCACGTCCGTGGCACGCCCCGCGCAACTGCCCGCCGACCTGCCCACGTTCACCGGTCGACAGGCCGAACTGGAGCAGACCCAGGCCCTGTTGCCCGAGGACCGTGAGTCCCCGGCCACGGTGGTGATCAGTGCGATCGACGGCATGGCCGCCATCGGCAAGACCACCCTGGCGGTGCACTGGGCCCACCGGATCGCCCACCGTTTCCCCGACGGACAGCTCTTCATCAATCTGCGCGGTTTCGATCCGGTCGCCCCGATCGTGACGCCGGGGGAGGCCATCCGTACCTTCCTCGACGCGCTCGACGTCCCACCGCAGCGGATACCCGTAGGTCTCGACGCCCAAGTGGCCCTGTACCGCAGCCTGCTCGCCAACCGGCGGGTGCTGATCCTCCTCGACAACGCCCGGGACACCGATCAGGTCCGCCCCCTGCTGCCCGGCTCGCCCGGCTCTCTGGTGATCGTCACCAGCCGCAACGAGCTCACCGGCCTGGTCGCCGGCGA
>NZ_LIPP01000502.1:1976-3155 GCF_001418335.1 Streptomyces aurantiacus | reverse complement strand
GTCTCGACGCCTTCGCCGGCGGCGACATCACCACGGATGTACGGGCTGTCTTCTCCTCGTCGTACAACGCGCTGTCCTGCCCTGCCGCGCGCATGTTCCACCTGCTGGGCCTGCACTCGGGCCCGGACATCTCCGCGCCCGCCGCGGCGGCACTCGCCGAGCTCCCGCTCCGCGAGGCCCGCGGCCTGCTCGGTGAACTCACGCGGGCCCACCTGCTCATCGAGCACCGCCCCGGCCGCTACTCCCTGCACGACCTGCTGCGCGTCTACGCCACCGAGCGGGTGCACGCCGAGGAGACGACGCAGGAGCGCGAGCGAGCCGTCGAGCGGCTCCTCACCTGGTACCTGCACACCGCTGCCGCCGCCTACACGCAGATCACCCCGCACCGCCGCCGGATCGCCCTCGAACCGAAGCACGCCTCCTGCCCCACGCTGACCTTCACGACGCACGTGCAGGCCCTGGACTGGTGCATGACCGAACGAGCCAACCTGGTCCTGGCGGTGCACAAGGCCGCCGCTTCCGGGCATCCGGGCATCGCATGGCGGCTGCCCGCCGTTCTGTGGGGGTTCTTCTACCTCCGCAGTCACATGGAGGACTGGGTCGACACCACCCGGACGGGGCTGTTCGCCGCCCGAGAGGCCCACGACCGCAAGGGCGAGGCCCAGGGTCTCCTGGACCTGGCCGCCGCTCTGCGTCTCTCGGGCCGGCTCGACGAGGCCATCGACCACCTTCACCAGGCGATGGCCCTCTACCGGGAACTCGGAGACAGGCTCGGCGCGGCGATCGCCGTGTCCAACCTGGGCGATGTGTACATCGAAGCCGGTGAACTCGGCAAGGCCATCGAGTACATCCGCCGTGGGCTGGTCATCTTCCGCATCATCGACAGCAGCTGGTCGGTGGGGATCGCCCTGAGCAATCTGGGCGACGTCTACCAGCGGCTCGGCCGGTTCGACGAGGCCATCGACTGCCTGGAACAGGCGCTGACCGTGCTGCGTGCCCAGGGCAACCGCTGGGTCGAAGGGGTCACCCTCGACGTCCTCGGCACGGTCCACCACCGGCTCCATCGCCATGACGAGGCGGTCGAGACCTACCATCAGGCCTTCGAGGCGCATCGCGAAGTCGGCAACCGGTGGGGAGAGGGCCATACGCTCGGCCACATCGGTGACGCGTACCTGGCCT
>NZ_LIPP01000502.1:0-1968 GCF_001418335.1 Streptomyces aurantiacus | reverse complement strand
AGAGAGCTGAGGCCGGCCGGACATGCCACTTCCTCGCTCACCGGGCCGCGCCGGCTCCGTGGAAGGTGACGGTCAGGCCGTTGCACTTGCTGCACTGACGCACGACCTGGTTGCCCGCCTCGGCGTCGTGCCTCGACCAGGCGTAGGCCCGGGGACACTGCCGGGTGAGCGCCTCGCTGTAGGCGGTCTTCGCGTCCCGGTTCGGATTGACGCACACCAGCGGCTTGCCCGTGCCCTGCTCCCTGGTCAGGTTCTCGGGCGGGCAGGCGGACAGCAGATCACCGGGACAGCCCGCTTCGGCGCACTCGCCGCCGTTCTCGGGTGGCGCCACGCCGTCGGGGGTGATGGTGACGGGTACGGAGACGGCGTTGACGTAACTGACGTCGTACCAGGGAGCCGCCGTGTCGGCCGTGTCGAAGTTGAACTCGGCCAGACCGACGGGCTGTTCGCCGAGGGAACAGCGGTCGGCGAACGGGCCGCAGTCGCCGACGGCGCAATGGAACGTGGTGCCTTCCTCACCGGTGCAGCCCTGACGGGCGAAGAGCGTGCCGCGCCAGTGTCCGGCGCCCGAGCGCTCAGGGATGGTGACGGTGGCGGACTGCCCGGGGGCCAGCGTCGGCAACTCGGTGAGCGGGGGCGAGCCGTCGGTGTTGGCCGTACTGCCCACCCACACATGACTGCCCGTCTCGTTCCTCAGGGTGACGGTGTGTTCAGCGGCGTCGGCGGCTGCCGCCTCGGTGATGCGCTCGTCGGCGTCACCGGAACGGGCCTGGTACGCCGCTGTGGCTGACACACCGACAACGACCAGTAGGAGAGCGAGCAGGAGTGACCGTATGCGCACAACATGCCTCTCAGTCGTCAGTGAGATGAAGGAGCTGTTGTGTGCTGGGCCCCGGCGCCGAGCATGTCGGTCCTGACGATGCGGTGCCCCCCGGCCACCTCAAGGGTGAGACTGCAGTCATGGCGCTCACGGAGCATCGCCACCAGCTCCTCCTGGACCGGCTCCGGGTCACCCCAGGTTCCGTAGAACTTGTCCTCGCTCAGACAGATCGGGCGCAGGCCGTGGAGGAGCACCGTCTCCCAGGTGGCCATGGCGACACCGGGAGTGTGCTTGGCCCTGAAGTCGTCCAGCACGACCAGGCCGGTGGGGAGCACGGCGTCGCGGGCCGCGGCGATGTCCCCGGACACATGCTCGTACAGGTGCGAGGCGTCTATGTGCACGAAGCGGCACGAGGCCGGCGCCACCTCGTGCGGCACGACCGAGGTCGAGGCTTGCAGAACACGGGGCAACTCGTCATGGAACGACAGGTAGTTGTGCTCGAACGCCTCCCGGCTCACGGAAGGGTGGTACTGCGCTATCTCCGCGTTGTTGGCGTCATCGGACGCCGGGGATTCGAAGAGGTCGCACACGGTGAATGTCTCTCCGCGTTTCAGGTGTTCGCCGAGAAAGACCGCGCTCTTCCCCATGTAGACACCCATCTCCAGCAGGTCACCTCGTTCGCCACGGTCGTTCTGACGTGTGAGGAACCAGCCGAAGAGCCCCTGGTCGAGTGGGGAGAACCAGCCGAGTACGTCGTCGAGTACGAGGGGATACCGCGTACTGTCGGCCACTGCGGTCATCGTGTTTCCTGCCTTCCTTGTGACGCTGCACCGGTGTGTCATCGGCGGACTCGTCACTGACGTCGTTCGCCGTCGGCGGGCACCACGCATCCACGGGCCGAACGGTTCATCGGAAGGCAGGCCCGCTGACGGTTCCGCGGCGCACCCGGCAACGGGTTGTGCCTGTGGACGCACACGTATGGATCCGCGTCTCCGGAGTATGTGACACCGGGCCGAGCGCTGGTTGAATCACGGACGTTGACCATCCGTTGACTCTGTTCCCTGTTTCGAGCGAACGACGGCCGGTGGGCCCCCAGTTCACCGGGAAGGAAACGTGAGAGAGCACGTGATATCGGCAGACGGCGATCA
>NZ_LIPP01000501.1 GCF_001418335.1 Streptomyces aurantiacus | reverse complement strand
AGGTGTCTCCGCGTTCAAGGAGTACGGGGCCTTCGGTGAAGCGGCCGAGTCGGATCTTCGGGCCTTGTAGGTCGGCGAGGATGCCGACGCTGCGGCCGGTCTCGTCTGAGGCCTTGCGTACGCGCTGGTAGCGCTCCTCGTGGTCGGCATGGCTGCCGTGGCTGAGGTTGAGGCGGGCTACGTCCATGCCGGCTTCGACCAGTGCCTTGATCTGGTCGTACGAGTCGGTGGCGGGGCCCAGGGTACAGACGATTTTTGCTCGGCGCATGGTTCGAGCGTAGGCCTTACCAGTGGGTAGGGAATTGGTGCTGCATGACTACTCAACGACCGTTGCGTGAAGGGGTGTTGACAAGGATTGGAGTGTGCGGGGGTGCGCTCTGATGAGCATTTCGGTGGGGTTCACAGCACGGGCGGTGACATGGTGAAGCGGGCATTGACCGCTGCGTACACGTGCTGTCGTTGGGGTTCCAGGTCGAGGGCCGGGGGTTGGTCCGGGGCGGCTGCGTCGTAGCCCTTGGCCCGCAGGGAGCGGGACGCGGTTTCCATGCCGTAGGGGTGGGTGTTCTCGGCTCCGGTGTCGGCGAGTTCGACGAGTGCGGCGAGGGTGGTGCCGAGGGCTTCGGCGTATTCGCGGGCTCGTTGGACTGCTTCGCGTACTGCTTGTTGTCTGGCGCGGCGGTGGGCGGGTGAGTCGGGGCGCAGGGCCCAATAGGGGCCGTCGACGTGGGTGAGGTCGAGGTCGGCGAGGCGGGTGGTGAGTTCGCCGAGGGCGGTGAAGTCGGTGAGTTCGGCGGTGATGTGGACGCGGCCGTGGTAGGCGCGGATGCGTTCGCCGCGGCCGTGTTTGGTGAGTTCGGGGGTGATGGAGAAGGTGCCGGTTTCGAGTTTTTCGACGGCGTCGCCGTAGGTCTTCACGAGGTCGAGGGCGGTGGTGTTGCGGCGGGTGAGGTCGTTGAGGGCGTCTGTGCGGTCGGTGCCGCGGGCGTTGACGGTGATGCCGATGCGGGCGGTTTCGGGGTCGGCTTCGAGGTGGGCTTCGCCGCGGACGGCGATGCGGGGGGCGTCGGGCGTGCCGTAGGGGGT
>NZ_LIPP01000500.1 GCF_001418335.1 Streptomyces aurantiacus | reverse complement strand
CGCGGCGGCCGAGGCCCGGCCTGTGGAAGACGTCACCAGGCTGATGGGGCTGCTGCACCGGCCCCCGCTGGAACGCCACTGCGGCGAGGCCGCTGTACAGGCGGCCGCCACCAGCCGGCCGGTCGAGGAACTCGTGGAGCTGATCGGCCGCATGGCCCAGGCGGACGGCGTACGCGAGGACCGGCTGCGGGCCAAGTCGCCGACGCGAGAGGGACCGAAGCCGACCGCCGGCGGAGCACGCTCCAACTCGTCCAAGGACGGATCCCCCTCCGGGGACCGGCTCATCGCCGAGGGCGGCACGGTCGCCATCGGCCGTACGGCCCGGGCCCGCCGTGGCCGGACGGCCAAGAGCGGTGGCGCCCCCGCCTGGCCGCGGTGGGTCGCGGCCCTGGTGCTCGTGGTGTGCGGTCTGGCCCACTTCCCGCCGCACCGGGACGGAGCCTCCCTGAGCGCCTACGGATTCGCGATCGGCGCCTGCGGACTGTGTGTGCTGGTGGGTCTGGCACTGTTCCGGCGCAGCACGTTGCCGGTGCTCGCCCTGGGCATCGCGGTTCCGGCGGCACTCGCCGTCGCCCAACTCCTGGAAGGGCGCGTCCAGTCGCCCGGCCTGACCCGCGCGCTGGATCTGACTCTCGCGCCGCCGTGGCTCGCCGGTCTCGCCGCCGTGCTCGCCGCGCTGGCGGCCCTGACGGCGCTGGTGGCGCTCCTGGCCGCGGGCAGACAAGCCCGACCGCGGCCCGACCTGCGGAAGTTGGCGGGCTCGAACCGAGCGGCGGACTGACCCACCACGTCACGTCACGCTTCAGCAGGACGGCGGCGGTCCCACACCGATGGGTGTGGGACCGCCGCCGTCCGCGTTGCTGTCCGGGCTCAGTCGTGCGTCGCGCGCCGACCGCCCGTCCGCGCGGGCCGTTCCCGACCCCCGGTGCACGCGGCCTCGTCGGCCTGTGCGGTGACTGCTCGGCTGCCGCGCGGTACGTACGTGCCTCCGCTGAGGCGACGCAGAGGCGTCACGCGGATCCTGACCTCCGGCTGCTGGGTGGGCTGGGTGGTGTCCATGGGTCCACAGTGCGTCAGAGGTGACGAAGCAACCAGACCTCTCCTGTAGGTAGGACCACTGATCCTGGTACCGGCATACCGGGGTACCGGCACCATCACCCCACGGGTGACGTGAGCCGAAGCCCGCCGCTGCACCAGGCTTCGAAACATTCGAGGACAATGGCGATTATCTGCGGAATGTAGACGCGAAATCGTTGCCCGACAAGGGCACTGGCGGGACCCATGAGGTGAGCCGCCCATCTTGAGCCATCCAAAATCCGTTGCGGCACAGCCGGTTGACGCCCTATTGGCCTCGCCGTAAGGTCTGCGCAGAAATTCGGAAACATGCTCGAAACTTTCGATCGAACAGAAAGGGACGACGTGATCACCCGCACCTTCGCAGACCACACCCCCATGCCTCCGCCCCGGCGGTCCCGTGCCAGAAAGGCCCTGGTGATCGGCATGGCGAGCCTGCTCGCCATGCCGATCACCAG